>NZ_JBWKUZ010000010.1:0-65051 GCF_059421435.1 Janthinobacterium sp. GW821-FHT03A03 | reverse complement strand
CTGCGTGCCTGCGCAACGGTTCGCCCTTGCAAGGGCGGACTCCTTGGCAGCATTAATCGCCACTCATGGCGAGGCGTTGGTGCAGCAGGGAATTCACGCAGCACAGCTGCGTGCCTGCGCAACGGTTCGCCCTTGCAAGGGCGGACTCCTTGGCAGCATTAATCGCCACTCATGGCGAGGCGTTGCCGCTCCATGAATTCCTGCAGGGTATCGATGCCGCGCAGCTGCAAAATCGTATTGCGCACGGCCGCTTCCAGCAGCACGGCGATGTTGCGGCCGGCGGCGACGGGGATGACGACTTTGCGCACAGGCAATCCCAGCACGTCTTCCGTGGGGAACAGGAAGGGCAGGCGCTCGACTTCCTCTTCCAGCGCGTTGCGGCGCACCAGGTGGACGATCAGTTTCAGGCGCATCTTGCGGCGCACGGCCGTTTCGCCAAAGATGGCCTTGATATCGAGCAAACCCAGGCCCCGCACTTCCAGCAGGTTTTGCAGCAGGGGCGGGCAGCGGCCTTCGATCATGTTGGGCGCGATGCGCGAGAATTCGACGGCGTCGTCGGCCACCAGGCCGTGGCTGCGCGAGATCAGCTCCAGTCCCAGTTCGCTCTTGCCCAGTCCCGAATCGCCCGTGATCAGCACGCCCACGCCCAGCACGTCCATGAACACGCCATGCATGATGATGCGCTGCGCCAGTTTTTTCGACAGGTAGACGCGCAGGAAGTCGATCACCTGCGCGGCCGGCAGCGGGGTCGAGAACAGGGGGATGTTTTGTTCGTCGCAGATGGCGAGGATGTCGGGCGGCGTTTCCAGTCCTTGCGCGATGATCAGCGCGGGCGGACCGCCGGCGATCAGCTCGCCGATCACATGGGTGCGCGTATTGACCTTCAGGCGCTGGTAGTAATTGATTTCCTGGTGGCCGAAGACCTGGATGCGGCCCGGATGGATCAGGTTCAGGTGGCCCACCTGGTCGGCGGCCGACGAGACGTCGCCCGAGATCAGGCGTTCGCCGCCGGGGAAGCCGGCGAACCAGCCCAGTTGCAGACTTTCACGATTATCGTCGTACAGGCGTTGTATCGTCAGCGGCGTTTGCAACATGGCAGTCTTCTTCAGGAGTGGAGGAATACCTGAAGTTTAACCCGCCGCTTGCAGACTGGGTTGCCAATTGACGATGCGCGAATGCACGGATTTCGGTTCCGGATCCGTGGCCAGCGCCGTGCGGAAGGCGTCGTCGGAAAACATTTCGGCGATTTCCGACAGGATTTCCAGATGTTGCTGAGTGACATGATCGGGAATCAGCAGGAAAAACAGCAGGTTGACAGGCTTGCCGTCGGGCGACTCGAACGGAATCGGTTCGGCCAGGCGCACGAAGGCGCCCAGCGGGGCTTTCAGGGTCTTGCTGCCTTTGACTCTGCCATGCGGCACGGCCACGCCGTGGCCCAGGCCGGTCGAACCCAGGCGTTCGCGGGCAAACAGATTGTCCGAAACGGTGGAGCGGGCAATGCCGTAGTTGTTTTCGAAGATCAGGCCGGCTTGCTCGAAGGCGCGCTTTTTGCTGGAAACTTCCAGGTCCAGCAAGACGTTTTCGAGGGATAGTATTTTGCTAAGATTAGTCATGACACTCAATGAAATGGTGCAATGCGCAGAGGGCTTGCGAGCCGAATTATAGGCCTGTTTTCGCGGCCTGTAACGCCAATTCTCAACAGTATACGCCCGCTGCGGGCGCAGTGTGCGCGTCGCCCCGCGCCGTCCTCATTTTAACAAAAAACCAACACTGGGGTGCGCCGGCTATTTCGTGATTAAAAAGGCGGTGCGCGCCGCTTTTTCCGTCGCCAAATGGCGATTTTCCGACTTTTCGGCGCTTTGATGATGCTGCAAAGCATGACCGCAACGTTGTTTTAAAACACAGTGACCATGCTCGTCGGCATCGCTTTTTCGCAACTGCGCGTGGTGTTACTGGCGTGCATTGCGCAGGTTGCCCGGCATCACTCCCGTGCTGTAGTTGCTGCGCCACGGATTGATGTCGAGTCCGCCGCGGCGCGTATAGCGCGCATACACGGACAGCTTCTGTGGTTTGCACTGGCGCAAGATGTCGACGAAGATGCGCTCCACGCATTGCTCGTGGAATTCATTGTGCTCGCGGAAACCGATCAGATAGCGCAGCAGGCTTTCCTGGTCGATCTGCGGGCCCGCGTACTCGATCTGCACGCTGCCCCAGTCGGGCTGGCCCGTCACCAGGCAATTCGATTTGAGCAGGTGCGAAACGAGTTTTTCTTCCACGGGCGCTTCCTCCAGCGCCGCCTTCAACAGCAGCGGCGAGGGCGTGTACTGCGTGATTTCCAGGTCCAGGCGATCGAGCAGCACGCCGTCGAACTCACCCATTTTCAGCTTGTTAAAATCTTCCTGCAAGGTCAGTTCCACCTGCACGGGGGCGCCGAAGCCCTTCGATAAATCCTGTTTGAGCAGGGTCAACAGGGCTTCCGGGCTATCCAGTCTGGTCTGGTTGAACGAGTTCAGGTACAGCTTGAACGATTTCGATTCGATGATGTTGGGCGAATCGGCCGGCGCGCTGATCCTGGCGATGGCCACCTGCGGCTTGCCGCGCTGGTTCAGCCACGACAGTTCATAGGCATTCCAGATGTCGAGGCCGAAGAAGGGCAAGGTGCCGCGCAATTCCAGCTCGTCGCGCTTGCCCTGGCGCGGAATGGGAAACAGCAGTTCCGGCGCGTAATCGGTGCGGTAGGCGGAGCTTTTGCCCAGCGGAGATTGTTCGGCGAGGTCGTTGGTGGTGGTCATGGTCGTGTGGCGTGAATTCGGTCAAGCACGCATGGTAGCCTATTTCAACCCACCAGCGACGGCTGGGTTCGGACGCTCAGGGGGAATACGGCCCGATGGGACGTATTCCGATCGCGAAGCGACTGCCCCCTTCTTTTACCCCAGGAACAGCTTATACACAGGATTGCTGCTCTCATCCCAGTAACGGTACCCCAGGGTATCGAGGAAACGGGCGAATTCTCCCATTTCATCGGGCGGCACCTGCAGGCCGATCAGGATGCGGCCCACGTCGCCGCCCTGGCTGCGGTAATGACACAAGGAAATATTCCAGTTCGGCGCCATGCTGTCGAGGAAGCGCATCAGCGCGCCCGGGCGTTCGGGGAATTCGAAGCGGTACAGCAGCTCATCCTGCGCCAGCCGGCTCTTGCCGCCGACCAGGTGGCGGATGTGCGACTTGGCCAGCTCGTCGTGCGTCAGGTCCAGCGTCTTGAATTCATGTTCCTCGAAGGTTTTCGCCAGCACACTCGATTCATGCCTGTCGGCAATCTGGATGCCGACGAACACGTGCGCCGCTTTTTCATCGCTGATGCGGTAATTGAATTCCGTCACATTGCGCGCGCCGATGAGCGAGCAGAAGCGCTTGAAGCTGCCACGCTGTTCGCGCATGGTGACGGCAAACACGGCTTCGCGGAATTCGCCCAGCTCGGCCCGTTCCGCGACAAAACGCAAACGGTCGAAATTCATGTTCGCGCCGCTGGCGATGGTGACCAGGGTTTCATTGTTGACCGGGTGCCTGGTCAGGCTGGCCCGCTCCACATAGGCCTTGGCGCCGGCGATGGCCAGCGCGCCGGACGGCTCCAGGATGGAGCGCGTATCCGTAAACACATCCTTGATGGCGGCGCAGATGGCGTCCGTGTCGACCGTGATGATTTCATCGACATACGCCTGCACCAGGCGGAAGGTTTCCTCGCCGGCCAGGCGCACGGCCGTGCCGTCGGCAAACAGGCCCACGTCGTTCAGGGTCACGCGCTCGCCCGCCTTCAGCGAGCGGGCCATGGCGTTCGAATCGACGCTTTGCACGCCGATGATCTTGATGTCGGGACGGATCTGCTTTACGTAGGCGGCGATGCCGGCGATCAGGCCGCCGCCGCCGATGGGGGCGAAGATGGCGTGGATGGGGCCGGCGTGCTGGCGCAGGATTTCCATGCCTATCGTGCCCTGGCCGGCGATCACGTCCGGGTCATCGAACGGGTGCACGAAGGTCAGCTTCTGTTCCTTTTCCAGGGTCAGCGCGTGATTGTAGGCATCCGTGTAGGACTCGCCGTGCAGCACCACTTCCACGTTCACGCCGCCGCGCCCCTTGACGGCCTCGACCTTCACCAGCGGCGTGGTGGTCGGCATGACGATGACGGCGCGGCAACCCATGCGGGCGGCCGACAGGGCCACGCCCTGGGCGTGGTTGCCGGCCGAGGCGCAAATCACGCCGCGCTTGCGTTCCGCTTCGCTGAGCTTGGACATCTTGTTGTAGGCGCCACGAATCTTGAAGCTGAACACGCTTTGCATGTCTTCGCGCTTGAAATAAATCTGGTTGTTCAGGCGCTGCGACAGGGCCGGGGCCAGTTCCAGCGGCGTTTCGGTGGCGACGTCATAGACGCGGGCGGTCAGGATTTTCTTGAGGTAGTCGATGTTCATAGTCTGCAAGCAAGTGATTCTGGGCCAGAAAGGGTCTGGAGCGTGTCGGTCGATAGCGGCTGCGCAGGGCGGATAGCCAGGCAACAATAATGCTCTGTGGAACTATGGGCCGGTGGGCCCCTGCCGGTTGGCGCGATGTGTGTGGCGCCCAGGCTGCTCTTCATTATAATGGAGAGCCTTACCGCATCGCGAAGTGTTCAATGATCGAATCCGCAATCGCCTGGCTGCTGCAGCTGATCGCAGCGCCGGAAGTCGGGCTGACATCGGTCTTTCTGATCAGCTTTATTTCCGCCACCCTCTTGCCGCTCGGCTCGGAGCCGGCCGTGTTTGCCGTCATCAAGGCCAATCCCGCCCTGTTCTGGGCCGCCATCGGCGTCGCCACCCTGGGCAATACCCTGGGCGGCATCGTCGACTACTGGATGGGCTACCGCGCCAAGCAGGCCTTCGCCAGGGAGCGCGACACGCGCTGGTTCCGCTGGCTGGCCCGCTATGGCGCCAAGACCATGCTGCTGGCCTGGCTGCCCATCGTCGGCGACCCCCTGTGCACCTTGGCCGGCTGGCTCAAGCTGCCGTTCTGGCCCAGCGTGGCCTACATGGCCGTCGGCAAGTGCGCACGCTATCTGACCATGACGACCCTGCTGCTGTACGTGCCCGACGGTTTCTGGCACCGGATCGGCCAGATGCTGGCTTGAATGGGGCTGGTGCAACGCCTGTTTGCTGCATTTTCAGGCAGGCCGATAGTTTGCAGTAGAGTCCGATTCTTGGCATTTTTATGTAAAAAATGCAGGTGCGCTGATTTTTTATTCATGAAAAATGCGAGTGGGCCATATTTGCTATGGCAGAGATGACCCCGCTTAAACCTTGGGCGGCATAAGGCTGTTCCCGCATGGTGCGGCGCAATAAGATAAAATGGCTCTTTAGGGTCCAGTCCACATCGTCACCATACTCCATGAACGCTCCCGCACAAATCCAAGCTTTACTGGCAGAAACGCCGAATGGTCCCGCAGCAAGCCGCCTGCGCGAAATCCCGTATAACTACACGTCGTTTTCCGATCGCGAGATCGTCATACGCCTGTTGGGGGAGGACTCCTGGCGCCTGCTCGACGAGCTGCGCGGCGCCCGCCAGACGGGCCGCTCCGCCCGCATGCTGTACGAGGTGCTGGGCGACATCTGGGTCGTGCGCCGCAACCCGTATCTGCAGGATGACCTGCTCGACAACCCGAAGCGCCGCCAGGGCTTGATCGACGCCCTGCATCACCGCCTGGCCGAAGTCGACAAGCGCCGCTTGAGTATCGATGCGGCCGGCGGCGACGCGCTGGCGGCCGGCGAAGCGCCGGAAGTGGCGCAGGCGCGCAGCAGAAATGTGGAATTGCTGCTCAAAGCGGCCAGCAAGGCCGTGGCCGACTTTGGCGACGAATTCCGCAAGACCTACGATTTGCGCAAGCGCACGGTCAAGGTGCTGGGCCGCTACACGGAAAAGCACAACGTGCGCTTCGACGGCATGACGCGCGTCTCGCACGTGACGGACGCCACCGACTGGCGCGTGGAATACCCGTTCGTCGTGCTCACGCCCGACACGGAAGAGGAAATGGCCGGCCTGGTGAAAGGCTGCATCGAGCTGGGGCTGACCATCATCCCGCGCGGCGGCGGCACCGGCTACACGGGCGGCGCGATTCCTTTGACGCCGATGTCGGCCGTCATCAACACGGAAAAGCTCATTACCCTGGGCGCCGTGGAAATGACGGTCCTGCCGGGCCTCACGCACGAATACGCGACCATCCATTCGGGCGCCGGCGTGATCACGAACAAGGTCTCGGAAGCGGCGGAAAGGGCCGGTTTCGTGTTTGCCGTCGACCCGACGTCCGCGCACGCGTCTTGCATCGGCGGCAACGTCGCCATGAATGCGGGCGGCAAGAAAGCCGTGCTGTGGGGCACGGCGCTCGACAACCTGGCGTCGTGGCGCATGGTCGACCCGAACGGCGACTGGCTCGAGGTCACGCGGCTCGACCATAACCTGGGCAAGATCCACGATATCGCACTGGCACGTTTCCAGCTGGAATGGCGCCACCCGAGCACGCGCGACGCAACGAAACCGAACGCGCCGTTCAAGACGGAAATCCTGGAAATTCCCGGCCGCAAGTTCCGCAAGGAGGGCCTGGGCAAGGACGTCACCGATAAATTCCTCGCCGGCTTGCCGGGCATCCAGAAAGAAGGCTGCGACGGCCTGATCACGTCGGCGCGCTGGATCTTGCACAAGATGCCGAAGTTCGCCCGCACCGTCTGCCTGGAATTCTTTGGCCAGGCGCGCGACGCGATCCCGTCGATCGTGGAAATCAAGGATTACCTGGACGGCTTGCCGGCCAAGGGCGAGCAATACGCGACGATCCGCCTGGCGGGCCTGGAACACCTGGACGAGCGCTACCTGCGCGCCGTCGGCTACGCCACCAAGTCGAAGCGGGGCGTGCTGCCGAAGATGGCCCTGTTTGGCGACATCGTCGGCGACGACGAGAACGCCGTTGCGCAAGCGGCGTCGGAAGTGGTGCGCATCGCCAACACCCGCGTGGGCGAAGGTTTTGTGGCCGTCAGCCCCGAAGCGCGCAAAAAATTCTGGCTTGACCGCGCCCGCACGGCCGCCATTGCCAAGCACACCAATGCGTTCAAGATCAATGAAGACGTCGTGATCCCGCTCAACCGCATGGGCGAATACACGGATGGCATCGAACGCATCAATATCGAGCTGTCGATCAAGAATAAACTGCAACTGGCGGACGCCTTGAGCGAGTTCTTTGCCAGGGGCAACTTGCCAGTAGGCAAGAGCGACGACGCTTCCGACGACCGCGTCGACGATGCGGAAATGCTGGGCGACCGCGCCGAGCAGGCGCAGCAGTTGCTGGCGCAAGTGACGCGCCGCTGGACGTATCTGCTGGCCCAGCTGGACCGTCCGCTGGCGGACGTGAAGGGCGAGTTGGCCAAGCTGGGCATGGAGCGCCTGCTGCCCGTCTTCGATGCGCGCCTGGAAACGCAGCCGGGCGCCACCCTGTTCGACGTGGTGCAGGACCGCACGGTGCGCATTACCTGGAAGCAAGAAATTCGCGCCCAGCTGCGCCAGATCTTCAATGGCGCCGCCTTCAAGCTGATCCTCGACGAGGCCACGGCCATCCACGCGCGCATCCTGCGTAGCCGCGTGTTTGTCGCGCTGCACATGCATGCGGGCGACGGCAACGTGCACACGAACTTGCCCGTCAACTCGGACAATTACGAAATGCTGCAGGACGCCCACCAGGCCGTGGGCCGCATCATGATCCTGGCCCGCTCGCTGAACGGCGTGATTTCCGGCGAGCACGGTATCGGCATCACCAAGCTGGAGTTCCTGACGGAAGAAGAAATCGGCGACTTCCGCAGCTACAAGCAGCGCATCGATCCGGAAGGCCGTTTCAACAAGGGCAAACTGCTGAACCTGCCGGGCATGGGCGCGGACTTGCGCAATGCCTACACGCCATCGTTCGGCCTGATGGGCCACGAATCGCTGATCATGCAGCAAAGCGATATCGGCGCCATCGCCGACAGCGTCAAGGATTGCTTGCGCTGCGGCAAGTGCAAACCCGTGTGCTCGACCCACGTGCCGCGCGCCAACTTGCTGTACTCGCCGCGCGACAAGATTTTGGCGACCTCGTCCCTGATCGAAGCCTTTTTGTACGAAGAACAGACGCGTCGCGGTATTTCCATCAAGCATTGGGAAGAGTTCGAGGACGTGGCGGACCACTGCACGGTGTGCCATAAATGCGTGACGCCTTGCCCCGTGAACATCGACTTCGGCGACGTGTCGATGAACATGCGCAATTTGTTGCGCAAGATGGACAAGAAGAGCTTTAATCCGGGCACCAAGGCAACGATGATGTTCCTCAACGCCACCGATCCCGTGACCATCAACGCCACGCGCAAGGTCATGATCGGCTGGGGTTACAAGGCGCAGCGCCTGGGCCACGATCTGTTGAAGAAGTTTGCGAAAAAGCAAACCAAGGCGCCGCCGCCATCGACGGGCAAGCCGCCCGTCAAGGCGCAGGTGATCCATTTCATCAACAAGAAGATGCCGGGCAACCTGCCGAAGAAATCGGCGCGCGCGCTGCTCGATATCGAAGACGACAAGGTCATCCCGATCATCCGCAATCCGAAGACGACGACGGCCGATACGGAAGCCGTGTTCTACTTCCCCGGCTGCGGTTCGGAGCGCCTGTTCTCGCAAGTGGGCCTGGCGACGCAGGCGATGCTGTGGGAAGTGGGCGTGCAGACGGTCTTGCCGCCTGGCTACCTGTGCTGCGGTTATCCGCAGCGGGGCGCGGGCGAGTTCGACAAGGCCGAGAAGATGATGACGGACAACCGCGTCCTGTTCCACCGCATGGCCAACACGCTCAATTACCTGGACATCAAGACAGTGCTGGTGTCCTGCGGCACCTGCTACGACCAGCTGGCAACGTATCAGTTTGAAAAGATTTTCCCCGGCTGCCGCATCATGGATATCCATGAATACCTGCTGGAAAAACAGGTCAAGCTGGAAGGCGTCAATGGCACGCGTTATATGTACCACGAGCCTTGCCACAATCCGATGAAGCTGCAGGAATCGGGCAAGACCATCAATTCCCTGATCAGCACGGTAGACAACGTGAAGATCGAGAAGAATGATCGTTGCTGCGGCGAATCGGGCTCGCTGGCCGTCACGCGCCCCGACATTTCCACGCAAGTGCGTTTCCGCAAGGAAGAAGAGATGGTCAAGGGCGCCGACAAGCTGCGCGGCGACGGTTTCACGGGCGACGTCAAAATCCTCACCAGCTGCCCGTCGTGCCTGCAAGGCTTGTCGCGCTACAATGACGATTCGGGCACGACGGCCGATTACATCGTCGTCGAGATCGCCAAACACTTGCTGGGAGAGAACTGGATGCCGGATTACGTGAAACGCGCCAATGACGGCGGCATCGAACGGGTGCTGGTGTGAGTTCCACCTGCGATCTGTGCAGCTTGCTGGACGGCTACGCCAACAAGCAGGGTTGTGAATCCTTGCTGTGGCGCAGCGAGCGCCTGTCCGTGGTGGCCGTCGACGACCCAAGCTACCCCGGTTTTTGCCGCGTGATCTGGAACAAACATGTGAAGGAAATGACGGATTTGACGCCGGGCGAGCGCAATTACGTGATGGAAGTCGTGTGGCAAGTCGAGCTGGCCGTGCGCGAAGTAATGCAGCCGGAAAAGGTCAACGTGGCCAGTTTCGGCAACATGACGCCGCATGTGCACTGGCACGTGATTCCCCGCTACCGCGACGATGCGCATTTCCCCAATCCAAGCTGGGCCGTGGTGCAGCGCGAAACGGCGCCCGAGGTGCTGGCCGCGCGCCGCGCCCTGCTGCCGGCCTTGCGCGCCGCCATCATTCAACGTTTATCCGCATAAAGTATCGTCATGACTGAAAAAACAGCAACACCGCAACCGACCGGCTTGACCGTGCACAACCAGTCGCGCGTGCTCGACGTGGCATTCGACGATGGCAGCACATTTGCGCTGCCGTTCGAATACCTGCGCGTGTACTCGCCGTCGGCCGAAGTGCAGGGCCATGGCAAGGGCCAGGAAACTTTGCAACTCGGCAAGCACCTGGTGGGCATCACGGGCATCGAACCTGTCGGCAACTACGCCGTGCAGCCGACCTTCAGCGATGGCCACAACTCCGGCCTGTACACCTGGGCGTATCTGTACAAGCTGGGCGCGGAGCAAGCGACCCTGTGGCAAGCCTACCTGGACCAGCTGGCGGCTGCCGGCTACCCCGGTGACAGCGGCCGCGACGCCAAGGCCGAC
Source organism: Janthinobacterium sp. GW821-FHT03A03 (assembly GCF_059421435.1). NCBI lineage: Bacteria > Pseudomonadati > Pseudomonadota > Betaproteobacteria > Burkholderiales > Oxalobacteraceae > Janthinobacterium > Janthinobacterium sp. GW821-FHT03A03. The sequence continues at coordinate 54,753 of NZ_JBWKUZ010000010.1, read as the reverse complement.
ATGACGGTCAAGCAATCGTCCGGCGGCGGCTGCGGTAGCGGCGGCAATGGCGGCGGCTGCGGTCATCAACATTGAATTAAAAATAATGCGGTAAGCTTGTCGGATTGCCGCATATCCATTCGTCGTATGAATGCCCGCGCTTGCGGGCATTTTTCTTTTGGAGAAGAGACTATGGAATACATGATCCTGATCTACGCCGACGAGGCGCGCTATGCCGCCATGGCAGAGGGCCAGATGGCCAGCCTGATGGCCGACTTTGCCAGCTACACGCAGGCGCTGGAAGCGGCCGGCGTGCTGCGCGGCGGGGCCGAGCTGGCGCCCGTGGGCAGCGCCACCAGCGTGCGCGTGCGCAATGGCAAGCCTGTCATCACGGACGGGCCGTTCGCGGAAACCAAGGAGCAGCTGGGCGGCTACTATCTGCTGGACTGCGCCCACCTGGACGAGGCGCTGGCCTGGGCCGGGCGTTGCCCGGCGGCGTCCTTGGGCACCATCGAAGTGCGCCCCGTCACGGCTTGAGCATGGCCGGCGACGCCATCGCGGCCGTCGAATACGTCTTTCGCCAGGAAAAGGGCAGGGTGCTGGCCGGCCTGATGCGTCGCTTTGGCGACCTGGGGCTGGCGGAAGACGTGCTGCAGGAGGCGTGCCGCAAGGCGCTGGAACTGTGGCCGCAGGCAGGCATCCCCGACAATCCTGCCGCCTGGCTCAGTGCCGTGGCGCGCCATGCGGCGCTCGACCATGTGCGCCGCGCGGGCAAGAGCGTCGGCGATGCCGACGCCGTGCTGTCCTGCCTGCCGGCGACCATGGTTGATGAAACGCACGCCATCGAGGACGACCGCTTGCGCCTGCTGTTCATCTGCTGCCATCCCGCGCTGGCGCCCGAGGCGCAGGTGGCGCTGGCCCTGCGCACCCTGTGCGGCTTGTCCACGGCCCAGATCGCGCGCGCCTTCGGCGTGGCCGAAGCGTCCCAGTCGCAGCGCGTATTGCGCGCCAAGCGCAAGATCGCCGAAGCGCGCATCCCGTTCGAGTTGCCAGCGGAGCAAGAATTGCAGCCGCGCCTGGCGCAGGTGCTGCATGTGATTTACCTGGTCTTCAGTGAAGGCTATTGCGCCAGCGGCGGCGATAGCCTGCTGCGCGCGGATCTGTGCGCGGAAGCGCTGCGCCTGGGGCGGCTGCTCGATAGCCTGCAAGCGGGCCAGCCGGAAGTGCGGGGGCTATTGGCCCTGATGCTGCTGCAGGCGTCGCGCGGCCCGGCCCGCCTCTCGCCCGAGGGCCAGTTGCTGACACTGGAAGAGCAGGACCGCCGCCTGTGGGATGGCGAGCTGGTGGCGGAAGGGCTGGCGTTGCTGGAGCAGGCGATGGCCGTCCGGACGCCCGGGCCGTACCAGTTGCAAGCGGCGATTGCCGCCCTGCACGCCCGGGCGGCAATCGCCAGCCAGACGGACTGGCGCCAGATCAGCGCCCTGTACGGTGCCTTGCTGCGGCACAAGCCGGAGCCCTTGATCTTGCTCAATGCCGTGATCGCCTGCGCCATGGCGCATGGCGCCGCACACGGGCTGGCGTGGCTGGCGCGGCTCGAAGCCGTGCCCAGCCTTGCCAACTCGCATTATCTGCACGCGGCCCGCGCCGACCTGCTGCGCCGCCAGGGCGACAGGCCCGGGGCGCTGGCGGCGTATGCGCAGGCGGCAATGCTGGCAGAGAATGCAGTGGAAAGGCAATACCTTCTCCGGCGTCACGGGGAAATGCGTCTGCCGCTTGTATAATGCTCGCAAGTTCAAACAGACTGCCTACCATGACCAATACGACCCATTTCGGATACAAAACAGTTGCAGAAGACGACAAAGTGCGCGAAGTCGCCAAGGTGTTCCATTCCGTCGCTGCCAAATACGACGTGATGAACGACTTGATGTCGGGCGGGCTGCACCGTCTGTGGAAGACGTTTACCATCGCCAACGCGGGCGTGCGCCCCGGCTTCAAGGTGCTCGACATCGCCGGCGGCACGGGCGACCTGTCGAAGGCGTTTGCCAAGCAGGCGGGCCCTACGGGCGAAGTCTGGTTGACCGATATCAATGAATCGATGTTGCGCGTGGGCCGCGACCGCCTCTTGAATCGCGGCTTGCTCACCCCCACCTTGTTGTGTGACGCAGAGAAACTGCCATTCCCCGATAACTATTTTGACCGCGTCAGCGTGGCCTTTGGCCTGCGCAACATGACGCACAAGGATGTGGCGCTGGCGGAAATGCGCCGCGTGCTGAAACCGGGCGGCAAGCTGCTGGTGCTGGAGTTTTCCAAGGTGGCGGCGCCGCTGCAAAAGCCGTACGACCTGTATTCGTTCTCGGTCTTGCCGTGGTTCGGACAGAAAATCGCCGGCGACGCGGAAAGCTACCGCTACCTGGCCGAATCGATCCGCATGCACCCGGACCAGGAAACCTTGAAGACCATGATGGAAACGGCGGGCCTGGAGCGCGTGCAGTACTACAATTTGACGGCAGGCATTGCCGCTTTGCACACTGGCATCAAGATGTAATGCATCAACGTTGGTGATTTTAGGAGATGGAATGAAATTGAAGAAATTTATGGTCGGCATGATGCTGGCCGCGACCACGGTATCCATGCTGGGCGAGGCGCTGGCCCGTCCGATGGGCGGTGGCCGCTCGATAGGCCGCCAGTCGCAGAACGTGGGCCGCCAGGCACCCGCTCCTGCGCCAGCGCCGGCGCCGGCCGCCGCGCCACGCCAGGCGCAGCCTGCGCCGGCGCCCGCACCGGCACCCGCCGCCAAGGCGCCTAGCCGCTGGAAGGGGCTATTGGGCGGCGCACTGCTGGGCCTGGGCCTGGGCGCCTTGCTGTCGCATTTCGGCCTGGGCGGCGCCCTGGCCAGCATGATCAGCACCTTGCTGATGGTGGCTTTGCTGGCCGGCGCGGCCTTCTTCATCTACCGCATGGTGCGCGGCAAGCGCGACAGTAACAGCAGCGCCGGCAATGCGCCGTTTGCGGGCTTTGGCGGCAACCAGCCGGCACCGGTCAACAACGTGCCCGACATCGGTTCGCGCATCCCGCCGCTGCCGCCGCTGCAGCCCGTCTCGTCCGGCGTAGGCCTGGACAAGCCGGCGCCTGCGGCCGCGCCATGGGGCGTGCCTGCCGACTTCGACAAGGATGCCTTCCTGCGCCACGCGAAAAGCAACTTCATTCGCCTGCAAGCGGCCTGGGACAAGGCGGACATCAACGATATCCGCGAATTCACGTCGCCGGAAGTGTATGCGGAACTGCGCATGCAGATCCAGGAACGGGGCGCGCAGGCCGATTTCACGGACGTGGTCACCATCGACGCCGAATTGCTGGGCATCGAGACCAGTGTCAACGATTACCTGGCCAGCGTGAAGTTTACGGGCATGATCCGCTCCGCGCCAGGCGCGGCGGCGGAACCGTTTGCGGAAGTGTGGAATATGTCGAAACCCGTCAGCGGCAATAGCGGCTGGGTCTTGGCAGGTATTCAACAGTTGGGTTGATGATAATAGTTTCCTGAGTAGCAGCTTAAGCCCACGGTCAATTCGTGGTGCTTGAGGGATATTTCCTGCTGAACTGGTAAGATCGGAACCGCCCGCGTTGTCATACGGGCGGTTTTTTCTTTTTAAGGGCGCGCAAAGCGCAGCACATGATGGCACCACTTTCCGACATCTCCCTGATGACTCCCGTCATCGCGACGATCAACCATTTGCTGGCGCAGGAGCCATGGGCGCGCCAGCAGCTGGCCGTGCACGCCGGCAAGCTGGCCTGCATCGATGCGGGCGCCGTGGCCTTGCGCATGCGCGTCGACAGCGCCGGCCTGCTGGAAAACGCGCCGGCCGACGTGCCTGCCAGCGTCACCATCCGCGTGAAATTGTCCGATGTGCCGCTGATCCTGCAAAACCGCGAGCGGGCGTTTTCCTACGTGAAAATTGAAGGCGATGCCGAGTTTGCCAATGCGATTTCGCAATTGAGCCAGGGCTTGCGCTGGGAAGCCGAGCACGACCTGGAAAAGCTGCTCGGCCCCATCCTCGCCACGCGCCTCGTCGCCGGGGCCAGGGACGCCGTCGCGTTTGTCCGCACGGGCCAGCAAAAGCTGGCGGAAAACGTGGCCGAATACTTTCTGGACGAACAGCCCATGCTGATCCGTCCCACCACCTTGCACGACTATTCCGCCGGCGTGACGCGCGTGCGCGATGACGTCGAACGCCTGGCCAAGCGCCTCGCCCGGCTGGAAAAGGCGGCCGCCGCCGCCCAGCCGCAGCCCTCCTCACCGGATTTGTCTACATGATATTGAAATTCCTGCGCCTGTTTAAAATCATCCGTGTTTCCATCAAGTACGGCCTGGATGAGATAGCGATTTCTGGTCTGCAAGTTCCCCGCACCGCCAAGCTGATCGACACCCTGATTTTCTGGCGCGACCTGTCGTCGCCACGGGGCCTGCGCCTGCGCCTGGCGCTGGAAGAGCTGGGCCCGATTTTCGTCAAATTCGGCCAGGTGCTGTCGACGCGGCGCGATCTGATGCCGCCCGATATCGCCGAGGAACTGGCGCGCTTGCAGGACAGGGTCCCGCCCTTTGATTCCGACCTGGCCATCGCGCAGATCACCAAATCGCTGGGCGCGCATCCCGATCAGCTGTTTGCCCGCTTCGAGCGTGAGCCGGTGGCGTCCGCCTCGATTGCCCAGGTGCATTTTGCTACCTTGAAGGACGGCAAGGAAGTGGCCGTGAAGGTCTTGCGTCCAGGCATGAAAAAGCTGATCGACGAGGACGTGGCGCTGATGCACATCGCGGCCGGCTGGATCAGCCGCCTGTGGGCCGACAGCAAGCGTTTGAAACCGAAGGAAGTCGTGGGCGAGTTCGACAAATACCTGCACGACGAGCTGGACCTGATGCGCGAGGCGGCCAACGCCAGCCAGCTGCGCCGCAACTTCGCCAATTCGGACTTGCTGCTGGTGCCGGAAATGCACTGGGATTATTGCTCCAGCAGCGTCATCGTCATGGAGCGCATGTACGGCATTCCCGTGTCGCAGATCGACCGCCTGGTGGCGGCCGGCGTGGATTTGCGCAAGCTGTCCAGCGATGGCGTGGAAATTTTCTTCACGCAAGTGTTCCGCGACGGTTTTTTCCACGCGGATATGCACCCAGGTAATATTCTCGTGTCGATCGCGCCCGCATCGTTCGGCCGCTACATCGCGCTCGATTTCGGCATCGTCGGCACCCTGAACGACTACGACAAGGATTATCTGTCGCAAAACTTCCTCGCCTTCTTCCGCCGCGACTACAAGCGCGTGGCCGAGGCGCACATCGAATCGGGCTGGGCGCCCAAGGATACGCGCGTGGACGAGCTGGAAGCGGCCGTGCGCGCCTGCTGCGAGCCGATCTTCGACCGTCCGCTGAAGGATATTTCTTTCGGACAAGTTCTGCTGCGGCTGTTCCAGACCTCGCGCCGCTTCAACGTGGAAGTGCAGCCGCAACTGGTGCTGCTGCAAAAGACCCTGCTCAATATCGAAGGCCTGGGGCGCCAGCTGGACCCGGAGCTGGACCTGTGGCAGACGGCCAAGCCGTATCTGGAAAAATGGATGAGCAACCAGGTGGGTCCGCAAGGCTTCATGGAGCGCCTGCGCGCCGAGGCGCCCCGCTATGCGCACATCTTCCCACAACTGCCGCGCTTGCTGCACCAGGCCTTGACCGTGCATGGCGAACCGCGTGAAAACGATGTGGAACTGATGAAAACCTTGCTCGCAGAGCAACGCCAGACAAACCGCTTGCTGAGCTTTATCGTGTACTTCGTGGGCGCCTTTGCGCTGGGCGCGCTGGGCTTGCAAGTGTACATGCGCTGGCATCAATTGCCGTTTTAAAGGCTGAGGACGTAAGTGATGACTGACTTCCATAACCGCGATCCGCTGTCTCCCGCCTTCTGGGACGAGCGCTTCGAAAAGCAATTCACGCCCTGGGACCAGGGCGGCGTGCCCGCGCGGCTGCGCAGCTTCGTGGCAGGCAGCCCGGCGCCGCTGCGCTGCCTGATTCCCGGCTGCGGTTCCGCCTATGAGCTCGCTTTCATGCTGGATCACGGCTGGGATGCCACGGCCATCGACTTTTCGCCGGCTGCCGTGGCCGCCGCGCGCGGGCAACTGGCCGAACGGGCAGGGCAGGTGGAGGAGGCCGATTTCTTTGCCTGGCAGCCGGACGCGCCGCTGGACCTGATCTATGAGCGGGCCTTTTTGTGCGCCATGCCGCGCGCCATGTGGCCCCAGGTGGCGGCCCGCTGGGCGCAGCTGCTGGCGCCGGGCGCCATGCTGGCCGGTTACTTTTTCTTTGACGACAATGCCAAGGGACCGCCGTTCGGAATTTCTCGTGAGCAACTAAACGCCTTGCTGGCGCCGCATTTCGATTGCCTGGCCGATGAAGCCGTCAGCGATTCCATCGCCGTCTTTGCGGGCCGGGAGCGCTGGATGAGCTGGCGGTGCCGGGCGGACTGAGGCGGCAAAGGCCGCGGCCGGGCATTTTCCGCTGGGAATGGCGGAAAAGCTTTATAATTCAGGGTTTTGATGATTTTCTCGGAGTAGAGATGCCGATTTACGCTTACCGTTGTGACGAGTGTGGTTTTGCCAAGGATGTCTTGCAAAAGATCTCCGATCCAGTGCTGACGGTGTGCCTGTCGTGCGGCAAGCCCAGTTTCAAGAAACAATTGACGGCTGCCGGTTTCCAATTGAAGGGCACAGGCTGGTACGCGACCGATTTCCGCGGCGGCACGGCGCCCACCACGGCTATTCCGACGGGCCCGGCCGACAGCACCAAGCCGGCTCCTGCTGCCGAGAGCGCGCCCGTTGCTGCACCTGCGCCGGCGGCCGCCGCCGCTGCGCCGAAAGCGGACTGAAAAGCGCCGCCGAGACGATCCCTTACCGAGAAACCGATGCGTAAATACTTTATTACCGGATTACTGATTTTGGTACCGCTGGCCATTACGGCCTGGGTCCTGAATCTGGTCATCAGCACGATGGACCAGTCGCTGCTGCTGGTGCCCGGCAGTACGAAGCCCAGCGTCTGGTTCGGCCACCAAGTTCCCCCGCTGAGCACCATTCCCGGCCTGGGCACGGTATTGACGGTACTGATCGTGTTCTTCACGGGCTTGCTGACGAATAACCTGGTCGGCAATTACGTGGTGAAACTGTGGGAAAAATTGCTGCAACGCATACCCATCGTCAATTCCCTGTATTCGAGCGTCAAGCAAGTATCGGACACCCTGTTTTCCCCGTCGGGCAATGCCTTTCGCAAGGCCGTGCTGGTGCCGTATCCGCACCAGAACTCCTGGACCATCGCTTTCCTGACCGGCGTGCCGGGCGGCGATGCGGCGAACCACCTGGTGGGCGACTTTGTCAGCGTGTACGTGCCGACGACGCCGAATCCGACGTCAGGCTTTTTCCTGATGATGAAGCGCAGCGATGTCGTCGAACTCGACATGAGCGTCGACGCGGCGCTCAAATATATCGTCTCGATGGGCGTGGTGGCGCCTGCGGAAGTTGTTGCTGTACCGGCCCCGGCAGCCAAAGAATAAAGGCAGGCGTCCCGCGCGGGACGTGGCCGGATTGAACACTCACTAACCTGAACTGAGAATTTTATGTCTATGCGTACTGAATACTGCGGCCTCGTTACCGAAGCCATGCTGGGACAAACCGTCAGCCTGTGCGGCTGGGTACATCGCCGCCGCGACCACGGCAGCCTGATCTTCATCGACTTGCGCGACCGCGAAGGCCTGGTGCAAATCGTCTGCAACCCGGAACAAGCGGAAATGTTCAAGGTCGCCGAAGCCGTGCGCAATGAATTCTGCCTGCGCGTGACGGGTGTCGTGACCAACCGTATCGAAGGCACGATCAACAACAACCTGAAGTCGGGCAAGATCGAAGTGGTCTGCTCGGAGCTGGAAGTGCTGAACCCGTCCGTGCCCGTGCCGTTCCAGCTCGATGACGACAACCTGTCGGAAACGACGCGTCTGACGCACCGCGTGCTGGACCTGCGCCGCCCGCAAATGCAGAACAACCTGCGCCTGCGCTACAAGGTGACGATGGAAGTGCGCAAGTACCTCGACGCGCTGGGCTTCATCGACATCGAAACGCCGATGCTGACCAAGTCGACGCCGGAAGGCGCGCGCGATTATCTGGTGCCGTCGCGCGTGAACGCGGGCAACTTCTTCGCCTTGCCACAATCGCCACAGTTGTTCAAGCAACTGTTGATGGTTGCTAACTTCGACCGTTACTACCAGATCACCAAGTGCTTCCGCGACGAAGACTTGCGCGCTGACCGCCAGCCTGAATTCACGCAGATCGACTGCGAAACCTCGTTCCTGACGGAACAGGAAATCCGCGACCTGTTCGAAGACATGATACGCGTCGTCTTCAAGAACACGCTGAACATCGACCTGCCGAACCCGTTCCCGGTCATGGACTTCGCGACGGCCATGGGCCTGTACGGCTCCGACAAGCCGGACATGCGCGTCAAGCTGGCCTTCACGGACTTGACCGAAGTCATGAAAGACGTCGATTTCAAGGTCTTCTCCGGTGCGGCCAACATGCCGAACGGCCGCGTCGTCGGCTTGCTGGTACCAGGCGGCGGCGCCATGCCACGCTCGGAAATCGATGCTTACACGCAATTTGTCGCCATTTACGGCGCCAAGGGCCTGGCCTACATCAAGGTCAATGAAAAAGCCAAGGGCCGCGACGGCCTGCAATCGCCTATCGTGAAGAACCTGCACGACGCGGCATTGGCGCAGATCATCGAACTGACCAACGCGCAAGACGGCGACCTGATCTTCTTCGGCGCCGACAAGGCCAAGGTCGTCAACGACGCCATCGGCGCGCTGCGCGTGAAGATCGGCCACAGCGATTTCGGCAAGAAAGCCGGCCTGTTCGAGGACGTGTGGAAGCCATTGTGGGTGGTCGACTTCCCGATGTTCGAGCACGACGAAGAAGCGGACCGCTGGACGGCGACCCACCATCCGTTCACGGCGCCGAAAGACGGCCATGAAGACATGCTGGAAAGCAATCCAGGCGCTTGCATCGCCAAGGCCTACGACATGGTCCTGAACGGCTGGGAACTGGGTGGCGGCTCGATCCGTATCCACCGCGAAGAAGTGCAAAGCAAGGTCTTCCGCGCACTGAAGATCGACGCGGAAGAAGCGCAGCTGAAGTTCGGCTTCCTGCTCGACGCCCTGCAATACGGCGCGCCGCCGCATGGCGGCCTGGCATTCGGCCTGGACCGTATCGTGACCATGATGACGGGTTCCGATTCGATCCGCGACGTGATCGCCTTCCCGAAAACCCAGCGCGCCCAGTGTCTGCTGACACAAGCGCCGTCGGAAGTGGACGAGAAGCAACTGCGCGAACTGCACATCCGTTTGCGCGGCGCCGAGCCTAAAGTAGTGTAATGAAGCATGCGGCTGCCCCGGCGGCCGCTGTTTGATCCGCTATGCAAAAAAAGGCGCTGTCGTGGCGCCTTTTTCATTGTTGATATGACTCATAAAATTCCCGTTTCCGTGCTGGTCGTCATTCATACGGCTGATCTTGAGGTCTTGCTGATCGAGCGCGCTGGCCAGCCCGGTTTCTGGCAATCGGTGACCGGTTCCGTCGACGCCGTCGACGAACCGCTGCTGCAGACGGCCGCGCGCGAACTGGCCGAGGAAACCGGCATCGTCGCCGATGGACACGACATCGTGCTGCGCGACTGGAACTTGTCGAATGTGTATGAGATTTACCCGATCTGGCGCCACCGCTATGCGCCCGGCGTGACGCGCAACACGGAACATGTGTTCAGCGTGCAAGTGCCGCGCGACATCACCATCACCCTGAGCCCGCGCGAGCACCTGCAGTATGCATGGCTGCCGTATCTGGCGGCGGCCGACCGCTGTTTTTCTTCCTCCAACGCGGAAGCGATCCTGCAATTGCCGGCCATGACGGGCCTGGCGCGCCCCACCTAATTTCCCTAGAAAGCATTCCATGTTGAACTGGTTATATCTGACTGCGCAGCAAAAACTGCTGGGCACCCTGGGCATCGTTTTTTGCCTGTGCTTTATTTTCCTGTTGTTCAGCTCCACCGTGCCCGGCCGCACGCCGCCCATCGGCATGCCGCTGATGGCGATCGGCTGGCTGCTGCATCCGGGCGCCTTTGCCAAGGGCAAGCGCACGGTGGCCTGGCGCGGCGCACCATTGCTGGTCAAGATCGTCTGGGCGGCCGGTATTACGGCCTTGTGCGTGAGCGTGACGGCGGGCGTGGGCCGCATGCTGGCGTGATTGTGTGCGTTTAGGTGCGAACGCGCACCTACCGGGGCGCCGCGCGGGGGACGTCTGGGAGTAGAATCAATGCATGAAAATCCGCGTAGCAACTTATAATATACACAAGGGTGTCTCCTCCGTGCGAGGCCTGCCCCGCGTGCATGCTTTAAAACAGGCGATTGCCCTGTTCCATGCCGATGTTGTCTTCCTGCAAGAAGTGCAGGGCAAGCATGACCGCAATGCGGCCCGCTATGGTGCCGAGAAAAACGGCCACAAGCATTGGCCGGAAGCGTCGCAGCATGAATTCTTTGCCGGCGCGGAACACCATTCCGCGTATGGCATGAATGCCGTGTATGACCATGGTCACCATGGCAACGCCTTGCTCAGCAAATTTCCCATCGCCTCGCAAACCAACCACGACGTCTCCGACCATGCCTACGAGCAGCGTGGCATCCTGCATTGCGTGCTCAACACGCCGCAGGCGGACGTGCACTGCTACGTGGTCCACCTGGGCCTGTTCGAATCGGGGCGGGGACGGCAGACGCAGGCGCTGATCGACGCCGTAATGGAATCGGCGCCGAACGGCGAACCCGTCATCATCGCCGGCGATTTCAACGACTGGCGCAACACGCTCAGCGACAAGCTGCGCAATGCGCTCGGCGTGGTGGAAGTATTCGACCAGCGCGCGTCGAACTCGGCCCTGGGCGACCTCGTGCGCACCCTGGCGCGGCGCCAGACGAAAACACCCGTGCCCGTGCCGGCGCGCACCTTTCCCGCCGCCTTGCCGTGGTTCCGCCTGGACCGCATCTATGTGCGCGGTTTCCATGTGGAAGGCGCACAAGTGATGCATGGCACCCTGTGGGCGAAACTGTCGGACCACGCGCCGATCGTTGCCGCTTTGAAACTCGCGTAGACTGCCGGCATGCGATCAGTCAATTTCACCGCCCACAACGACATCCAGCTGCTGTATTGCGGCACTGATTACTTCCCAGCCTTGATCGCGGCCATCGACGGCGCGCGCACGGAAGTCTATTTCGAAACCTATATCTTCGCTGACGACGCCACGGGCACCCTGGTGCTCGACGCGCTCAAGCGCGCGGCCGCGCGCGGCGTGCTGGTGTGCATGATCACGGACTGGTTCGGCACCGGCAACCGCCGCGTCAATGCCATGCACGCGCAGCTGGAAGCGGCCGGCGTGCATCACCGCATCTTCAACCCGTGGTTCCGGCGCGGCATCACGCGCACGCACCGCAAGATCTGCGTCGTCGACTTCGAAGTGGCCCTGGTGGGCGGCATCAACATCAACGACGACATGTTTTGCGACTACGACCACAGCATCAGCCTGGAAGCGCCGCGCTGGGATTTCGCCGTGCAGGTGCGGGGCCCGCTGGTGGACGCCATCCATGAGGAAGCGCAGGCGCAGTGGGCGCGCCTGGGCAAGATGAACCTGGTGCGGCGTATCAAGCTGTATCGCAAGATGCGCGTGGTCAGCAAGGAACTGGCGAAGAACCCCGTCGTGGCCGGCTTTGTCGTGCGCGACAACCTGCGCAACCGCCGCACCATCCAGCGCGCCTACCTGCAGGCGCTGGGCCAGGCGCGCAAGAGCGTGATGCTGGCCAACCCGTATTTCGCGCCCGGGCACAAGCTGCGCCAGGCCCTGGCCCAGGCGGCCCAGCGGGGCGTTGACGTGGTGCTCCTGATCGGCGTGGGCGAGTTCCGCATGCAGGATGCCGTGGCGCACTCGTTTTATCCGAAACTGCTGGCCGCCGGCGTAAAGATCGTCGAGTACCGCAAGACGCAGCTGCACGCCAAGGTGGCCGTCGTCGACGATGACTGGGCTACGGTGGGGTCCAGCAATATTGACGCGCTGAGCCTGTTCCTGAACCAGGAAGCCAACGTGGTGATCAAGGACGTTGCGTTTGCGCAAAGCCTGCGCCAGCATATAGAACAGGGCATCGCCGACGGCATCGTGATCCACCAGGATGATTTCAAGCACATTGGCCGTTTCCGTCGCATCGGCTATGAGGCCGCCTTCCTCGTGTACCGGCTGGTGATGCGCATTTTTTCAGTAGGCAAGTACGCATGAATGAAATGACAACGGTCAGGCTGGACAAGTGGCTGTGGGCGGCGCGCTTCTTCAAGACGCGCTCGCTGGCCAGCGAGGCCGTCGACACGGGCAAGGTCAAAGTGGGCGGCGAGCGCGTGAAACCGGCGCGCAGCGTGCGCGTGGGCGACGAGCTGGCCATCGACAATGGCGCGGAGACGTGGGAAGTGGCCGTGCTGGGCCTGTCCGACAAGCGCGGCGCGGCTCCCGTGGCGCGCCTGCTGTATGGCGAAACGCCGGCCAGCGTCGCCCGCCGCGAGCAGCTGGCGCAGGAACGCAAGCTGTTCCGCGAGCCGGGCAGCACCATCAAGGGGCGTCCGACCAAGCGCGACCGCCGTCAACTGAGCAAGGCGGGCGACCTGTCCTGAGGTGCGCTTGTTGCTGTAAGGCAAGGGCGTCCACCGCTTTTGCCTGCCTGACATTGCCATAAACACTTGGCCTAAAAATGCTGCACCGCACCAATAGAACGCCGGCTCTAAAGTTCCCGTTTGACTTTTACGTGGTAGTGGATAATAGTACGAGCGTTCGGATTTTTTTGGAGCGTGCTTTTTTTACCCCGCGTTCCAGTCCGCCAGATCGGCAACATCACTTTTAGAACGGACCTCTTGAATACTTCAGTCAAATTCATGCGCAAGGGCGAACTGACCCGTGCCGCCATCCTCGACGTGGCGCTGGACCTGTCCAGCCGTGACGGCCTGGAAGGCCTGACCATTGGGCTGCTTGCGGACAAAATGAACATGAGCAAGTCGGGCGTGTTTGCCCACTTTGGTTCGCGCGAAGACTTGCAGATGGAAGTGCTGAAGCTCTACCACTACCGTTTCGAGCAAGAAGTCTTTTTCCCCAGCATGAAAGAACCGCGCGGCATCCAGCGTCTGCAATCGATGTTTGCGCGCTGGGTCAAGCGGGTCAGCGTGGAAATCGCTTCCGGCTGCATCTATATCAGCGGCGCCGTCGAGTATGACGACCGTCCCGGTCCCATCCGCGAGGCCCTGGTGGCCATGGTGCGGGCCTGGCAGGGCGCGCTGCTGCGCTGTGTCGAGCAATCGATCGCCACGGGCGACCTGAAGGCGGACACGGACGCGCAGCAGCTGGTGTACGAGATGTATGGCCTGATCCTGGCCCTGCATCATGATGCGCGCTTCCTGCGCGTGCCCGGCAGCATCGAACGGGCGCAGGCAGGCTTTGTGCGCCTGCTGGCGTCGTACCAGAATCCGGCCGCAGTCAGCAAGGAATAAGCAGTCCAGGAATTATCCGCAGCAACGAACAAGCAGTTCACAAGTAAAACACTTTAGCTAAACGCCTTCAGGAGAAAATTATGGGTCAATACGTCGCGCCAATCCGGGATATGCAATTCGTCCTGCACGAGTTCCTGCAAGTGGAAGAAGAACTGAAGCAAATGCCGTCGTACGCCGACGTCGACGCCGACATCATCAACCAGGTGCTGGAAGAGGGCGGCAAATTCACTTCCGAAGTATTGTTCCCGCTGAACCACTCCGGCGACCGCGAAGGCTGCCACCACGACCCCGTCACGAAGAGCGTGACCACGCCCAAAGGTTTTAAAGAAGCCTACAAGCAGTACGTCGAAGGCGGCTGGGCAGCACTGGCGTGCGATCCGGAATACGGCGGCCAGGGCTTGCCTGTCGTGCTGAACAATTCCTTCTATGAAATGCTGAACTCGTCGAACCAGGCCTGGTCCATGTACCCTGGCCTGTCGCACGGCGCCTACGAGTGCCTGAAGGAGCACGGCACCGACCACCAGAAGGAAGTCTACCTGCCGAAGCTGGTGTCGGGTGAATGGACGGGCACCATGTGCCTGACCGAACCGCACTGCGGCACCGACCTGGGCCTGCTGCGCTCGAAGGCATTGCCTGAGGCGGACGGTTCCTGGACCATCACCGGCAACAAGATCTTCATCTCCGCCGGCGAGCACGACATGGCGGAAAACATCCTGCACCTGGTGCTGGCCCGCGTGCCGGACGCGCCGGAAGGCTCGAAAGGCATCTCGCTGTTCCTGGTGCCGAAATTCCTGCCGAACGCGGATGGCACGGTCGGCGAACGCAACCCGATCACCTGCGGCGCCATCGAAGAAAAAATGGGCATCCACGGCAATTCGACCTGCCAGATGAACCTGGACGGCGCAAAAGGCTGGATCATCGGCCAGCCGAACAAGGGCCTCAACGCCATGTTCGTCTTCATGAACGCGGCCCGCCTGGGCGTGGGCATGCAGTCGCTGGGCCTGACGGAAATCGCCTACCAGAACGCGCTGATCTACGCCAAGGACCGCACGCAAATGCGTTCGCTGTCCGGCATCAAGAACCCGGAACTGCCGGCCGACCGCATCATCGTGCACCCTGACGTGCGCCGCATGCTGTTGACGGGCAAAGCCTACGCCGAAGGCGCGCGCGCCTTCACTTCGTACGTGGCGCTGCAGATCGACCGCGAACTGCACCACCCGGACGCCGACGTGCGCAAGGAAGCGGCCGACGAAGTGGCGCTGCTGACGCCCGTCATCAAGGCTTTTATTACCGACAACGCCTGGATCGCCACCTCGGACGCGATGCAAGTGTTCGGCGGCCACGGCTACATCTCGGAATGGGGCATGGAGCAGTATGTGCGCGACGCGCGCATCAACATGATCTACGAAGGCACGAACACGATCCAGTCGCTGGACCTGCTGGGCCGCAAGATCCTCGGCGACAACGGCGCCAAGCTGCGCAAGTTCGGCGAAAAAATCAAGGCTTTCGTCGAAGACAACGGCACCGATGAAGCGATGAGCGAATTCGTCACCCCACTGGGCGATTTGGGCGACAAAGTCACCAAGCTGACCATGGAAATCGGCATGAAGGCCTTCCAGAATCCTGACGAAGTGGGCGCGGCCTGCGTGCCTTACCTGCGCGTCGTCGGCCACATGATCTACAGCTACCTGTTCGCGCAGATGGCCAAGATCGCCCTCGAAAAAGAGTCCAGCGGCGACAAGTTCTACACCGCCAAACTGGCTACCGCACGTTTCTACTTCGCCCGCTTGCAGCCTGAGACGGCAACCCTGATCCGTCAGGCGCGTTCCGGTTCGGCCAACCTGATGGCACTCGACGCAGACCTGTTCTAAGACTTGAGGAAAATATGACCAATTTCATCGTTAAAAAAGTAGCCGTCCTCGGCGCCGGCGTGATGGGCGCGCAGATCGCCGCCCATTGCATCAACGCGAAAGTGCCGGTCGTGCTGTTCGACCTGCCTGCAAAGCCGGAGCATGTCTCCGGCGGGACGGATAAAAACGCGATCGTGCTGCGCGCCATCGAGAACCTGAAAAAGCTGTCGCCTGCGCCGCTGGGCAACAAGGATGACGCCGCGCTGATCCAGGTAGCCAACTACGAAGACAACCTGGACCTGCTGGCCGGTTGCGACCTGATCATCGAAGCCATCGCCGAGCGCATGGACTGGAAACACGACCTGTACCAGAAGGTGGCCCCGCACATCGGCCCGAACGCGATCTTCGCCTCGAACACCTCGGGCCTGTCGATCACCAAGCTGGCCGAAGGCTTCGACGCCGACCTGAAATCGCGCTATTGCGGCGTGCACTTCTTCAATCCGCCGCGCTATATGCACCTGGTCGAGATCATCCCGACCGCGTTCACCAAGCCGGAAATCGCCGACCAGCTGGAAGGCTTTTTGACCACCACCCTGGGCAAGGGCGTCGTGCGCGCCAAGGACACGCCGAACTTCATCGCCAACCGCGTTGGCGTGTTCGGCATCCTGGCCATCGTGCACGAAGCGGAAAAATTCGGCCTGTCCGTGGACGTCGTCGATGACCTGACCGGCTCCAAGCTGGGCCGCGCCAAGTCGGGCACCTTCCGCACGGCGGACGTGGTCGGCCTGGACACCATGGGCCATGTGATCAAGACCATGCAGGATTACCTGCCGAACGACCCGTTCGCCGCCGTCTACAAGACGCCGGCCGTGCTGGCGCAGCTGGTGGAAAAGGGCGCGCTGGGCCAGAAGAGCGGCGCGGGCTTCTACAAGAAGGTCGGCAAGGAAATCCAACGTCTCGATTTTGCCACCGGCGAATACGTGGCCGGCGGCGCCAAGGCAGCCGACATCATCGCCCGCATCCTGAAGGAAAAGGATCCGGTCAAGAAGATGAAGGCGCTGCGCGAGTCGACGAATCCGCAAGGCCAGTTCCTGTGGGCGATCTTCCGCGACGCCTTCCACTACATCGCCATTCACCTCGACACCGTGGCCGACAATGCGCGCGACATCGACTTCGCCATGCGCTGGGGCTTCGGCTGGAACGTCGGTCCGTTTGAAACGTGGCAGGCATCGAACTGGCTGCAAGTGGCCAACTGGGTCAAGGAAGACATCGACGCCGGCCATGCGCTGTGCAATGCGCCTTTGCCTGCCTGGGTCTTCGAAGGTCCGGTCGCTGAGAAGGGCGGCGTGCACACGCCGGAAGGTTCGTATTCCGCCGTATCGAACAGCTTCGTGCCCCGCTCCAGCCTGGCCGTGTACGACCGCCAGCCGTTCCGCGCGCCGGTCTTGGGCAGCGGCGCCATCGACGGCAAGACCGCCGGCACCACCGTCTTCGAAGACGAATCCGTGCGCGTCTGGCATACGGGCGACGACGTCCTGATCATCTCGTTCAAGACGAAGATGCACGTGATCGGCGAAGGCGTGATCAATGGCCTGAAACTGGCCCTGGCTGAAGCCGAGAAAAACTTCAAGGGCCTGGTGATCTGGCATGCCGACGCAGCCGAAGGCGGCGCCTTCTCGGCCGGCGCCGACCTGCAATCGGCCCTGCCGGCCTTCATGCAAGGCGGCGTGAAAGCCGTCGATCCTATCATCGCCGAACTGCAGAACACCTTCATGTCGCTGAAATACGCGAACGTGCCGGTGATCGCCGCGGTCGCTGGCCTGGCGCTGGGCGGCGGTTGCGAGCTGGCGCTGCACGCGTCCAAGCGCGTGGCCTCGATCGAGTCGTACATCGGCCTGGTGGAAGTGGGCGTGGGCCTGATTCCTGCCGGCGGCGGCTTGAAGGAAGCGGCGCAGCGCGCCTACAAGGAAGCCAAGGGTAACGACATCCTGCAATTCCTGAAAACGGGCTTTACCAACGCAGCCACCGCCAACGTGTCGAAATCGGCGCTGGAAGCGAAGAAGATGGGCTACCTGAAGGAAGACGACGTGATCGTGTTCAACGCCTACGAGCTGCTGCACGTGGCCAAGGTCGAAGCGCGCGCCATGTTCGACGCGGGCTTCCGTCCGCAACTGCCGTCGCTGATCCAGGTGACGGGCCGCTACGGCTGGGGCACCATCAAGGCGCAGCTGGTCAATATGCGCGACGGCGGCTTCATCTCGGCGCACGATTTCAAGCTGGGCGAGATGATCGCCGAGATCGTATCGGGCGGCGACGTGGACCAGGGCAGCTTCGTCAGCGAGCAGTGGCTGCTGGATATGGAACGCAAGGCATTCCTGGAGCTGTTGAACCATCCGAAAACCCAGGAACGGATCATGGGCATGATGCAGACCGGTAAGCCGGTACGCAACTAAGCACAACGTCGATGACGATCCTGTCCCTCGTATTTAAAGTACTGCTGCGCGTGAGGCCAAGCATGGTGTATGACCGTATCAAACAACAGATGATGGACACCTTGCCCTTCGTGCGGCTGCTGGGGATCAGCATCGACGAGATCGGCGCCGGCACCTCGAAGGTGTCGCTGCCGGACGATCCCAAACTGCATAATCACCTGGGCACGCAGCACGCGGGCGCCTTGTTTACCCTGGCCGAAACGGCTTCCGGCGCGGCCATGGCTGGCGGCTTTGCCGAGCTGATACTGGGCTTGCGCCCGGTGGCCAAGGAGTCGCGCATCGCCTACCAGAAGGTGGCCCGGGGCGCGACGCGCGCCGAAGGCCGCGTGCCGGGCGACCTGGCCGCACTGAAGGCGCAGCTGGCGCAGGACGGCAAGGTGGCGTTTCCCGTGGCAGTCGATATTTTTGACTGTGAAGGCACGCTGGCGGCACAGGTGACGGTGGACTGGTATTTGTCGCAGAAGCGATAAACCGCCACCCCGGACATTCGACAGAACACGAACCTCGTTCAACATCTTTGAAAGCATAAAATGAGCAAACAACTTCAAGACGCCTACATCGTCTCTGCAACCCGCACCCCGATCGGCAAGGCGCCGCGCGGCATGTTCAAGAACACCCGCCCGGACGACCTGCTGGTGCGCGTGCTGCAATCGGCCCTGGCGCAGGCGCCTGGCCTGGACCCGGCGCTGATCACCGACGCCATCATCGGCTGCTCGTTCCCGGAAGCGGAGCAGGGCTTCAATATCGCGCGTAACTCGGTGCTGCTGGCAGGCTTGCCGAAAACCGTCGGCGGCGTCACCGTCAACCGTTACTGCGCCTCGGGCATCACGGCCATTGCCATGGCGGCCGACCGCATCCGCGTGGGCGAAGCCGACGTCATGATCGCCGGCGGCATCGAATCGATGTCGACGGTGCCGATGATGGGCCACCACCCATCGATGAACCTGGACATGTTCAGCGACGAGAACATCGGCATGGCCTACGGCATGGGCCTGACGGCCGAGAAAGTGGCGCAGCAATGGAAAGTGTCGCGCGAACAGCAGGACGCGTTCTCCGTTGAATCGCACCGCCGCGCCATCGCCGCGCAGCAAGCCGGTTTCTTCAAGGCCGAAACGACGCCAGTGGAAATCATCACGCGCACGCCGAACCTGGCCACCGGCCAGGTTGATGTGAGCCGCCGCACCGTCGACACGGATGAAGGCGCGCGCGCCGATTCGTCGATGGAGTCGCTGGCAAAACTGAAGCCAGTGTTTGCCGCCAAGGGCAGCGTGACCGCCGCCAACAGCTCGCAGATGTCCGACGGCGCCGGCGCGCTCTTGATCGTCAGCGAGAAGATTTTGCGCGAGCATAACCTGACCCCGCTGGCGAAGTTCTCGTCGTTCGCCGTGCGCGGCGTGCCGCCGGAAATCATGGGCATCGGTCCGAAATTCGCCATTCCAGCAGCGTGCGCCGCCGCCGGCATCACGCAAGACCAGCTGGACTGGATCGAGCTGAATGAAGCGTTTGCCGCACAGGCGCTGGCCGTCATCGGCGACCTGGGCCTGGATCCATCGAAGGTCAACCCGATGGGCGGCGCGATCGCCCTGGGCCACCCGCTGGGCGCCACCGGCGCCATCCGCGCCGCCACCGTGATCCACGCGCTGCAGCGCACCAAGCAGAAGTACGGCATGGTGACGATGTGCGTGGGCGCCGGCATGGGCGCGGCAGGCATCTTCGAACGCGTTTGATGACACAGGCGTCGTGACGTCAGTGGTCAGATA
The DNA here is from genome assembly GCF_059421435.1 of Janthinobacterium sp. GW821-FHT03A03. Taxonomy (NCBI): domain Bacteria; kingdom Pseudomonadati; phylum Pseudomonadota; class Betaproteobacteria; order Burkholderiales; family Oxalobacteraceae; genus Janthinobacterium; species Janthinobacterium sp. GW821-FHT03A03. The sequence continues at coordinate 35,046 of NZ_JBWKUZ010000010.1, read as the reverse complement.
AGATTAGTCAGAACCTGGGCGCTGGGGATATCTCGGCGCCCTTTATCTTTTGGAGACGACATGGATATTTTGTGCAGCAAGAGCGAGGGTGTTCTGACCCTGGAATTCAACCGCCTGGAACGCAAGAATGCGATCACGGGCGCCATGTACCAGACCCTGGCCGACGCGCTGGTGGCGGCGGAGACGGACGATGACGTGCGCGCCATCCTGATCTGCGGCAAGCGCGAGATTTTCACGGCCGGTAACGACCTCGATGACTTCATGAAGACGGCGCGTCCGAAGGATGGCTCGCTCGACCATGACCGCCCCGTGTTCCAGTTCATGCGCGCCCTGTATGGCAGCAGCAAACCCGTGGTGGCGGCCGTCTCCGGCCCCGCCATCGGCATCGGCACGACTTTGCTGATGCACTGCGACCTCGTCTACGCGGCCGACAACGCCAGCTTCTCGATGCCGTTCACGCAGCTGGGCCTGTGCCCGGAATTCGGCTCCAGCCTGCTGCTCACGCAACTGGCCGGCTATCCGCGCGCGGCGGAAAAGCTGATGCTGGGCGAAGCGTTCCCCGCCAGCGAAGCGCTGGAAATGGGCCTGGTGTCGAAAGTCGTGCCCCTGTACGAGCTGATGACGTTCGCGCAAGGCCAGGCCGCCAAGCTGGTGGCATTGCCAGCCGCGTCCATCCGCGCCACCAAGCGCCTGATGAAGCAAAGCCGCATGGAGCCGATGAAGGCAGCTATCGCCGACGAAAACAAGCTGTTCAGCGCCATGCTGGGCGGCGCCGAGGCGAAGGAAGCGTTTACTGCCTTCTTTGAAAAACGCAAGCCGGATTTCAAGAAGTTCAATTAAGCGCTTGTGCGCATGCCGGCCAGGATCAGAGAAATCGAGGCGTGCCACCGCGTCTCGCCGGCCGGCCTGCCCGCCAGCGCATAGCCGTGCAAAAAATCGACGAGCGCATCGCGGCCACGCAGCTGGATATTTTGCGGCAGATCAAGGCCCTCCAGGGCCAGCTCGAACAGCGCCGTAAACCGCTCTGCCACGTCGGCTTGCGTCACGAGTCCGCGCGCCATCAGGCGCACGAAATACGGCGTGGCGCTGACCAGTTCCAGGTACAGTGCGCACAGCGCGAGCAGGCGCCGCTGGGGCGTTTGGCGCCGCGTAAACGGCGGCTGGCGCGGATCGAGCGCGGCAAAACGCTGCGCCATCAAGGCCAGCAATAATTCATCTTTCCCCGCATAGTAGTGATACAGGGCCATGGCGTCGACGCCCAGGCTTTGCGCCAGCGCGCGCATGGAAAACGCTTCGCCTTGTTTTTCCAGCAGAGCCAGGGCAGCCTGCAGGATGGTATCGCCGTCCAGCGCGGGCGCGGCGCGGCGGGGGCGGCCCGCGCGGCGCGCGGGATTTTCAATGGCTTGAAGTTTTGTCGATTTCATTGGCATAATTCTACACTGTAGAATTAAATGAAGGCACACCCATGAAAAAAACTTCTGTCAGCGTTTTTCTCGGCATCAGCATCGACGGCTGCATCGCGGGAGAAAACGGCGACCTGTCCTGGCTGGCCGAATTGGCGCCCGATACGCCCGAGGCCACCGGCTACACGGCCTTGATGGCGCAGGTCGATACCTTGCTGATCGGCCGCACCACCTATGACGCCGTGCTGGATTTTTCGCCGTGGCCGTATGCGGGCAAGCGCGTGGTGGTGCTGAGCCACCGCGATTTCGCGCCGCGGCATGGCGAGCAGCGCCGCGAAGGCAGTGTGCGGTCAGTACTGGAGGAACTGGCAGGGGAGGGTTGTCGCCACGTGTATCTCGATGGCGGCGCCGTCATCCGCGCCGGCTTGCGCGAGGGCGTCATCGACAGCCTGATTCTGTCCGTGCTGCCCGTGGTGCTGGGGCGCGGCGTGCGCCTGTTCGAGGACGGCTTGCCGCGCAGCGACTGGCGCCTGGACGGCACGCGCCAGCTGCCCAGCGGCGTGGTACAGCTGCGCTATCGAAAAAATTAAACCGCGCTGGCGATGTCGACGATGAAGCCGGAATCGTAGCGTTCATTTTCCGGCGTGCCGTCGGGACGCTTGTAGCCGCAGGGGTTGCAGACGACGCGGCATTCGCCTATCTGGTAGTCGAGCGAGGCATGCATGTGGCCATGCACCCACAGGTCGGCCTGGGCTACCAGGTCGTCGAGCTGCGAGGCGAAAGCGGGCGAACCGAGGTTCGTCGCATATTGCGCGTCCACCGACAGCATCGATGGCGCCATGTGCGTGATGACGACTGTCTTGCCGGCGAACGGTTGCGCCAGCTGCCGCTCCAGCCAGGAGCGGTGCTGCGCGTGCAGCTGCGCCGTATCGCTGGCGCACAAGAGGCGCGGCGCGTCGCCGCCCGTGCTGATGCGCTTGTAGTCGGGCATGTAGGCTTGCGCCGCCTGCATGGCTTCTTCCTGGCGCTCCGCACCGAAGAGTAAAAAATCCGTCCACAGCGTCATGCCGAGAAAACGCACGCCGTCGAGCACTACGGCGTCGCCGTCGAGCAGGCCGATATTGGCGCCATGGGCATTGGCGCTGGCACAGGCGTCGCGCACGGCGTCCTGCATGTGTTCGAGCTGGTGCCCATAGCCCTCGTGATTGCCGTGCACGTACAGCACGGGCAGGGCGCCGAAAGTGCGCGCGGCCCAGGCGATGGCATTGCTGCCCGTGTCGATGTCGCCGGCCAGGATCACCGCGTCGGGGCGGCTGGCGGCAAGGTCGATGGCGGGCGTGTCGGCACCCCAGACTTCCAGGTGCAGGTCGGACAGGATCAGCAAACGCATGGCAAGAAGGCGGCAGGGCGCGCGGCAGTATAGGGGCCTCTATCGTAGCGCAAGTCGCTGCGCCCGTCCGCTTGACCGCGCGAGGGTAGCGACGTTACCCTGTGGCATCTATTCATACCGCCTATCTTCCTGGAGCCGCATGCCGCCTTTCTTTCTTCCCAAGACCTTGCTCAGCATCGCGCTGGCCGCCATGGCGCTGCCGTTGACGGCGCATGCCGCTACGCCCCCCGTCGATCCGTTGACGCAGCCGATCGCTTCTCCGTATGCGGCGCAGTGGAACCGCCCGCAGCAGCCGGCGCGCATCCACGGCGACACGTATTATGTGGGCGTGGGCGGCTTGAGCGTGGTGCTGATCCACACGCAGGCGGGGCTGATCCTGATCGACGGCGCGCTGCCGCAGTCGGTGGCCGCCATCAAGGAGCATCTCCTCGAACTGGGTTTTCGTGTGGAGGACATCAAGTTCATCCTGAGTACGGAAGCGCATTTCGACCATTCGGGCGGCATCGCCGCCTTGGCCCGCGACAGCGGCGCGCAAGTGGTCGCCAGTCCGCTCGGCGCGCAGGCGCTGCGCGCGGGCTCGGTACTCGCCATGGACCCGCAAGCGGGCGAAATCGACCCCATGCCGGCCGTGGAAAACGTGCGCGAGATCGCCGATGGCGAAACCCTGCAACTGGGCGAGGTGACCATCACGGCGCACTACACGCCCGGCCACACGCCGGGCAGCACCAGCTGGACCTGGGTCTCGTGCGAGGATGCCGAGCGCGAGGAATGCCTGAACGTGGTGTTCGGCGCCAGCCTCACGCCGGTGGCGGCCGACGATTTTCACTACCTGGGCGATGAACGCCATGGAGACCTGACGCCGGCCTTCCGCCGCGTCATGCAGGACTTTGCCAGACTGCCGTGCGACATCCTGGTCTCGGCCCATCCCGACCACTCGGGCGGCGACGGCAAGCTGACGCAGTTGCTGGAAGGCGTCACGCCGAACCCCTTCATCGACGCGCAGGCGTGCAGCAACTACGCTGCCAGGAATGAAGCGAAACTCGATGCCCGCATCGCGAAGGAAAAAGAAGCTGCGACAAAATAACAACGTTGGCGTCTTCGCCATGAAAAGGGATTGACGCACTGCAGCATAAGGTGCAGAATCAGCATCCGCAGTTCAGATTAACCAGACAAAAGAAAGGAAACCCATGTTCGAGCAGGCTGGCAGCAAGTTGTACTACCACTAGCCCCGTGCATGACGCTCGGGGCCATCGGCACATTGCCGATCCCGAGCCGGTGTCCTTCAAAACCCCGGTGAGGAAACTCGCCGGGGTTTTTTGTTTTAAACGACCCCGGCATAACGACAATACCAAGGAAGACGTTATGCCCATTCATCAGACACTGCGCGGCGCCCATGTGCCCGTGCATATCTTTACCGACGATATCGACGCGCAGGCGCTGCGCCAGCTGCACAATATTGCCAGCCTGCCCATCGTCCATCCGCATGTGGCGGCCATGCCCGACGTGCATGCCGGCATCGGCGCTACCGTCGGCAGCGTGATTCCCACGCGCGCCGCCATCATCCCGGCCGCCGTTGGCGTCGACATCGGCTGCGGCATGAACGCCGTGCGCACGACCCTGACGGCCAGCGACCTGCCCGACAACCTGGCGCGCCTGCGCAGCGCCATCGAAGCGCAAGTGCCCGTCGGCTTCGAGCAGCACGAATGGAGCCGCGTGCAAGGCTCGCGCCAGGCGCGCGCCGTGCGGCCCCTCGGCGACCGCCTGGCGCGCATCGTCGAGCGCCACCGGGGCATCGCCAAGATGCTGCGCCAGTTCGAGCGCACGTGGATTTGCCAGGCCGGCACCCTGGGGGGCGGCAATCACTTCATTGAAATCTGCATCGACGAGGAGCAGCGGGTGTGGATCATGCTGCATTCGGGTTCGCGCGGCATCGGCAACGTGATCGGCCGTTATTTTATCTCCGCCGCGCAGAAGGATATGCGGCGCCACCAGCTGCAGCTGCCGGACGCGGACCTGGCGTACCTGAGCGAGGGCTCCACGGTATTTGACGACTACGTGGACGCGGTGGATTGGGCGCAGGATTACGCGCTGCTCAACCGCAGCGAAATGATGCGCCGCGTGCTCGACGTGCTGGCGCAGTTTGCTCCGCCGTTCCGGCTCGACGGGGAAGCCATCAACTGCCACCACAACTACATCGCGCGCGAAACGCATGGCAATGAGGATTTATATGTGACGCGCAAGGGCGCCATTTCGGCGCGACAGGGCGAACTGGGCATCATCCCCGGCAGCATGGGCGCGCGCAGCTTCATCGTGCGTGGCAAGGGCAATCCGGAATCGTTCTGCTCCTGCTCGCACGGGGCGGGGCGCAGCATGAGCCGCAGCGAGGCGAAGCGCCGCTTCAACCGCTTCGACCTGGCCGAGCAGACGGCCGGCATCGAGTGCCGCAAGGATGGCGGCGTGATCGACGAAATCCCCGCCGCCTATAAAAATATCGACGCCGTCATGGCGCATCAGCGCGACCTGGTGGAAGTGGTGCATACCTTGCGCCAGGTCGTCTGCATCAAGGGCTGAAAGGAGTGGCCATGAAGATCAAAGTGAAAGCCCCGTCCAAGCCGCGCAATCCGCTGGTGGCGGCCGCCAGGCTGCGCGGCGGCGCCGGCGCGCACCAGTCGGAGGCGTCGCCAAGGGCCGCGCGGCGGGCCGGCAAGCACCGCCTGCAGCAACTGCTGGCGGGGCGTCTGAAGCCCGAGGATTAGCGCGGGGCCAGTTCGACGATGAAGTTCGGATCAAAACGGGGATTTTGCGGCGTGCCGCTGCGCGTCTTGTAGCCGCAGGGGTTGGCTACGACGCGGCACGGGCCGATGCGGTAGTCGCGCGAGACGTGAATGTGGCCATGCACCCACAGGTCCGCCTGCGCGGCCAGCTCGTCCAGGCGCGAGGCGTAGGCGGGCGCGCAGCCCTCGCTGCCGTAGGCGTCGTCGACTGACTGCAGCGAGGGCGCCATGTGGCTGATGACCACCGTGCGGCCGTCGAAGGGCTGCGCCAGTTCGCGCGCCAGCCAGGCTTTTTGCTGCGCATGGAACATGGCCGTGTCGGCCGCGCGCAGCTTGCGAAAGCCCATGTTGGCCAGGCGGATGCGCTTGTAGTCGTTCATGACGGCTTCCGCGTCGCGCATGGCGGCCAGGCGCGTATCTTCGCCCAGCAGGCGGAAATCCGTCCACAGGGTGGCGCCCAGGAAGCGCACCGGCTTGCCTGCCTGGTCGGTGATGACGTGGCTGTCGGCGTCGAGAAAATGCACGTTGTCCGTGGCGGCGCAGGCGCTGCGCAATTCCTGGCGCACCTTGTCGAGGTGGTGGCCATAGCCTTCGTGGTTGCCGTGCACGTACAGCACGGGCAGGCCCGCAAACGCCGTGGCGGCCCAGGCAACGGCGCGCGCGCCCGTGTCGATGTCGCCGGCCAGGATCACGGCGTCGGGACGGCTGAGCGCAAGATCGCCTTGCGGCGCATCCTCGCGCCATAACTCATGGTGCAGGTCCGACAGAATCAATAAACGCATGCGGTGTCCAGGCGATTGGCGAGTACGTCATCGTACCTGAAAACCCTCATTCTTCCTCCAGCGCGGCGAAGCTGTGCGCCAGGTAGTCGATCAGCGCGCGCACGGCGGGCAGCAGGCCGCGCCGCGACGGGAAGACGGCGTGGATGATTTCGCGCTGCGGCCGCCACTGCGCCATCAGTGGCAGCAGGCTGCCATTGGCCACCTGCTCGACGATCATCATGGTCGGCAGCTGCACCACGCCCACGCCGGCCGCGGCCGCGTCGCGCAGGGTCAGCATGTCGCCCGTGACGAAGCGCGGCGTGTGGCGCAGCTGGGCGCGCGCGCCGTCCGGGCCATGCAAATCCCACTGGTAGTGCTGCTGCGGCGTGCCCAGGGCCAGGCTGGGCCAGTCGGCCAGGTCGGCCGGCGCCTGCGGCACGGGCGCGCCGGCGAACAGCAGCGGGCTGCCCACCATGCACTGGCTGCGTTCGGCCAGCACGCGCAGCACCAGGTCGCTGTCGGGCAGCGGCGGCGGACGCACGCGGATGGCCACGTCGATGCCCTCGGCCACCAGGTCGACGCGGCGGTTGCTCGCTTCGAGCAGCAGGGTCACCTGCGGATGGTCGCGCATGAAACCGGCCAGCATGGGGCCCACCAGTGCATGCAGCAGGGCGATGGGGCAGGACAGGCGCACCGTGCCGCGCGGCGCGGCCCGCGTCAGGTCGATCGCTTCCTGCGCCGCTTCCGCTTCCACCAGCATCGCCTTGCAATGCTCGTAAAACGTCTGCCCCACGTCGGTGACGGAGAAATGCCGCGTGGTGCGCTGCAGCAGGCGCGCGCCGAGGCGCTCTTCCAAGAGGGCGATGCGCCGGCTCAGTTTTGATTTCGGCATGCCCAGCGCGCGCCCGGCCGGCGCGAAGCCGCCATGGTCGACCACCTGCACAAAGTAATACAAGTCGTTCAGGTCCTGCATGCCGCCTCCTTGATCGTTCTATTTTTGGAACGCTGAAGGCCTATTTTACCGTCTACCGCGTTGATCGTTGCGAGTCTATTCTGTCTCCATCGTAATGCAAACCCCAACAGGAGATCGAGATGAACACAGTCACAGGTATCTACAGCGCACCGCGCCAGCACTGGGTCGGCGACGGTTTCCCCGTGCGCTCGATGTTTTCGTACAACGGCCATGGCAAGCAGCTGAGCCCATTCCTGCTGCTCGACTATGCCGGCCCCGCCGAATTTGCGCCCGGCACGCGACCGCCCGGCGTCGGCTCGCATCCGCACCGCGGCTTCGAGACGGTGACCATCGTCTACAAGGGCGAAGTGGCGCACCGCGATTCGACGGGCCAGGGCGGCGTGATCGGCCCCGGCGACGTGCAATGGATGACGGCCGGCGCCGGCATCCTGCATGAAGAGTTTCACTCGCCTGCCTTCACGCAGTCGGGCGGTACGCTGGAAATGGTGCAGCTGTGGGTGAACCTGCCGGCGAAAGACAAGATGACGGCGCCCGGCTACCAGGCCATCACCAGCGACACGATTCCCACGGTGGCGTTGCCGGACGATGCAGGCTCCGTGCGTGTGATCGCCGGCGAATTCGGCGGCCAGCATGGCCCGGCCCGCACGTTCTCGCCGATGCAGGTGTGGGATGTGCGCCTGGCCCAGGGCAAGCTGACGGAACTGCCCGTGACCAGGGGCTGGAGCACGGCGCTGATCGTCCTGCACGGCACGGTGCTGGTCAATGGCGAGAGCGTGCTGCGCGAAGCGCAGATGGCGCTGTTCGGGCGCGATGGCGACAGCATCACCGTCGAGGCGAACAACGACGCCGTGGTGCTGCTGCTGAGCGGCGAGCCGATCGACGAGCCCATCGTCGGCCATGGCCCGTTCGTCATGAACACCGAAGCGGAAATCGTGCAGGCGTTCGAGGATTTCAACAGCGGCCGCTTTGCCCGCATCGAGAAGTAATCGACTTTGTGCAGCAGGCAGCAAGCAACAACCCATGCCGCACCCGGCGGCATGGGCATTCAACCGGCGCCGCCAGGCGGCGCCACCTTCAGGAGACTACCATGAGCACCCCCGCCAACTTCCAAGGTTTGCCACCGATGATCGATCCCGACGACGCCGTCATGCTGCTGATCGACCACCAGAGCGGCTTGTTCCAGCTGGTGCGCGACATCGAGCAGCACGTGCTGCGCGGCCACGTCACGGCGCTGGCCAAGCTGTCGCGCCTGGCGAACATGCCGACTTTTACCACCGCTTCCGTGCCGGACGGCCCGAACGGCCCCCTGATCCCGGAAATCCACCATTTCAACCCGGAAGCCGTCTACATCCCGCGCACGGGCCAGATCAACGCCTGGGACAATCCGGCCTGGGTCGAGGCCATCGAAAAGACGGGCCGCAAGACCTTGCTGATCGCCGGCACGCTCACCAGCGTATGCATGGCTTTCCCCACCATCAGCGCGCTGGCGGCCGGCTACAAGGTGTTTGCCATCATCGACGCCTCGGGCAACTGGTCGAAGATGGCCACCGATATCACCATGGCGCGCGTGGCGCAGGCCGGCGCCGTGCCGATCGATACGTATGCGGTGCTGGCGGAAGTGATGAGCACCTGGAACCGCGCCGATGCGATGGAGTTCGCCGCCATCATGACGGACCACATCGTGCCGCCGTACCGCGCCCTGATCGAAAGCTACGACAAGGCGCAGGGCGTGCAAAGGAATGGCCGCGAAACGAAGCTGGAAATCCTGGAAGCGGCTGCCAAGGGCTGATCGCCTTACGGCGCGTCGTAGCTGGCGCGGATCGCCGCCAGCGCGCCGCGCTGCTCCAGGTGCGTGATGGCGGCGTTCAGGCGGGCCAGGTCGGCGGCGCTGGTGCTGTGCGCATTGAGCATCAGGTGCACGGGCGCGCGCAGCGCGAGGAAGGGCAGGGCGCTCAAGGCGACGCCCTGCTGGCGCGCCTCGTGGCGCACGGCCAGCACGTCGCCCATCAGCAGGTCGGCGCGGCCCGCGTCGAGCATGCGCACGCCTTGCTGGAAGGTGCCGAACGCATTCAGGCGGCCGGCCTTTTCCAGCGCCGGGCGGGCCGCCGCGTATTGCGCGCCATACCAGCCCACTTTGGGCGCCAGCAGGGTGGCCTTGCCGCGCGCGAGCTGCGCGACGCTGGCGATCTGGCGCAGGCCGTCGGCATGGCCGGACTTGCTGAAGATGCCCACGGCTTCATCGCGATACGAAATGGAAAAGCGGGCATACGACTGGCGCTCCGGCGTTTCGGACGCGGCCAGCATCAGGTCCAGTTTCCCCTTCTGGAACAGCAGTTCGCGTCGCGCCGTGGGCAGTTCCGGCAAGGTGACCAGGGTGCAGCGGGCTTCCTTGAAGATGGCGCGCAGCAACTCCAGGTCCAGGCCCGTGTAGCGGCCCTCGGCGTCGCGGTAGACGTACGGCGGCCACTGCTCCAGCGCCATCGTCATGCGGCAAGCCAGGGCTGGCAGGGCCGATACGCCGAGCACTGCCGCAAACAGGAGATGGCGCATGCGCATACGGGTGCTTCCATAGAGTTTCAACTTGATATTCAATTTGCCAGAATGGCCAGGGAAGTCAAGGGTTGCTGCTGCTGAAGGCCTGCCTGGCGTGTTTTTCCTGGACTTTTGCGCGGTTTTCGCCGCCTGCCCCCCTTGCAATTGCCTCTGGCGCGCAGGACACCGGGCAGTGTATTCGGCTATAGTGGCGCCGTGCATCCAACCACTGCCCCGCAAAGGAAGACCGCTTGACTCCCCCACTCGAGATCGCCGCCAACGTGCTGATGACCGTTTCCATCGTCCTGGCCGGACGCAACAATATTCATTCCTGGTGGATCGGCATGGTCGGCTGCGTGCTGTTCGCCGTGCTGTTTTTCCAGGTCAACCTGTACGCCGACGTGCTGCTGCAGCTGTTTTTCATCGTTACCTGCGTCATCGGCTGGCTGCAATGGCGGCGCGGCGCAAGCGGCCAGCCGCTGCCGATCACGCGCACGGGCTGGCGCAGCCTGGCCTGGGTGGTGCCGGCCGGTTTTGCCGCCGTGTTCATCTACGGCATGCTGCTGCACCGCTTCACGAATGCCTACGCGCCCTTCATCGATTCTGCGGTGCTGGTATTTAGCGTCATCGCGCAATTCTTGCTGATGAGCCGGCGCATCGAAACCTGGGGTTTCTGGCTGCTTGTCAACACGGTGGCCGTGCCCTTGTACTACAGCCGCGGCCTGTACCTGACGGCCGTGCTGTACGCCGCCTACTGGGTCAATGCGCTCATCTCCTGGTACTGGTGGCGCCTGCAGGCGCGCCGCGCGGCGGCGGCCCCGCCGGCGGCCATCGCCGATGCCTGACGGCGCGCCATCGGCAAGGCCTTAGATTCAAATCATATATACAATCAATTTTTAATTCGTTCACACCATAAAGACGTCGCGATATAGTGGCATTTCCCCGCTTACCGGTGTCTTTTATGTTGCGCTTTACTCTTTCTGCCATTTTTTCCGCCACCCGGCACCAGCTGACCATGCAATCCATGGCGCAGTGGATGCCGATGCGTGCGCGTCCACGCATCCCGTAATTCCTGCATTCCCCCCGTTGTCGTAATTCCCGCAGGCCCATCCGGCCCGCGTGCCCCTGCTCGGCTTTTTTTATCTGAAGAAGGCCGCAATCCCAATAAGAGGAAACCATGTTCAAACCACTCGCCATCAGTCTTGCCATCGCCGCCGCCTTTCCTGCCTTCGCCCATGCCGAGGAGGAAATGCTGCGCGTCAACGTCACCGGGTCGAATATCCGTGTCAGCGAAAAGGAGGGCGCCAGCGCCGTCCAGGTCATCACCGCCAAGGAATTGAAAGCCAGCGGCAAGACCAGCGTGTCGGACGTGCTGCGCGCGATTTCCGCCAACAGCGGCAACAGCTACAACGAGCAATATACGGGCAGCTTCTCGGCCGGCACCTCGGGCCTGTCGCTGCGCGGCATCGGCCAGAAAAATACCTTGATCCTGGTCAATGGCAAGCGCGTGGCCAGCTATGCGACGGCGCAAAACCTGCAGGAAACCTTTGTCGACCTGAACAGCCTGCCGATGGCGGCCGTGCAGCGCATCGAGGTGCTCAAGGACGGTGCTTCGTCCGTCTATGGTTCCGATGCCGTGGCCGGCGTGGTCAACATCATCCTGTACAAGGAATTCACGGGCACGGACATTACGGCGCAGTGGGGCGGTTCGACCGAAGGCACGGGCCAGCATGAAAAGAGCGCGGCGCTGCAGACGGGTTTCGGCAAGCTGGAAGAAGACGGCTACAGCCTGGTCTTCTCGGTCGATGCGCAGCAGCGCGACAAGCTGCAGCAAAGCGACGTGGCGTGGATGCGCGATGCGGACTTCCGCAAGCAGCAGCGGGGCAGCCTGGGCTGGGCCATCACCAACTATGCGGGCACGGACCCGACGAAGACCCTGGGCGGCGTGCGCGGGCCATTGCAACTGGTCAATTATGGCGACATCACGCCCGGCAAGACGGGGCAAGTGCTGGCGTACAACCCCTCGCCATACAAAACCCTGATTCCCGGCATCCAGCGCATCCACTCGGCCGCGCGCGGCACCCTGAAGCTGAATGCGGACATGGAAGCGTATGTCGATTTGCTGCACAGCTACTCGCGCGCCGACCAGACCTTCAGCGCGCCCTTGACGGTAAACAATGCCACGCGCGTGTGGAACAACGCCACCCAGGCGCTCGACACGATACCCGTCGTGCTGCCCGTGGGCCATCCGAACAATCCGGGCGCCACGCCCCTGCCGTTCACGGCCACCCTGTTCGACCTGGGACCGCGCCTGAAGCAGGACAAAGTGACGTTCTACCGCGCCCTGGCGGGCGTCAAGGGCACCTTGGCGGGCTGGGACTGGGACGCGGCCGTGGGCCACTCGAGCAGCAAGCTGGAAGAAACCGTGCAGAACTTCGTCAACCGCTACGAATTCCAGAAAGTGCTGGCCGACGGCAGCTATAACTTCTTTGATCAGGCGCAAAACAGCGAAGCGGTGCGCAACCGCCTGCGCCTGTCGACCCTGCGTCCGGCCGAATCGACGCTCGACACCGTCGACTTCTCGGCCGCGAAGGACCTGTGGCAGTTGCCGGCCGGTCCGCTGGGCTTTGCCGCCGGCGCGCAATGGCGCCGCGAAAAGATGGATTCGCAGACCTCGACGGCCGTGCTGTCCGGCACCGAGCTGCGCCCGGCGATTAACATCATCAACGGCTCGCGCAGCGTGTCGGCCCTGTTTGCCGAATTCAACGTGCCGGTGGTAAAAGACCTGTCCGTCAACCTGGCGGGCCGCGCCGACCATTACAGCGATTTCGGCAATGCGTTTTCGCCGAAAGCCAGCGCCCGCTACCAGGCGGCGCCATGGCTGCTGGTGCGCGGCACCGTCTCGCGCGGCTTCCGCGCGCCGTCGCTGCCGGAAATCACGCAAAGCACGGCCGTCAGCTATGTCAGCGTGCTCGATCCGCGCGATCCGATCACGCCGACGCAGACGCGCGGCGTGACGGCCATTACCATCGCCAACACCGCCTTGCGTCCGGAACGGTCGAATAACCTGAACCTGGGCGTGGTGGTCTCGCCGACCAGCAGTTCGAGCATCGGCCTCGATTACTACCGCATCAAGCAGGATGGCGTGATCGGCACGGAAAGCGCCACCACCACCATCGCCAACGAAGCGTCGGCGCCGCAAAAGATCACGCGCGACGCCGATGGCCGCATCACGACCCTGTACCGCCAGTACCGCAACCAGGGCCAGCGCGAAGTGTCGGGCATCGATCTGGACCTGCGCCAGCGCTTCGTCGACAAGGACTGGGGCAAGCTGACCCTGGCCGGCCAGCTGAGCCGCGTGCTGCGCTTTGCCGAACCGCTGTCGGACGGCGCGCCGCTGACGGACGGCGCCGGCACCAATTATTTCGGCTCCATCCCGAAATGGCGCGGCGTCAGCTCGGCCACCTGGGAACAGGGCAAATGGTCGTCCACGCTGACCTGGAACTATGTCGGCAGCTATGCGCAAAACACGCATCTCGATGAATCCGTGGCCGCCTTCAGCACGTTTGACGTGACCACCAGCTGGCAGGTGACGCCAGCGGCGAACGTCACCTTCATCGTGCAGAACCTGGCCAACAAGCGCGCGCCGTGGGATTACTCGGCCTCGGGCTTTGACTATACGCAAGCCGATCCGCGCGGCCGCTTCGCCTCGCTCAAGCTGAACTACAAGTTCTAGGGTGCGGGGGGCATGCGTGCCCCTCAGTGCCCGTTCGACACCTGCCGCTGGCCCGTCTGCTCCTGCAGGCGCTGGCGGTAGGCGCTGGGCGTGATGCCCATGCGCTCGCGGAAGGCCGTGGCGAAGTTGCCCGCGTTGTGGAAGCCGATCAGTAGGGCGATATCCTGCACGTCGATCTCGGTCTGCTGCAGCAATTCCACGCCGCGGGCGATGCGCGCCTCGCGGATGAAGGCGAAGACCGTCATGCCCGTCTGTTCGCGGAACATCAGGGTGAGCTTTTCGCGGTAGGTGCCCACGCTGCGGGCGATTTCGGACAGGTTGGGCAGGCTGCCCAGGTTGTCGAGAATAAGTTGCTTGACGGCATTGACGAACACCAGGTCGGGATGCTGCTGGCGCTCGCTGGCCGGCGACGCGGCGGGCAAGGTGCTGTTGCTTTTACGCATCAAGCCCAGGTGGATATGGATGCGCGCGGCCAGTTCCTCCGGTGTAAACGGCTTCGAGATGTAATCGACGCCGCCTACCTGCAAGCCCATGATGCGTTCCTTGGCGGCATCGGCGCCGCTGAGAAAAATCACGGGGATCGGTTCCGTTTCGGGATTCGCCTTGAGCAAACGGCACGCCGTGTAGCCATCCATTTCCGGCATGCGCACATCGAGCAGGATCAGGTCGGGATGCGTGGCCAGCGCCAGCTGGTAGCCCTGGTAGCCGTTGAAAGCGATGCTGAAACGGTACGGTTGCTCGCTCAGCAGTTCCATCAGCATGCGCTGCTCGAACGCGGAATCGTCCACGATCAGGATGTTTTTTTTGATGGGTTCGCTGGTCAATGGCATGGCATGGATGACTTAACCAAATAGCAAGTTGTGGCTTATTATGCCCTGCTTTTTCTTTTTTTTCTGCTTTTCTCGTGTTTCAAAAGAGGTTTCTCCGCGAGAAGAAGCGCGGATTTCCCAGATGGCTAATAATTCACTCATGCATTGATTTTAAGCAATGTCGCTTGCCAAAAAATCTGTTTTGCAAATGCTGCAAAAAATGCTGGAGTCCCTGGCTTCCTGACTCTCGGCGCAAGTATTTTGTCGTCCTGGTTTGCGTGCCCCAGAAAACGCCGGCAATACCGTGACTATCCTCGAAGCCCTTCAGCCGATGGGCGCATTAATGATGTCCCGTCATCAGGAGGTATCATGTTGCGAGTTATTTCACCCCGCTTGACCGCTGCCGCCAGTGTCGTCCTTGCCGCTGCGGCCTTCCTGCCTGGCTATGCCGATGCCGCCGTGTATCTGAACGGCAGCAACACCACGACCTTTGACGTGACCCTGAAAATCATCGCCAATTGCACGATTGCGGCGGCCAATCTCGACTTTGGTCAAAGTCAGGGTGTACTGGCTACTGCCGTTAACGTCAATACGACCGTGGATGTCACCTGCACCAATACCACGCCGTACAACGTGGGCCTGACGGCGGGCACGGGTACGGGCTCGACCGGCACCACGCGTTATCTGAGCGGCACCGGCGGCAACCTGGGAACGGTGCAATTCAACCTGTTCCAGACGGCGGGCAGCACCTTGTGGGGCGATACGCAGGGCACGAATACGGTCGGCGGCACCGGCAATGGGAGCTCTCAGCCGATCACCGTGTACGGCAACATTCCGCCGCAGGCGACGCCGGCGCCCGACACTTACAAGTCGACCATCACGGCCACCGTTTACTTTTAAGCCGGGCGACGCATGAAGGCCGCTGCCGCCTCCCTGATCTGGCCCTGGCTGGCGCTGCTGGCGTGCGGTGCCGCGGGCGTGCAGGGCGCCAATCTGCAGATTTCGCCGGTGACGCTCAACTTCCGCGCCGAACAGGGCGCGGCCGGCATCAACCTGCAAAACCTCGGCGACCAGCCCATGTATGGCCAGGTGCGCGTGTTCGCCTGGGACCAGCGCGACGGCGAGGAAACGCTGGTGGCGACCCAGGAACTGGTGGCCAGTCCGCCCATTGTCGAGATCGCTGCGAACAGCCGCCAGACCATCCGCCTGGTGCGTGCCCAGGCCGGTCCCGTCGCGCAGGAAAAGACGTATCGCGTGCTCATCGACGAAGTCAGCCGCGACGATGACACGGGCCGCAGCGGCGTCGATATCCGCTTGCGCTATTCGGTGCCCGTGTTCGTGCTGCCGGCCGGCGCGCCGGGCAAGGAAGCGCTCGACTGGCAAGTGTTCCGCGACAAGGGCGAGTGGATGTTGCGCATCCGCAACAGCGGCAATGTCCATGCGCAGATCGGGGCGATGACGTTGACGAACCCGGCCGGGAAGGAGTTTGTGATCAGCAAGGGACTGTTCGGCTATGTCCTGGCGGCACGCATGCGCGTATGGCGTCTGCCTGTCACGGGCCAGGCTGAACTGGATGGACCGCTGAGCATCGCGGTGAATGTGAATGCGAAGGCGCTCATTGCCAAGACTTCGACACCTTGACGATTGCCGCCATGGCGGGCGCAACTGGCCTGAGCCATGACACGCGCGCTGACGGCGTTGCTGCTGGCCATGGCGCCGCTGCACTGGGCCGATGGCGCGCCCGGCGTGACGGGCGCCGACCCGGGGCCGGCCAGCTTGTCCAGCGATCCGGCGGCGCCGAATGAACTGTATCTGGAGGTAACCTTGAATGCTGAATCAACCGGGCTGATCTTGCGCTTTACCCAGGTGGGCAAAGGCTTGCGCAGCAGCGTGGCGACCTTGCAGCAGCTGGGGCTGGACCCGGCTCGCCTGGGCGCGCCCGGTCAGGCCGAGGTGGCGCTCGACGCCATTCCAGGCCTCAGCTACGACTATGACGCGGCGCGCCAGAGCGTGTCGCTGCGCGTGGCGGACGACTTGCGCGCGCCGTACCGCATCAGCGCGCGCCCGGAGGCGCAGACGCCGCCGTCGCAGGTCACGCCAGGCGCCGTGCTCAATTACGAAGCCTATGCGGAACTGGGAAAGACGCGGCGCGTCGCCCTGTTCAACGATGTGCGCTACTTCAATGACAGCGGCGTCTTCAGCAATACCGGCACGGTGAACCTGGGCGCGGGCCAGCGCAAATACATGCGTTTTGACACGTTCTGGAGCCATGCGGATCCCGCCACCCTGCAAACGTGGCAGGTGGGCGACCTGATTTCCTCATCGCTGAGCTGGAGCCGCGCCGTGCGCGTCGGTGGCTTGCAGTGGCGCAAGAATTTCCAGCTGCGCCCCGACCTGCTGACCTTCCCCGTCGCCGCCGTCGACGGCACGGCGCTGGTGCCATCGTCGCTGAGCCTGTACGTCAATGGCGTACAGCAATACTCTGCCAGCGTACCCAGCGGTCCATTCATCCTGAACCAGGTGGCCGGTGTGAATGGCGCGGGCCAGGCCACCATCGTCACCCGCGATGCGCTGGGGCGCAGCGTGACGACCGTGCTGCCCCTGTACGTCGATACGCGCATGCTGGCCGGCGGCTTGAGCGATTACTCGGTCGAGGCGGGAGCCGTGCGGCGCGATTATGGGCGCCGCCTGTTCGGCTATGAACGGCAACTGGTCGCCAGCGCTTCCGGCCGCCATGGCGTCAGTGACCGTCTCACCGTCGAAGGCCATGCGGAACTGGCGGCCGGCCTGTATCAGGCGGGGGCGGGCGCGTTGTGGCGGCTGGGCCAGGCGGGCGTGCTCAACGGTTCGCTGTCGGCCAGCGCCGGCCGCAGCCGCGGTGCGCAGCTGGGCGCCGGTTATCAGTACCTGGGGCCGCGCTTCAGCATCGATGTGCAAGGCGTGCGCGCCGGCGCCGGTTTTGGCGACCTGGCCTCGCGTGATGGCAGCCCCGTCGTGCGCGCGGCAGACCGCCTCACGGTCAGCCTGCCATTGCCGGCCGGAAGCAGCATCAGCGGCAGCTATATCCGTTACCGCACACTGGGCGCGCCGCCGTCGAAGATTGCCACCGTGGGCTATGCGGCCACCCTGTTTCACGGCCTGTTCTTCAGCGCCAGCCTGTTCCAGGACTTGCGGCAACGCGATAAACGGGGTTTCTACTTCGGCCTGAGCATGGCCTTCGACAACAATCTGGCCCTCAGCGTGAACGGCAGCCGGCAAAACGGCGAGAGCGGCCGCAGTGTCGGCGCGCAGCGCGCGGCGGACTTTGGCGGCGGCTTCGGCTGGAGCGTGCAGGCCGGCACGGCGGGCGGCAACGCTTACCGCCAGGCGCAAGTGGAATACCTGGGCAATGACGGCCGCGTGAGCGCGCGCACGCAAAACAGCCGCAGCGGCACTGTCTCTTCGCTGGGCGCGGCCGGCGCGCTGGTGCTGATGGATGGCCACCTGGAGGCGGCGCGCCAGGTGGGCAACGGCTATGCGCTGGTGTCCACGGGCGGCGTGGCGAACATTCCCGTGTTGCATGAGAACCGCCAGATCGGCGTGACGGGCGGCAGCGGCTATCTGCTGGTGCCGAATCTGAATCCGTATGGCAGTAACCAGATCAGCATCGCGACGGATGAACTGGGCGTCGATGCGCGGGTGCCCGTGACGCATATCAATGTCGTGCCGCGGCAGCTGGCCGGCGTGCTGGCCGCCTTTCCCATCGGGCGCTACAGCGCCGCCACCGTCATCGTGCAGGACGGCGACGGCAAGCCGCTGGCCACGGGCTTGCCCGTGCTGCATGTACAAAGCGGCAAGCGCACGGTGGTGGGATTTGACGGCATCACCTTTATCGACGACTTGCTTGAGCAAAATCAATTACAGATTGGCGAAGGCGACAGCACCTGCACGGTGCGCTTTGCCTATGCGCGCCCGGCGGCGGGCGGCTTGCCCGTGATCGGCCCGCTGCGCTGCGCTGCCGGCGCCGGGGGAGGCCGCTGATGCGCCGCCTGCTGCCATGTCTCGTCTTGCTGCTGGGCTGTGCCTGGGGCAATGCGGCGCGGGCGGCCGATACCTGCACGGTCAGCATGACGAATATCGATTTCGGTCAGATCAGTCCGATTTCCGGCGCCGATTACGTGGCGCAGGCAACGGGGACCTTCAGCTGCCTGTTTTCATCGCTGAACCTGGGACAGTTGCTCACGCCCAATGCGCAAGTGTGCATCTCGCTGGGGCTGGGCACGAATTCCACCTCGGCCCTGCCGCGCAAGCTGGGCAACGGCGCCAACCGCATGGAATACAACGTGTACGTGGACAGTTCATATGCGACGGCGAAGATTTGGGGCGGCGCCGGCGTGGCCGGTGCGCCATCGACGTTCGACATGGTCCTGTCGGCCGGCTTGCTGGCCCCGCCCGGCACGTATTCGATGACGTTCACCGTGTATGCGAAGATTCCTGCCGGCGCCGCCCTGGCGGCCGTGCCGACGGTGGCCAACGCCAATACCGTCTATACGTCGAGCTTTGCCGGCGTGGGCACCTACACCTACACCACGTATGGCCTCGTCAACTTGCAGGGCTGTAGCGCCAGCAGCGGCAGCTTCGGCTTTACGGTGAATGCGACGGCCGTCAACGATTGCACGATCACGGCCACGCCGATGGCGTTTGCCAACGCCTCCATCCTGACGGGCAACCTGCGCAGCACCAGCACCCTGTCGGTGCGCTGCGTGAACAACAATGCGTATCAGATTGCCCTGAACGGCGGCAGCGTGGCGCTCAATGTGGCCAACCGGCAAATGAAGAACACCGTGACCACCGACAAGGTCAGCTATCTGCTGTCGTCCACCCTCGATGGCCCGCCATGGGGCGACGGCACGGGCGGCACCGCAATGGTCACGGGGACGGGCACGGGCGCGAGCGTGCCGCTGACGATTTACGGCCGGGTTCCGGCGCAGGTGTCGCCGCGCCCCGGCGACTACAAGGACACGGTGACGGCGACGATTTATTTTTAGAAGCTGACGGTGAGCATGTCCGCGCCTGCCGGGCTCTGGCCGGGCTGTACCTGATAGGGGGTCGCATGGCGGCATTGCACCTGGGCCTGCGCAAGGTGCGAGCGTATCGTGCAGGCCTCGCTGATGACGAAGGTGGCCTGGAACGAGGCGGAGGAGACGGTGGCGGCGGCGGTGGTCTGGCAGAGGGAGAGGGCGAGCAACATTGGCAGGACGGCAAATTTCAAAGGAGTCATCGTAAGCGTATCAGGTGAAAAACGGACGGGAAGCAACATTCTCTGACGCCGTTTCGCACACCGGGACGGGAGAAGCTGGACTGGGCATGATTGTACTGGAGCAAGAAAAGTGTGAGTTTTCGCGTATTTTCAAGCCCTCGCCGGGGCGGGAAACGGCTTGCAAAGCGATAGTAACTAAATTTTTGTGTGGCAACTGCAAGATTTTTTTTGATTGTTGTGTTGGATCAACGTGAGGAGATGGTCATGAAACATACCAACTTTAATAATTTGCCATGCCCGATTGCCCGCAGCCTGGGCAAGGTGGGCGAATGGTGGAGCATCCTCATCCTGCGCGAAGCGTTTTACGGCAAGACGCGCTTCGATGAATTTGAAAAAAGCCTCAAGATTGCCCCCACCATCCTGACGCGCCGCCTGGCGGACCTGGTGGAAGGGGGGCTGATGACGCGCCGCCTGTATTGCGCCAAGCCGCCCCGCTATGACTATGTGCTGACCAAGCCGGGCCGCGCATTCAAGCCCGTCCTGCTGGCCTTCATTGCCTGGGGCAATGAGAACTTCGCCCCGGAAGGCGCCAGCCTCGTCATCGCCAGCCGCGACACGGGCCTGGCCGCCGATCCGGTGCTGGTCGACGCCATGACGGGCTTGCCCATCAATGACGAGTACTACGCGTTCGCGCCGGGGCCGGCCGCCAGCGACAGCATGCGCAGCATCATCCTCGATGCGGAAAAAAGCAGCGGCATCGCGCCCAAGCCGAAGGCGCCGCCCGCCAACCGTGGCTGGGTGGCCGAAGGCCATCTTGCCTGAACGGGGCGCGGCGGGGCGCGCAGCAAGTTTGGCGCAAAGCAAAGCGGACTCGGCGGGATGGCGTTACTGTCGCACTACAGCAAGATTTTTTTGCGCGAGACACGGCGCAGGCCCGCTTGTGCGGGAGGGCGCCATCCGTGAGCCGATGTCCGTTGAAGGAGAACTGCGATGAGCACATTGCCAAACCACGTACGCCGCGCCGCCACCGTGCTGGCGCTGGCCACCCTGCTGGGCGCCTGTTCCCATGGTCCGCATCACCCGGGCGGCCATGACGTGACCCTGACGGGCGCGCAGGAAGTGCCGGCCAATACCAGCACGGCCAGCGGCCACAGCGATATCCGCGTGGCGCACGACCGCAGCGTCAGCGGCGGCGTGCGCTACACGGGCATGGTGGCCACCGTCGCGCATATCCACGAAGCGCCCGTCGGCGCCAACGGCGCTGTCATCGTGCCGCTGGTGCAGACCAGCGCCGGCATGTTTGCCGTGCCGGCCGGCGCCATGCTCACGCCGTCCCAGTATGCGAGCTACCAGGCCGGCAACCTGTACGTGAACGTGCACAGCGCCGCCTACCCGGCCGGCGAGATCCGCGCCCAGCTCAAGCCGTAGCCGGCCGCCAGCATTTTCCCGGCAAGCGCCTATCGTCTGGAGCACGACGCTGCGCGCATCGCCCGCATCATCCTCGTGTCGACGGCGCTGTCGTTCCTGACGTTTGCGGCGGCCGTCAGCTCGCTGAGGTGACGTTGGCGGCGATCAGCGCGCCGAGCGCCCGGGCGGCGCCCGGCTGGGCGTCCAGCGCCAGGCCATGCGCCATGCTGGCCTGGTCCTGCATGCTGCGGTTCTGCCCCAGCTTCCATTTGCCCGTGATGCGCGTGAGGGGAATCTCGATGCCGACGATGGCTTTCAGCATTTTGTCGATATAGCCGGCCGGCGCATCGCCCACCTTCCACGGTGCGGCTTGATCCGCCTCGTGGCGCGCCGTCAGCCGCGCCACCAGTCCCAGCAGCCATGCCGCATCGTCGATGGCGCGCAGGGGGCCGTGCGCGTGTACCACCGCATAGTTGAAGGTGGGGACTTCCTTGCCGCTGCGCTGTTTTTCCGCATACCAGGCGGGCGTGATGTAGGCGTGCGGCCCCTGGAAGATCACCATGCAGTCATCGTCCGCACCGGCGGCGCGCCACAGCGGATTGGCGCGCGCCACGTGGGCGCGCAGGGTGCCGAATGGCGCATCAAGCGTGGGCGCGGCGATCTCGAACGGCAGATGGTCGGCGCACAGGCCATCGGCGCCGTGGCGCACGAGCGCGCCCAGCGGATGCGTGGCCATCAGGCCATGCAGCACGTCGAGGCGCTCTTCGCGGAAGGTGGCGGGCGTGTACATCTAGTGCGCTCCTTGTACGACCACCTCGGCCGTCAGCGAATTGGCGATGTAGCAGCGTTCGTGGGCGTCATGGTGCAGGGCGGCCAAGGCCTCGGGCGTGGGCGATGTTCCCGCGAAGGCGATGCGCGGACGCAGCACGATGCGCGTCATGGCCAGGCGGCCTTGTGCATTCTTGCCCAGCTCGCCGATGGCGGCGTCGCGGTAATCGTCGATGACGTAGCCGCGCTGCGCTGCCAGCGACAGGAAGAACAGCATGTGGCAGCTCGACGCGGCGGCCACCAGCGCCTCTTCCGGGTCGATATTTTCCGCCACCGACATCGGCAGCGGCACGGACAGGGGCGACGACGAGGCGGGGACCGTCAGGCCGCCGTCGAACCGCCATTCATGGCCGCGGCTGTAGCGCTGGCCGGCGAAATCCTGGCCGTCGCGCTGCCAGGCCACGGTGGCGAAAAACTGATGCATGGGTACTCCGCAAGAATAAAGGGGATGCGCCATCTTAGCGCCAGTCTTGGCTATTTAAAACAGCCAATAAGTGCTATCTTGAAGCTACCAATTCAAGAGCCATCCCGTCATGCCAGCCTCCCACCTGAACCCGATCATCGCCACCTTGCCGCTGCAGCGCGGCGCCGCCGAGCCGCTGTTCCGCCAGCTGTATGCGGCCATCAAGGCCGCCATCCTCGATGGCAGGATGAGCCCCGGCATGCAGCTGCCGCCCACGCGCGATTTTTGCCGCCTGCTGGCCGTGTCGCGCCAGACGGTGCTCAATGCGTATGCGCTGTTGACGGCCGAAGGCTATCTTGATGGCGCCGTCGGGCGCGGCACCTTTGTCAGCCGCGAGGTGCCGCTGCCAGTGCCGCCGGCAGCTACGCCCGGCCTGCTGCGGCCCCTGTCGGCGCGCGGGCAGGGCGTGGTGGCGGCCATGCGCCAGGTGGCGTTCCACCGGGGGCCGCTGCGCGCCTTCCGCGTCGGCATGCCGCGCATCGACCATTTTCCGTTTGACGTGTGGAACCGGCTGGAGGGGCGGCGCCGGCGCCGTCCCGACCACCAGTTCGGCTACGGCGACCCGGCCGGCTTCCTGCCGCTGCGCGAGCTGCTGTGCGTGTACCTGAAGGCCTCGCGCGGCGTCCAGTGCACGCCGCAGCAGATCGTCATCACGTCCGGCTCGCAGCAGGCGCTGTTTTTGCTGTCGACCATCCTGCTGGCGCCCGGCGATTGCGCCTGGATGGAGTCGCCCGGCTACCGGGGCGCCAGCGGCCCGCTACGCGCGGCCGGCGCGCGCGTCTTTCCCGTCCCCGTCGATGCGCAGGGGCTGGACGTGGCGTATGGCGTGGCGCACTGCCCGCAGGCGAAGCTGGCTTACGTGACGCCGTCGCACCAGATGCCGCTGGGCGTGAGCATGAGTTTACCGCGCCGCCTGGCCCTGCTGGCCTGGGCCGCGCACAACAAAGCGTGGCTGGTGGAAGACGATTACGACAGCGAATACCGCTACACGGGCGCGCCGCTGGCGTCGCTGCAAAGCCAGGACCGGGCCGGCTGCGTGGTGTACGTGGGCACCCTGTCGAAGGTGCTGTTTCCGGGGCTGCGCCTGGGCTACATGGTGGCGCCGCCCGCGCTGGCCGAGGCGCTGGTGCAGGCCAAGGCCGTGATGGACCGCCACACGGCCATCGTGCCGCAGATGGCGCTGGCCGACTTCATCGCCGAGGGCCACTTTGGCCGGCATATCCGCCGCACGCGCGACAGCAATGCCGAGCGGCGCGACCTGCTGTTGCGCGGCATCGCGCGCGAGCTTGACGACCAGCTGGCGTGCGGCCCGGCCGACAGCGGGTTGGAACTGTGCGCGTATTTTCGCGGCGGCCACGACGAAGAGGCGGTGGCCGGCGCGGGACTGGCGCGCGGCATCGAGTTGCGCCCGCTGGGCCACTATGCCGATCCGGCGGCGGGCCCGGAGTGCGCCACGCCGCCGGGGCTGCTGTTGGGATTTGCGGCCATTCCCCCGGCCGAGATGGCGCACGGCTTGCTGGAACTGGGGCGCCTGCTGCGCGGCCGATAATTTATACTGTACCTCCGCTTCCCCTACGAAGAACATGCCATGACCATTCTCCGCTGCGCCTGGGCCAATCCGGCCAATCCCCGCTATGTCGAGTACCACGACACGGAGTGGGGCGTGCCCTGTCACGACGAGCGCCGGCTGTTCGAGATGCTGAACCTGGAAGGGGCGCAGGCGGGACTGAGCTGGGAAACCATCCTCAACAAGCGCGACACCTACCGCGCCGCTTTTGACGACTGGGATGCGGAAAAGATCGCCGCATACGGCCCGGACAAGGTGGCGCAGCTGCTGGCGGACCCGGGCATCGTGCGCAACCGCCTGAAGGTGGCGGCGGCCATCACGAATGCGCAAGCCTATCTGCGCCTGCGCGCGGAAGGGCACACGCTCGACAGCTTTTTGTGGGCCTACGTCGATGGCCAGCCCATCGTCAACAGCTGGCAGCCCGGCGAGTTCCCCGCCAGGACGGCCCTGTCGGACCGCTTGTCGAAAGACCTGGGCAAGCGGGGCTTCAAGTTCGTCGGCTCGACCATCATCTACGCCTACATGCAGGGCATCGGCATGGTCAACGACCACGCGCCCGCCTGTTTTTGCCGCGCGGGGCGCTGACGATGAAGCCCCTCGTCACGCTCGACACGGATTTCGACGGCGCGCGCTTTCACGCGGCCTGCGCCCGGCATGGCGGGCGCAGGCTGCATTACATCGCGCTGGCGCCCCGTCCCGTCGACGCCAGCCAGTTGCCCGAGCCGTGGCGCAGCCTGTGGCCACCCTGCGTGCCGGGCCTGCACCGCCTGGCCTCGCGCGACGGCCTCGTCATCCTCGACGTGCTGATCGGGGAGCCCGATGCCTGCCTGGCGCAGCTGTCGGCGAGAGTCGATGAAGTGCACCTGGCCTGGGCGCCGCCGGCCACGCCGGTGCTGGCGCGCCTGATGGTTGACGGCGCGCGCCTGCATGCCGTGCACCTCGACGAAACGCAGCGCGCGGCGCTGCAAAAGAACGGTTTTGTCTTCGACGAGAGCCGCTTGCGCGCCGTGTTCTATGCCCGGCGCGGCGACAGCGTGGGCACGGCGGCGCCGGAGCGGCGCGCCATCGTCATCGGCGCGGGCGTGGCCGGCGCCGCCGCCTGCGAACGCCTGGCCGCGCGCGGCTGGAAAGTGACCTTGGTCGAGCGCTACGCGCAGCCGGCAAGCGAAGCGTCGGGCAACCTGGCCGGCATCTTCATGCCGCAGCTGTCGAAGGACGACAATATCGCCACGCGCCTGGTGCGCGCCGCCTACCTGTATTCGCTGCGCTACTGGAGGGGCCTGGGCGGCATCGGCGCCGCCTTTGACGGCGCGCAATGCGGCGTGCTGCAACTGGCGCGCGATGCAGAACATGCGCAGGTGCAGCGGCAGATCGCCGCCGGCGGCCAGTATCCGCCCGGCTTCGCCCGCTGGCTGGAAGCGCCGCAAGCGGCCGCCATGCTGGGCGCGCCGGCGCCCGACGGCGCCTGGTGGTTCGCACAGGGAGGCTGGGCGCGCCCAGCCTCCGTCTGCGCGGCCATGCTCGACGCCTGCGGCAGCCTGCTGACGCGGCGTTTTTCCAGCAGCGCGCTGCGCCTGGAGCGCGGCGACGGCGAATGGCTGCTGCGCGATGCGCAAGGCGCCCTGATCGCGGCCGCGCCCACCGTCGTTTTGGCCGCCGGCACGGGCGCGATCGATTTTGAACAGGCGGCCGGCCTGCCGCTCGACGCCGTGCGCGGCCAGGTCACGCACCTGGCCGAAGCCAGCCTGCCGTCCGTGCCCTTCGTCGTCTGCCGCGAAGCCTATATGACGCCGGCCTATCAGGGCGTCGTCTGCGTGGGCGCCAGCTACGATGCGGACGCGGACGCCAAGCTGCGCCCGTCGAGCCAGCAAGAAAATATCGGGAAGATCGCCGACATTCTGGGCGTGGCCCCGTTCGACGCGCCGCTGGCCGGGCGCACGGGCTTTCGCTGCGTGGCACCGGACCGCCTGCCGCTGGCGGGCGCCTTGCCCGATCCGGGCGTGCCGGGCCGCTGCGAGCGCCTGCGCGACGTGCCCCGCTGGCCCGGCCTGTTTGGCTTGCTCGGCTATGCCTCGCGCGGCCTGATCTGGGCGCCGCTGGCGGCCGAGCTGCTGGCCTGTCAGCTCGAGGGCGAGCCGCTGCCGCTGGAGAGGCAGTTGGCGGAGGCGCTCGACCCTGCGCGTTTCTTGCTGCGCGAGCGCCGCCGCGCTGGTTGAGCGTTGGCGCAGAGCAGGCGAGGGCTGGGGGCAGACCCCCAACACAGCTGACGCAAAGCCTGGCGCCAACGCGCGTGAGGGTCTGACCCCATATGCGGACGCTCCACGCGTAGTCCCCATATGTGTTTTTCAGCTTTCCAAACTCTTTTTAATTTGTTTTCCGAACAACATAAGTTCGCTACAGTGGACGCGTGCTGGATTTTGACGACGGAATCAAGAGGTGGAAAGATGGCTGCTGCAGAACTGATTTTCGATCCCCGCGCCGCGCACGGCGAGGCGGCGTTTGACGAAGTACTCCATCTGGCCCGCGCCCAGGCGCAGGCGCAAGGCTTGCCGTATGCGGGCGTCGTCAGCGCGCAGGATGCATGGCAGCTGGTGCAGGCCGGCAAAGCCGTGCTGGTCGACGTGCGCACCAGCGAGGAACGCACCTTCGTCGGCTACGTGCCGCACTCGCTGCACGTGGCCTGGGCCACCGGCACGGCCATGCACCGCAACCCCCGTTTTACCCGCGAACTGGAAGCGAAGGCGGGCGGCAAGGAGGCCGTCGTGGTGCTGCTGTGCCGCAGCGGCAAGCGCTCGGCGCTGGCCGCCGAAGCGGCCGCCAAAGCGGGGTTTACGCATGTCTTTAATATCGCACAAGGCTTCGAGGGCGACCTTGACGCACATCAGCAGCGCGGCCACAGCGGCGGCTGGCGCTGGCACGCACTCCCCTGGCTGCAAGACTAATTCACCTTTCAGGACCACCATGAACCAGCGAGCCTTGCCTCCCGTCTCCCTCGCCGCGCAGCCGCAGTGGGAATTGCGCCAGATCGTCGATGAATTGCGCGCCGTGCGCGAGCGCTGGCGCGACGGCTTGATGAGCAGCCGGGAGTGCGGCGCGCGCGAATTCCCGTCGCGCCAGCACTTGCGCGACATCGTCGACGCCCTGTGCGCGGCCCTGTTTCCCATGCGCCTGGGCCCGCTCGACCTGCAGCAGGAGAGCGAGGATTTTTTTGTCGGCCACACGCTCGACACGACCTTGACAAGCCTGCACGAACAGGTGCGGCGCGAACTCAGTTACCACGCGCGCCAGCACGGCTTGCAGCAGACGGTGCCGGTCGAACAGCAGGCGCTGGCCATCGTGCAGCGCTTTGCCCGCGCGCTGCCGCGCATCCGCGCCCAGCTCGACACGGACGTGGCGGCCGCCTTCCATGGCGATCCGGCCGCGCACAGCGTCGATGAAGTGCTGCTGTGCTATCCGGGCATCCTGGCCATCATCCATTACCGCCTGGCGCACGCGCTGTATGCGCTCGGTGCGCCGCTGGTGGCGCGCATCATCGCCGAAGTGGCCCATTCGCAGACGGGCATCGACATCCACCCGGGCGCCGTCATCGGCAGCAGCTTTTTCATCGACCATGGCACGGGCGTGGTGATCGGCGAGACGGCCATCCTCGGCGAACGGGTGCGCATTTATCAAGCCGTCACCCTGGGCGCCAAGCGTTTTCCAGCCGGCGCCGGCGGCGTGCTGAAAAAGGGACTGGCGCGCCACCCCATCGTGCAGGACGACGTGGTGATCTATGCGGGCGCCACCATCCTCGGACGGGTGACCATCGGCCAGGGTTCCGTCATCGGCGGCAACGTCTGGCTGACCCGCAACGTGGCGCCCGGCAGCAACATCACGCAAGCGCACAACCAGCAGGAGGCGCCGGACTTGCCGGCGCCATCCCACCCCGCCTTTGCCCACCACCCATGAGGACAGCATGTTGATCAAACAGTTTGGACTGGCCGTGCGCCAGTTGCGCGAAGGGCATGGCTGGTCGCAGGAGCGGCTGGCCGAAGCGGCCGACTTGAACCGCTCGTTCATCGGCGAAATCGAACGGGGCGCCGCCACGCCGTCGCTGCTGACGGTGGAAAAACTGGCCATCGCGCTGGGCGTCGGCCTGGCGGGATTGATGGCCCGCTGCGAGCCGGAGCTGGTGGATTAAAGCGGGTCGATTCAGCGCCACGATGATGGCGATAGCATGTTGAGAGAAGAGGGGAGACGCCCGATACTTTATTTGTTTTTCAGATAAGCATATTCATTTTTCTCATCAGGAGTCGTCATGGCAGAAGTAACAGAGAGCCAGTTTGCGCTGGGCGATAACGCCGCGCGCCAGCTGGCCAATGCAAGCAAGAGCGTCCCCCAGCTGTCCACGATCACGCCGCGCTGGCTGGTGCACCTGCTGCAATGGCTGCCCGTGGAAGCGGGTATCTACCGCCTGAACCGGGTGAAAAACCCGAAGGACGTGCGCGTGGCCTGTTCGCAGCGCGACGAGTCGGAACTGCCGCAAACCTTCGTCGACTACGACGAGCAGCCGCGCGAGTATTTTCTCAACGCCGTCAGCACCGTGCTCGACGTGCACACGCGCGTGTCGGACCTGTACAGCAGCCCGCATGACCAGATCAAGGAGCAGCTGCGCCTGACCATCGAGACGATCAAGGAGCGCCAGGAAAGCGAATTGATCAACAATCCCGATTACGGCCTGCTGGCCAGCGTGCACGACGACCAGCGCATCTTTACGCTGACGGGCGCGCCCACGCCGGACGACCTCGACGAACTGCTGACGAAAGTGTGGAAGGAGCCTGGCTTCTTCCTCGCCCATCCGCTGGCCATTGCCGCCTTTGGCCGCGAATGCACGCGCCGCGGCGTGCCGCCGCCCACCGTCAGCCTGTTCGGTTCCCAGTTTCTCACCTGGCGCGGCGTGCCGCTGGTGCCGTCCGATAAGCTGCCCATCGAGGACGGCAAGACGAAAATCATCCTGCTGCGCGCGGGCGAGCAGCGCCAGGGCGTGATCGGCCTGTTCCAGCCTGGCCTGGCGGGCGAGCAAAGCCCGGGCCTGTCCGTGCGCTTCATGGGCATCAACCGCCATGCGATTTCGTCCTATTTGATTTCGCTGTATTGCTCGCTGGCCGTGCTGACCGACGATGCGCTGGCCGTACTGGAAGACGTGGAGATCGGTAAATACCATGACTACCCAGACACCTACAAGTGATGGCGCGGCGGCCCTGGCGCCGCCGTCCTTCCTGCCCGACGAGGCGACCCTGAACCGCCTGGCCGGTGAATTTTTCGCGCGGCTGCCCGGTCCGGATAAATCCCCCAGCCTTGGCGGCTCGGGCAGCGTGCTCGATGCGGCGCCCCGCTATGTGCACCGTGCGCCGCCGCAACCCGGCCCTTCGTTCGCGGCCATCGCTCCCGGCGTGGCGACGGCGCAGGTGCCGCCCGTGACGGCGCCATTGGCGTCTCCGCTCGCACCGGCGCCCGCCTCCGTGCCGACGCCGCGCTTGTCGGCGATCAACGCGCCCGCTGCGCCATCGCCGTATTATTTTATCGGTGGCGCGCATGGTTATCCCGCGTCAGGCAGCAAGCTCGATGGCCTGGCGCAGCAGGGGCTGGGGCAGGCCGCTCCCGAAGATCTGCGTGGCTGGCTTGCCGCGCCAGAGCGCTCGCCTGCGCGCCAGCTGCCGGTGACGCCGGCCAGCAGCCAGCCCGCGTTCTATTTCCAGACCGAGCTGCCCGCGCGGCCAGCGGGGACCCAGCGGGGCGACGGGCAGACGCCGGCGCCGTTCGACGTGCACGCCGTGCGGCGCGACTTTCCCGTGCTGGCCGAACGGGTCAACGGCAAGCCGCTGGCCTGGTTCGACAATGCGGCCACCACGCACAAGCCGCAGTCGGTGATCGATCGCATCGCATATTTTTATGCGCACGAGAATTCGAACATCCACCGCGCGGCCCATGCGCTGGCGGCGCGCGCCAGCGACGCGTACGAGGCCGCGCGCGCCAAGGTAGCGAGTTTTCTCGGCGCCGCTTCTCCCAATGAAATCATTTTCGTGCGCGGCGCCACGGAAGGCATCAATCTGATCGCCAACACCTTCGGCCGCAAGTACATCGGCAGCGGCGACGAGATCATCGTTTCGCAGCTCGAACACCACGCCAATATCGTGCCATGGCAGCAGCTGGCGGCGGAAAAGGGCGCGATGCTGCGCGTGATTCCCGTCGACGACAGCGGGCAGATCATCCTCGACGAGTTCCGCAAGCTGCTCAACGGCCGCACCCGGCTGGTGTCCGTGACGCAGGTGTCGAATGCGCTGGGGACGGTGACGCCCGTGGCGCAGATCATCGCGCTGGCGCATGCGGCCGGCGTGCGCGTGCTGGTCGACGGCGCGCAGGCCGTGTCGCATTTGCGCGTGGACGTGCAGGCGCTGGGGGCCGACTTTTACGTGTTTTCGGGCCATAAAGTGTTCGGCCCGACGGGCATCGGCGCCGTGTATGGCAAGGCCGACTTGCTCGAGCAGCTGCCGCCGTGGCAGGGCGGCGGCAACATGATCGCCGACGTGACGTTCGAGCGCACCGTCTACCAGGGCGTGCCGAACCGTTTCGAGGCC
Organism: Janthinobacterium sp. GW821-FHT03A03; assembly: GCF_059421435.1. NCBI lineage: Bacteria > Pseudomonadati > Pseudomonadota > Betaproteobacteria > Burkholderiales > Oxalobacteraceae > Janthinobacterium > Janthinobacterium sp. GW821-FHT03A03. Next base: position 4,547 of record NZ_JBWKUZ010000010.1, on the reverse strand, counting down.
GGCACGGGCAATATCGCCGACGCCGTGGGCCTGGGCGCGGCCATCGATTACGTGCAGCGCATCGGCCTGGAAAACATCGCCGCCTACGAGCACGCGCTGCTGGCATACGCCACGCACCACCTGCAAGCGATTGCCGGCGTGCGCCTGATCGGCACGGCGCTGGACAAGGCCAGCGTGGCTTCTTTTGTGCTGGCCGGCCATGCGCCGGCGGAAGTGGGGCGCGCCCTCAACGACGAGGGCATCGCCGTGCGTTCGGGCCACCATTGCGCCCAGCCGATTTTGCGCCGCTTCGGCGTGGAAGCGACGGTGCGCCCGTCGTTCGCCTTCTACAACACGTACGAGGAGATCGACCGCATGATCGCCGTGGTGCGCCGCCTGGCGGGCGCGCGCCGCTGATCTTGTCTGCTTGGCAAGCTGATGCCGTCCCTGCGCCAGCGGGGGCGGCATTGTTGCGTCATGTCACGGACTTTGCGCGCGGCTGGCAGGCGGCCGCAGGCTGGCGGTATAATTTATCCTTGGCAATATTCAAGCCGCGGCGCCGTGCCGCCGGCGCCCGAGGAGATATCCGGTGGAAGATCAACACAGCTCGCCCGAGCTATTCCTGTTCCTGGCGTCGACCGTGCACGACATGAAGAATTCGATCAGCGTCGTCAGTGGCACTTTGGAGTCGCTGCTGGCGGCCGAGCAGGCCAAGCCCGCGCCGCAGGCCGATCCCGCCTACCTGCAGATGGCGCAGATGCTGTACCAGACCAAGCGTCTCAACGATAACCTGATCCAGCTGCTGGCCCTGTACAAGGAAGTGGGCAAGCCCGGCTACCCCTTCGACGTGCAGCCGCAGCTGGTGAGCCAGGTCATCGACCAGGTGGTCGACCAGGAAAAGATCCTGCTGGCCTCCAAGGGCATACGCCTGGAAACGGCCTGTCCGCCTCAGCTGATCTGGACCCTCGACGAAGACCTCGTCATCGGCGTGCTCGCGCATGCCATCAACAACGCCATCCGCTATACGCAGGACACCATCCGCCTGTCCGTGCAGGAGCGCGACGGCATGCTGGAGCTGCGCGTGGAAGACAATGGCGACGGCTATACGCAGGCCTTGCTCGACGCGGGCAGCGCGGCCATGGACGGCATGGCCTCCGGCGTGAATTTTTCCACCAACAGCACGGGCCTGGGCCTGTATTTTTCCAGCGAAGTGGCGAAGATGCACAAGCACCGGGGCCAGAGCGGCAGCATCGCCCTGGCCAATGGCGGCGCCCTGGGCGGCGGCTGTTTCACCCTGCGCCTGCCCTGAGCGAGGACACCATGACCGACAGCCACGCCACCGCCGCCGAAGCGGGCAGCACCGACTGGGCCGACAAGCATTATCTGCTGGTCGACGACTTCATCGGCATCCGCATCCTGCTGCGCGAATCGCTGCGCAACCTGGGCGCGCGCCATATCGACCAGGCGGCCAGCGGCGGCGAAGCCATGAAGCTGCTGGCCAAGACGCGCTACGACGTGGTGCTGTGCGATTACAACCTCGGTGAAGGCAAGAACGGCCAGCAGGTGCTGGAAGAGACGCGCGTGCGCAATCTGACGGCGCCGTCCAGCGTGTGGCTGATGGTGTCGGCCGAGAAAAGCGTGGAATCGGTGATGGGCGCGGCCGAGCACCAGCCGGACGCCTACCTGATCAAGCCCATCACGGAAGGCGTGCTGCTGACGCGGCTGAACCGCGTCTGGCACAAGAAGCAGGTCTTCCGCGAAATCGACCAGGCCTGCATGGAAAAGGATTATCTGCGCGCGGCCAAATTGTGCGATGCGCAGATCGAAGTCAACAAGCTGCACGAGCTGGAATTGCTGCGCATGAAGGCGAGTTTGCTGCTGAAAAGCGGCGAGCCGGAAAAGGCCCGCGCCGTGTACGAAAAAGTGCTGGCCGAGCGCGATTACAGCTGGGCCAGGGCGGGACTGGGCAAGATCCGCATGAACAACGGCGAACACGAGGCGGCGCGGCAGATCTTCCAGGGCGTGATCGTCGAAAACAAGTATTACATCGACGCCTACGACCAGATGGCCGTCGCCTACCAGCTGATGGGCCAGCACGAAGAGGCCTGCGGCGTGCTGGAAAAGGCGGCCCGCCTGTCGCCCAATTCCGTGCCGCGCCAGCGCAACCTGGGATTGGCGGCCCTGAAAGTGGGCAATGTCAGCATGGCGGAAAAGGCTTTCCGCAAGTGTATTTCCATCGGCGAGTTTTCCGTCATGAAGACGCCGGACGCCTACCTGGGCCTGGCGCGCGTGTGCGGCCTGAAAAAGGATGCCAAGGAGGCGCTGCAATGGCTGCTGCTGGCGCAGCGCGAATTCTCGCCCGAGCAGATCGGCCTGCGCGCGAAGATCACGGAAGGCATGGTGCACCACGAAACGGGCGATTACCGGCGCGCGCGCAAGTGCGGCGACGAACTCGAAGCGATGCTGGCGGAAGACCCGGCGCGGCCCGAGAAAAACATCTGCATGGAGCTGGCCACCCTGCTGTTTGCCGTCGGCGTCAAGGATGCGCCGGCCGGCCTGCTGTGCTACGTGGTGAAGAATAACCACGACAACCAGGTGGTGCAGGACGAGGTGCAAAAGATTTTCGACAAGGCCAAGATGGGCGACGAAGGCACCAGCCTGATCATCGCCTCGCGCAAGGAAGCGTCGGATCTGATGAACAAGGGCGTGCTGCTGTGGAAGACGGACAAGCTCAACGAAGCGGTGGCCTGGATGCGCACGGCGCGCGAAAAGCTGCCGAACAATCTGCGCATCCTGTTCAATTCCGCGCAAATCATCGTTTCCTTCCTGCAACAACGCGGCTACCAGGCGGACTTGGCGGCAGAGGCCATGGAAGTGTTGTTGTATGTAGACAAAATTGCACCAGGACAACAGCGCTTCGCCCAGTTGATGGAGCAACTGGTGCAACTGACGCCGCCGCCGGCGCCGGAAGGGGAGGCCGTGGTGGTGGAAAATACGGAGGCCGCGCCGGAAAAACCCGCAAAACCGGTGCGCGAGCGCGGCGGATGATAAACTAGGGGTCAGCGTGGGCGCGCCTGCGCTTGAGTTGCTTTACAACAATAAGGAAGAAAATATGCGTGATGTGGTCAATGAAGTGTACAAAAAAATGAAAGTCGGCGCCGTTGCCTGGGTACGCCCGGTTGCCGCCAAGGGAGACACGCTGGAAACATTCCAGACTTCGTACGAGCACGCCAAGGCGCTGGCCGACGAAGGCCTGATCACGATCGGTGACGTTAAACGCCAGGCCGACAACATGATCGAGGCGATCCGCATTCATCGTATCGCCTGATCATATCGCCGCCACGGGACGTCAGGCCTTGCCTGCCGTCCTGGCTTTGGGCGCCGCGCGTTTCGCGGGCGCCTTGCGCACCGGAGCCTTGGCTGCCGTGCCTGCCTCTGCAGGTTTGCCCGGCTTGCCGGCCGCTGGCTTGGCGTTGACGGCGCCGCCGAAACTGGCCGCCGCCGCATCGGGCGACATCGCCGTCGACACCGCCTGTTTGAATTGATCTTGTAACAAATTCCACCAAGCACTTGGATTGGCCAGCTGGGCCGCTGCATGGCCCGCCGCGTCGCCGGGCGCCGCTGCCGCAGGTTCCGCCGCCGGGGCGGGCGCGGGCGCCGGTTCAGGGGCGGCCGGTGTTGGCGTTGCTTGTTGGAAAAATGCGGAAGCGTAGGGCGCGGATTCGAACAGCGGCTTGTCGCTGGCGCCCGGCTGCTTGATGGCCGCCGCCAGCGAAGCGCCCATCGATTGCAGAGTGGCGATGGTGCCGCGCTGCACTTCCAGTGCCTGGATGCTGCCGCGCAGCATGCTGGTATTGAGGTTCAGCCACGCTTCGACGGCTTTCAGGTCGCTGATTTTCTTGTCCAGTTCTTCCACCGACATGGTGGGCGCCGTGATGCCGGGCATGCCCATGCCGGGGACGCTCATGCTGCCCCACAGGTTTTTGACGAAGTCGAGCGTATCGGTCACAACTGCTGCGCCCGGAATGTGGGGCATTTGCGGATTTGCCATGCTGAGTCTCCTGGTAGGTTCGTTCCTGCCCTTAGCGTAGCAGATATCAGCTTGCAACTGACGCAATGCCGCCAACATTTTCTTACATAAAACATCAGAAGTTGAGCGCGGGCAAGGGGCAGCAGTGGGGCGAAAGCGGTACACTAGCGCCCATGATGCCCGCTTCCTTCTTTTCGCCACCGCGCCGCCGTACCGTCGTCATTGTCGCGGTCATCGGCGTGCTGCATTACATGGCGCTGGAATGGCTCACTTCGCATGCGGACACGGTGCCGCCGGGACTGGACAGGCAGCAGGTGGTCAGCATGGCCCTGATCGCCGAAGCGCCCAAGCCCCTGCCGGTGGCGCCGCCACCGCCGCCGCCCAAGCTGCAGCCCGTGCCCGAGCCCCGCTTGCCGCCACCGCCGCCGCCGACGGCGCTGCCATCGAGCGTGACGGCCCAGTTGACGGCGCCTGCCAGCGATGTGCCGGAAGGGCCGGTCGCGCCCGCGGCGCCGGCGGCCGGCGCGCCGGCCATCAC
>NZ_JBWKUZ010000009.1:0-174074 GCF_059421435.1 Janthinobacterium sp. GW821-FHT03A03 | reverse complement strand
GGTGCTGCCGGCGCCGGCGCGCAGGTAGCCGTGGAAGCCTTCCGCGTCGCCAGGGTACATGGGGCCGGCTGCGGCGGAACCGCTGGCGATGGCTACGACGATGGCAGCTGGCAGTGCTTTCAACACAGCCTTCAACATGTTGCGATGCAGCATGGTAAGTCTCCTCAGTAGTTATTTTTTATCTAGTCATTCGTGGCCGAATGTACTGGCCAGAATTCTTTCCAGCAGGGACATAGTAACTATACTACGAACAAATATCAACATATTATGTTGTAATCCTACGACTAGTCTGCGACACTTTATTGGCGCTCTTATTTGCCGTTTCAAGCCACCGCTTTTCATGGTGATGTGTCCGCTTTTGACCTGATGCATGAGCATCCGCAAGGCGGAGTTGCATTTTTCGGCACGCAGGACGTATACGAATTAAAATCCTTGGTTTTTGCCCATAACGACAGTGCGCCGCCACGACCGCGCACGCATACGAGATAAAGCACCGCCATGAAAATTGATGAAAAAATGGAAGTAGCAGGCAGCGACCCGGCGGAGCGCTTCAGCGACGGACCGCGCCTGCTGGCCGACATCGGCGGCACCAATGCCCGCTTCGTGCTCGAGACGCGCCAGGGCCACCTGGAAGCGGTGGCCGTGCTGCCCTGCGACGACTACGCCTCGCTGCTCGACGCCATCCGCGCCTACATGGACAGCGCCGACGCGCGCGCCGCCGGTTCGGCGCGCGTGCGCCATGCGGCCATCGCCATCGCCAATCCCATCGACGACGACAATATCCGCATGATGAACCACCACTGGTTCTTCTCGATCGAGGCCATGCGCGAAGCCCTGGGCCTCGATACGCTTCTGGTGGTAAACGACTTCACGGCGCTGGCCATGGCCCTGCCCTACCTGCGGCCGGACCAGCGCCAGCAGATCGGCGGCGGCATGGCGCGCGCCGACAGCGTCATCGGCCTGCTCGGTTCGGGCACGGGCCTGGGCGTGTCGGGCATGATCCCGGCCGAAGACCGCTGGATCGCGCTGGGCAGCGAAGGGGGCCATGTCAGCTTCGCCCCCTGCGACCAGCGCGAGATGGACGTGCTGTCCTTCGCCTGGCGCGAACTGTCGCACGTCTCGGCCGAGCGTCTTGCCTCCGGACGCGGGCTGGAACTGATCTACCGCGCCCTGTCCGAGCGCGCCGGCGTGATGGATGCGCCGCCGCTGCTGGCGGCCGACATCACCAGCCGCGCCCTGAACAATGAATGCGACGTGTGCCTGGAAGCGGTCGACTGCTTCTGCGCCATCCTCGGCTCCATCGCCGGCAACGTGGCCATGACGCTCGGTGCGCTGGGCGGCATCTATATCGGCGGCGGCATCGTGCCGCGCCTGGGCCCTTTGTTCGAACAGTCGCAGTTCCGCGCCCGCTTCGAGCAAAAGGGCCGCCTGAACGAATACCTGGCGCAGATTCCCACCTTTTTGATCACGGCCGAACTGCCCACTTTTCTGGGCATCGCCGCCATCCTGGCGCAAAAGCTCAAGCGCGCCCATTCCGGCGCGCCCGTGCTCGAATCCGTGCGCCAGGCGCGCGGCCGCATGAGCCCTTCCGAATGCAAGGTGGCCGACTGGGTGCTGAAGGAGCCGAACGCCATGCTCACCCTGCCGATCGCCGAAATCGCCCAGCGCGTCGGCGTCAGCCAGCCCACCGTGATGCGCTTTTGCCGCTCGATCGGCGTGCAGGGCCTGGCCGACTTCAAGCTGAAGCTCGCTTCCGGCCTGACGGGTGGCGCCATCACCGTAGCCCACTGCCACGTGGAGATTTCCGACTCCGACGCCGAGCTGGCGCGCAAGGTGCTGGGCAATAACGCCTCGGCCGCGCTGGCCCTGCGCGACATGCTCGACGTGAAGGCGCTGACGGCCGCCATCGAGCTGCTGCGCGGCGCGCAGCGCGTGGAATTGCTCGCTGTCGGCAGCGCCCGCGTGGTGGCCGACGACATGCAGCAGAAACTGCTCAACCTGGGCATCGTCAGCAGCTTCTTCACCGATCCGCAGGCGCAGGAAATGAGCGCCGCCATGCTCAAGCCGGGCGACGTGGCGCTGGTCATTTCGCGCTCCGGCGCCCTGCCCGAGCTGCTGCGCACCGTCAAGGTGGCGCAGGCCTGCGGCGCGCGCGTGCTGGCGATCACGGCCAGCGGCTCGCCGCTGGCCAAGCTGGCCGACGTGCTGCTGACCCTGAACCACCCGGAAGGCAACCTCAATTTCGTGCCGATGATCGTGCGTTTGCTGCAGCTGATGATGCTCGATATCCTGTCGGTGGGACTGGCGCGGCGCGACACGGCGCAGCGCACCAGCGCCGCCCAGCTGGAAGAGGGGCAATTGCACGGCATGCGCATCAGCGGCAAGCTGAAATTCGGTGGCCACCTCGAATAAGGCGGCGCCCGCCGCCCTTGATACCGCCAGCGGCGCCACCGTGCACGATGTGGCGCGCCTGGCCGGCGTGTCGGCCATGACGGTGTCGCGCGTCATCAACGGGCGCGCCAGCGTCAGCGCGGCCACGCGCGACAAGGTCGAGTCGGCGATTGCCGCCCTGCGCTACCAGCCCAACCTGGCCGCGCGGGCCGCCCGCACGGGCACCCTGCGCATCGGATTGCTGTACAGCAATCCCAGCGCGGCCTTCCTCAGCGAATTTTTGGTTGGCGCCATGGACCAGTGCCGCCAGGGCAGCGGCCAGCTGCTGCTCGAGCGCTGCGGCGATCTGGCCAGCCAGCGCAGCGCCATCGACTGCCTGGTGGCGGCCGGCGTCGACGGCATCCTCGTGCCGCCGCCCCTGTGCGACTCGCCCGAAGTGCTGGCGCAATTGAACAACATGGGCATACCCGCCATCGCCGTGGCCACGGCGCGGCCCTCGCCCGGCGTCTCGGCCGTGCGCATCGACGATTACGAAGGCGCGCTGGCCATGACGCGCCACCTGCTCGCGCTGGGCCACCGCGACATTGCTTTCATCGAGGGCGATCCGGCGCACACGCCCGCCCTGCTGCGCCGCCAGGCCTTCGAGGACGCCATGCGCGAAGCGGGCGTGCAAGTGCCGCCGCAGCGCGTGGCGCAAGGCTATTTTACGTATCGTTCGGGACTGGACGCGGCGCGCCGGCTGCTGGCGCAAAAGCCGTACCCCAGCGCCATCTTCGCCAGCAATGACGACATGGCGGCCGCCACCCTGGCCGTGGCGCACGGCATGGGCCTGCAGGTGCCGGCGGAACTGAGCGTGTGCGGCTTCGACGACACGCCCGTCGCCACCACCGTCTGGCCCGAGCTGAGCACCATCCACCAGCCCATCGCCGACATGGCGCGCGCCGCCGTCAAGCTCGTCATCGACGAAATCCGCCAGCGCCGCGCCGGGGAAGCGGCGCCCGCCACGCATCACCTGATGGCGTTTACCTTGATGGCGCGGGCGTCGACGGGGGCATGCGGCCCCCGCTGACCTGCCCTTAGCGCACCACCGTGCGCTGCGCCAGCGATTCCACCAGCTCCACCGACGGCGGCGAACCGCCGGCCGCCAGGCAGGCGCCCGCCCCGGCCGCGACGGCAAAGCGCAAGTGCTCGCCGCCGTCCGCATCGGGCCGGTATATCAGGCTGTACAGCAAGCCGCCGATGCTGGCGTCGCCCGCGCCCACCGAATCGATCACCTCGATCTGCGGCGGCGCCGCTTGCCAGACCTGCTCGCCCCGGTACAGGGCGGCGCCCTGCGCGCCACGCGTATACAAATAGGTGGCGTGCCGATTCCAGCCGCGCAGCGTGGCAAACGCACCATCGATGTCGCCGTGGCGGAACAGGCCCGCCAGATCCTCGTCCGACACTTTCACCACGTCGGCCAGCGCCGTCATGCAGCGCAGGGTGGCGTCGTAGCGCTCGTCCATCATGACGCGAAAATTCGGGTCATAGCTGATCTTCACGCCAGCGGCCTTGAGTTCCTGCGCCAGCGCCACCAGCTTGCCCGCCAGCGGTTCGCGCGCCAGGCTGATGCCGCCGAAATGCACCCACTGCACGTCCTGCATCCAGCCGGCAGGCAGTTGCGCCGCGTCGAAATGCAGGTCGGCGCTGTCGTCGCCGATGAAATAATAGCTGGGCGGATGCAGTTCGTGCACGATGGCCAGCAGCGGCGACTTCGCATAACGCTGCAAAAAACGCATGTCCAGGCCCGCCGCTTCCGTGGCGGCGGCCAGCGCGTCGCCGAAAACGTCGCGGCTGATTGCGCCCGCAAAGGCGCTGGGCACGCCCAGGCGCGCCATCACGCGCGCCACGTTCCAGGTCGAGCCGCCCACCTGGCTGCTCCAGGCGTCCGCGCCCGTGCGCAGCATGTCCGTCAGCGCCTCGCCGGCCGACACAAAGGAAGGGAAAGCGGCGCTCATGCGGCACCTTTGAGCACGTTCAGCACTTCATAGCAGGCGCCCATGGTGTGGTAATCGACCTTGCCGGCGGGGCTTTTCTCCTTGCTGATTTTCTGATTGTCGGGCGTCAAAATACGGTACCAGGCGCCGTGCTCGTGGTCGACGAAGTGCTTCCAGCTATAGTCCCATATCTTGTCGTAGCTGCGCCAATAGGCGTCGTCGCCCGTGCGCGTGGCCAGCACGGCGGCGGCGGCGAAGCTTTCCGCCTGCACCCAGAAGTATTTGTCGCCGTCGCAAATCTCGTCCTGCGGACCGAAACCGTAGTGGATGCCGCCATGCGCGCCATCCCAGGCCCTGGCCAGCGCCGTGTCGTACAGTTCGCGCGCGCGCGGCAGCAGCCAGCCGGACGGACCGGCCATGAAGCGGGCGTGGCGCTCCATGATCAGGAGCAGCTTCGCCCATTCCGTGAAGTGGCCGGGCTGGTAGCCCCAGGGGCGGAAGATATTGCTCTTGTCGTGCAGGTTGTAATCCCAGTCGATAGCCCAGTCGCTCTTGTAGTGTTCCCAGATCATGCCGTTGGCCAGGCCCGCCTGGCGCACCGTGATGTTGTGCGCCAGCGTTTCGGCGCGGTGCAGGTAGCGCGCTTCGCCCGTCGCCTCGAACGCGGCCAGCATGGCTTCGCACGCGTGCATATTGGCGTTCTGGCCCCGGTAGCCGTCCAGCGTGGACCAATCGGCGCTGGCCACGTCCGCGTACAGGCCGTGTTCGGGCAGCCAGAAACGCCGCTCCATCAACTCAAACGTTTCGTCCAGATAGGCGCGCGCTTCCGCCATGCCCGCCTGCAGGGCGTGTGCATAGGCGAGCAGCACGAAGGCCAGGCCATAGCAGTGGTTGGCGCCGTCTTCCACCGTTTTGGCGCCGTCCTGCCACTTCAGCTGCCAGGCATAGCCGCCCGTGGCCGGGTCGCGGTGCGCCTCGCGCAAAAAGGCCACGCCATGGCGCAGGGCCGCCTGATAATCGTCATCGCCGAAATGGCGGTAGGCCATGGCGTAATTGAAGATGAAGCGCGTGCTGCTGACCAGGTGGCGCGTGGCAGCGTCGTAGACGGTGCCGTCGTCGAGGAAGAAGTGATAAAAGCCGCCGCTCGCATCGATGGCGCGCGGGTGATAAAAGTGCATCGTGTGCAGGATATGCCCTTCGAGCATCTGCCTGGAGCGGAAATCGGGATTCATGGGTCTCTCATGATATTGTTATCGATAACAATGATGATAGCATGCCGTTTCCGCCCCGTCTCATCCACTTAGGGCGTCCTGGCCGGCTTGCGTTTTTCGCGCCACAGCGCCGCCTTGGCCTGGTCGGCCGCCTGTCCCAGCTCGCCCTGATCGTACACCCTGACCAGCCGTTCGATGGCCTCCAGGTCGCCCTGTTTCGCCGCCAGCAGATATAACGCGAGGGGCTTGGGTGCCGCTCCTTGCCGCGTGGGGCCGCCGCGGCCCTGCTCCAGCAGGCGCGCGAAACCCGTCTGGCCCGGCGGGCTTTTCGCGATGGCCGCCATTTCATACCAGCCCAGCGCCGCCTCGTCGCTCTGCGGCACGCCCTGCCCCACTTCATAGGAATAGGCGACATTGTTCAAGCCGGGCGGATCGAGCGCCTTGGCCGCCCGCATGTACCAGCCGAACGCTTCCCTGCGCTGCGCGTCATCGTGCGCCGTCTTCATCAGGCGGTAGCCGATTTCATTGTAGGCGGGAATAAAGCCGTTTTCGGCGTAAAACTTCAGCCAGTGCAGCGCGTGCGCCTGTTCTTCCGCGCTGCTGTGGATGTTCTCAAAGTGCATGGCCACCGTGAAGTTGGCCAGTTCCACGCCTTGCGCGGCGCCCTTGCGCGACCAGTATTCGCCCAGCGTGCGGTCGACAGCCACGCCCTGGCCCAGCGTATAGGCGACGCCCAGGAATGCCTGCGCCGGGCCATGGCCGCCTTCGGCCGATTTGCGCATCCACGCCAGGCCGGCGTCAAAGTCGCGCGGCGTCCCCTCGCCTTGGTGCAGCATCTGCGCCAGTCCCAGCTGGGCCGCCGCATCGCCCTTTTCCGCGGCGCGGCGCGTCTTGTCGTAGGCGGCGATTTTTTCCGGCGACAGGTCTGCCGGACGGTCGATCACGGCCTGCACCGTCGCGCGCATGGCATCGAGGCCGGACATGTCGAATTCGGCCAGCGCCGGATGCTGGCGCGGTTCTTTGCTGGATTCCTGCTGCGCCAGCACTGGCTGGGCCAGCGCAAGGGTCAATAACACTACGATGGTCTTCATTTCTTCTCCCTTTCCGCCAGTTTGGCGCGCCATTCGGCGGCGTCTTCGGCATTTGCCTGCTGTCCCAGTTCGCCCTTGACATACACGTCGAGCATGCGCCGCATGGCGGGCAAGTCGCCGCTCCATGCCGCCCGCTCGTACCAGACCAGGGCCAGCTTGTCCGACTGTGCCACGCCCAGGCCAAGCTCGTGCGCGCGGGCCAGGTTGCGCATGCCGGCCGGCTGCTTTTCACGCGCCGATCTGTCATACCAGCGGAAGGCCTCGCCGCGATCCTGCTCGTCGGCGGCTGCGCGCATCAGGTGTTCGCCGAGCGCGTTGTAAGCTGGGATAAAGTGTTCTTCGAGCGCGGCCTTCTTCAGCCATGTGATGGCCAGCGCCTGTTCTTCGGCACTGCTGCTGCCATCGATGAATTCCAGCGCCAGGATGGTTTGCGCCAGCGCGTCGCCCTGCGCCACGCCCTTGCGCAGCCAATATTGCCCCTGCACGCGGTCGACGGGCACCTTGCCGCCCACCGTGTAGGCCAGCCCCAAAGCCGATTGTGCCGGCGCATAGCCGCCTTCGGCCGACTTGCGCACCCAGGCCATCGATAGCGCCGTGTCTTGCGGCGCGCCGACGCCCAGCTGCAGCATGCGCGCCAGTTCCAGCTGCGCCTCCACGTCGCCCGCTTCGGCCGCACGCCGGGTCTCGGCAAATTCGGCCATGCTTTCCGGGCTATGGCTGGTCGCATCGGCCCTTGCCTTGACGGCGATCAACTGCAGATCGAGCAAGGTGGGCGAGGTTTGCGCCAGGACAGGCAGCGGCAATAGCAAAGGGATCAGCAACAGTAATTTCTTGGGCATGCGGCGGCGTCGGAAAGAAGAAAACACGCATGGTAGCCGATGCCATGCCAGACTGGCGCGCACGGCAGGCGAAGTTTGACAGGTCAGGCCGGCAGGCTTACATTGCACAAGCTCACCACTGACACAGGAATGCCATGAACCGCCTCACCACAACCGCCTTGACCCTGCTGCTCGCCGCCTGCGTGGGTGCCAGCGCCGCAGACACCCAGCTGGCCGGCTGCGCCGCCAAGCGCGAAAGCATCCGCAGCGAATTGCAGCAGGCGCAGGAACAGGGACTGAACGACAAGGTCGCGGGCCTGACGCGCGCGCTCGACGAAGTCAACGCCCACTGCCGCGACAACGCGCTGGTCGAGCGCCATAACAAGAAGGTGCTGAAGGCGCAGGCCAAGGTGAACCAGACGGAGCGTTCGCTGCGCCTGGCCCAGGAAGCGAACAAGGAGCCGAAGAAGATCGCCAAGCTGGAAGGCAAGCTGGAAAAGGCCAGGGCCGAGCTGGCCGCCCTGCAGGCGCAGCAGCCGTGACGGCAAGCCGCGCCTACCCTGCCGCCTCCAGCGCGATGCACGTCGTACAGACATACGCCAGGCGCAAGGCTTCAGGCGCGCGCGGCGCGCTGACGTAGGCCGCCAGCAAGCCGGCCGGCAAGTCCAGGCCCAGCGCGCGCAAGGTGGCGCCGTGCTGCGCCAGTTCGCCGGCCAGCTCGGTTTCCAGGCGCGGCCGCCCGCTACGCGCCTGCAGTGCGAGAAGGTCGAGCACCTGGGCCAGCACCCGCGCTGCCGCCGACGTTTGTTGCGGCAGCGACGGTGCCAGGCTGGCGCCTCCCAAACTCTTGAAAAACCGCGCCAGCGCCGACGGCAGCTTGCCCGCGTCGATCTCGAAATCGAGCGACACCACGCGCAGCTTGCCATTCTTGGCGATGAGCAGCGCCACCGGTTGCCAGCCGCCTGACTCGTCACGCGCACGGCTGGCCAGCACGGCCCGGATATCGGTACCTTCCGTCACTGCCGCCTGCAGCCGCGTGATGCGCGGCCGCAGCGCCGGCAGTGCCGGAATCTGCAAGCCCAGGACGGCGCCGCCAGTGTCGAACACTTGCCAATCGAGCCGCTGGCCCACTTCGTCGAGCTGCGGCCGCGCCACGGCCGCCGGACGCAGCACCACGCAATCGATGGGATCTGGCGTCAGGCCGACGTTGCCACTCATGAAGGCGGCCAGCGCCGTCCAGTCGTCAAAGCCCAGACGCTGCCAGCGCGCATCGTCGAGCGGCCACAGCGGCGCTGCGCTGGCCCGTGCCTGGCTGTCCAGGGAGAGCCGCCCATCGTCGGCACAAGACGCGCCTGCCAGTTGCCAGCTCGCCTCGCAAATGTGCCGGGCGCTGCCGGCGCCAGTCCACAGGCTGGTCGCATCCCATGCCGAGTCGCGCGTAAACGAGCGGTCGCTGGCGTCGGGCCGCGCCAGCACCGCCTGCACGATCCGTCCCTCGCCTGCCGCGCCATGCTGCCAGAACGACAAGGTCAGACCGCGCGCGCCGCCGCGTGTTTCCCACCAATACGCGCCCAGCGGCAGCAGCTCAAGGGGCGCGTCACCGGCCGTGTCAAAGCTGCGCCGCGCCTGCCCGCGCAAGCGCGGCAATAGCGGACCAGGCGCGTGTTCGAGCGCCGCGCACAAGGCACAAATGGCCGCCATCTCTGCAAATGCCTGGCGCTCGCTGGCCTGGTAATCGCGGCGCACGAGCAAGTCCAGCGTTCCGCCCAGGCCACGCAACATGGCGGCAAGACGGGGCAGGTTTTCGCCGCGCGCCGACATGGTCAGCGCGCGCAGCTGGCCGGCGGCAATCGCGCTGGCATGCGACAAGCCATTGTCATACAGCTCACCAAGCAGCCGCCGTACCTGGGCCAGGAACACCAGTTCGGACGTACTCAACCCCGGCGCCGGGGCGGCGGGCGCCGTCGCCAGGCCTGCCGGCCAGGCAAACTCCTGGCCATGCTTGCGCCAGACGCAGGCCAGCGCATACAGGTGCAAGGCCTTGCGCAGGGCGGCCGGCGTATCGGATACCATGGCGTCCACGCCGGCGCCGCGCAGATAGCTGCAGTCCAGCTTTAACAAGGGCAGCTCGATCCGCAGCCTGGCGTTGACGATGGTGACGTCCGCCTGATCGCCTTCCGCCAGCCAGGCCAGCGCCTGGCGCACCGCAGGCTTGCCCGCCTGCTGGCAGACGGCGGCGCTGTCGAGGGCCAGCACTTCTTCCTGCACGCTGGCCGGCGGCACATCCTGGAGACTGTCTTGCGGCAGTTCCCGCAGCCATACGGCAGCGGCCAGGATATGCTTGCACATGCCGGGCGCAGGACAATCGCAACGGCCCTTCCGCGGCCCGCCCGCATCGAGCAGCACCCGCTGGCCATCGGCAAGCAGGGCGCCGCCAGCGTCGCCCTGCCAGCCCACCTTGCCTGCCTCGATATCTTTCAGGGCGCGGCGCAACAGGCCAGCGTTGGCCAGCGTCGCCAGGCTGTCGTCGTCGAAGCTGCGGTATACGGCGTGCCAGCTCATCCCATCACCCCGGCCAGCCATTCCGCAAAGTGCTGCGGCGTCAAGGCCGCCACGTGCATGCCCTGATCCGCCAGGCGCTGCGCCATGCCATGGTCATACACAGGCTGCGCGCGCTCGTCGAGCGCCGCCAGGCCCAGCAGGGTGACGCGCGACTCGGCCATGCGCTTGAGCGCCGCCAGCAGCGGCCCCGGCGGAGCGCCCTCCTCGAAATCGCTGATCAGGGCCAGCACCGTGCGCTGCGGATGGCGCACCAGCTGCTCGCAATACTGCACCGCGCGGCCGATATTCGTGCCGCCGCCCAGCTGCACCGTCAGCAGCACCTCGACCGGGTCGGCGGCCAGGTGCGTCAGGTCCACCACGCTGGTATCGAACACCACCAGCCGCACATTGACGGCCGGCAGGCCGGACAGGATGCCGGCCACCACGGCCGCATAGATCACCGAATCCATCATCGAAGCGCTCTGGTCGACGCACAGGATGACGTCCCACGGCAGGCTGCGCTTGACGCGCGCATTGAAGGCGGGCCGCGCGATCAGCAAGCGGCGACTGGCCGTATCATAGTGTTTCAGGTTGGCGGCAATGGTCGCGCGCCAGTCGAAGTTCTGCGCGCTCTTCATCTGCGTGCGGCGAAAGCGGTTGCGCCGCCCCACCACCGCATTGACGAAATCCTTGCGCAGGCGCTCGGTGATTTCCCCGACCACGCGCCGTATCACCGCGCGCACCGCATCGTGCATCTCCGCGCCGAGCCGCCCGCGCATGCCGATCAGGGCGCGCGCCAGCGCCTGATTCGGTTCCATGCTGGCCAGCACGGCCGGGTCGCGCAGCAAGCCGCTCAGTTCATAGCGCTCGATCGCATGCCCCTGGACGCGCTCGTACACATCCTGCGGAAACAGCTTGCGCGCCTGCGCCAGCCAGTCGATGGCGCGCAGCTGGCTGGGATCCAGCGAACCGCCACCGCCGGCACGCAACATGCCCTTGCGCTCATACTCGCGGCCATACAGGTAATCGAGGCTGGCATCGAGCTTGCCATCGTTGGCGGACCAGTCCTCGCCCTGCAGCGGCTGCGCGTAGCGCCCGAGCATCAGGCGCCAGCGGCGCAGCAACTCCTGATTAGGCAGATTTTCAGCCATGCGGCTTCTCCGATGAAAGATTCAGCCAGCCAGACAGCGCATCGCGCTCCAGGCAGGCGGCCAGCGCCGCGTTCAGGCGGCCGCCCGCCAGCATCTCGCCTTCGCTGACGTCGTAATGCAATTGCGCCTGCAAGGCGTCCGGCGCAGCGCCGTTCAGCAGCGCCAGCGCCTCGGCCAGGTCGCTCGTCTCCTGCGGTTTCAGGCCCGTGAAGGCGAGGCGCAAATCGGGCAAATAGTGGATGAAGCTGGCCTCGTCCCAGCTGCCGACCAGGGAATTGAAGCTGCGCAGCAGTCCCGGCTGCGTCAACAGCAGTTCAGGTGCGGCAGCCATCAGCCCCGACAGGAAACGCACGGCGTCCTGCGGCGTGGCGCCGACGCCGAAGCGCTGTTCCAGCAAACGCGATACATCCTGTTCACCCCAGGCGCCATCGAGAAATAGCAGCGCGGCGGCAGCGCCGCAGATACCGGGCGCGCAGCCACGCGTGGCCGTCAGGGCCCGCAGGCGCTGGTGCAGATCGCCAGCCTCGAAGGCCAGGCCTGCCTCTCCGGCCGGCAAGGCGCTGCACGCGGCGCGGCCAAATTCGCGCAAAGCCAGCAACTGCGCCACTTGCGCGCTTTCCCCGTCCATCGCCGTGTCAGCCAGCCCAGGCAGCAGGAACAGCGCGGCTGGCCAGACACGCCGCATCAGCGCCAGCACGCCGGGATGCTCGCGCACGTCCAGCGGCTCGCGCGCGCGCCACAGGGTCACCAGCGCATGGCCGCAGGCGATGACGGAAGCAAAATCGGCATCCTCATCGAGATGGCGCGACAACAGGTCCAGCAAGCCGGGCAGACGCGCATGCAATCCCACCAGGCAGGCGCGCACCAGCAGGGCCGCGGCGCTGCCGGCCGAACGGGCCCGGCCCGCGGCGCCCAGCGCCTGCTCTTCGCGCAGCAGCCGCGCCAGCGCCACCTCGGCCAGGGTAGCGCCATCGGCCGCCAGTTCGATCAGGCGCGCTTCGACCAGCGGTGTCCACGCATACGTCCATTCCTCGAACAGCAATTCCAGCCGGCTGCCGGCCATGAAATCCGGGCCGCCCTGCCAGCGCGCCAGGCCCGTATCGAGATACTGCATCAGATGAAAAAACCGGCTGCGCCGGCGGTGACGCTCCTTGCGGTACAAATCCAGCCGCGCCAGCCGCTGGTCGCCGTCATCCAGGCGCAGGCCATGACGACGCGCGGCCGCGCGCGCATCGGCCACCAACGGCGGCGAGCCGGCAGACGGCGGCACGTCGCCCAGCCGGCTGCCCGTCATCTGGCGCCGCACGTCGTCAAACAAGCCTTGCGTGCCGTCGTCGACGGCGCCCTTGACAAAGCAGGAGCGCATGGCGTCAAGCACGTCCTGGCGTCCCGGCCCCGCATGGCCGCGCAAGGCCGCAAGCCTGGCCGCCTGCAGCATGGCCGCCTGCACTTCCGCCGTGGAGATACGCTCGTGCAAGCCACGCGCACGACTGTGCTGGGCCAGCCTGGTCAACTGGTCCACGGCGACGGCAAGCTGGTGATCGACGTCCGCCGACGACTGCAAGGCATCCCATACGGCCTGATAGTAGGCGGGCGACGGCATGCCTGCGCCGTAGCCGTTCAAGGCGTCGAGCCGTTCGAAGCTGTAGCGTATCAGCCAGCTGGCCGCGGCAGCGGCTGGCTTGGCGGGCGTGAGTCCGGCGTCCAGCAGCTCGATCAGCGCGCTCGTATGAAAGCCGCCAGTGACCACCACCACGGGGCCGTCTACCTGCTTGCGCCAGCGGGCGATATGCGCCGCCATGTGCCGCTCGCGCGGCAGGCTGCCTTCCGCTTCCAGCACAGCCGGCTCGTAATCGAGGCGGGCCATGGCGCAATACGAAAACACGTCGCCAAACAAGCTGCGCCAGTCCGCCAGCGCGGCGCGCGAGCGCGCCTCGAACAGGTGATCCCACAGTTCGTCCTGGTCGCGGCAGCCCGCCCGCGCGGCCAGGGCGTTCAGATAAGCGCTGTGGGCCAGGTAGCGCTCGGCCATCAGGCTGCGCGCCTCGGCATCAGGCTGCGCGTCTGGATTGTCCGCGCGCGCCTGCCACGGCAGGTCGATGAAAGCCAGTTGCGCCTGCATGGCCGCCCCCTCGCGCAGCGCCACCCATTCGGGGCTGTAATCGCAGAACGGGAAAAACGCCGATTGCGCGCGCGCGCCCTCCTTGCCTGCCGCCGGCGTCTGGCACAACAGCGCCACGGGCGGGCGCGTGCGCTCGTCCAGCAGCAGGGGCAGCATGTCCGTGAAGCTTTCCGGCCCCTCGATCAGCACCGCGGCCGGGCGCACCTCGCGCAGCAGCGCCTGCAATGCATAGGCGCACGCCGGGCTATGATGGCGCAGCGGCGCAAAGTACAGGCCATGCTCGAACAGCCTGGCGCGGGCGGCAGCCACGCCGGCCGGCAAGTCCGGCAGCGCTACAGCCATAACTGGCGGGCCGCATCGCCGAAGCTTTTCCACAAATCGTCGCGGCGGCCACGTTCGCGCACCACCGTGTCGAAATAATGGCGCACGCGCTTGATATCGTCGGCATTGTCCTTCAGGACCACGCCCTGCAGCTGGTTGGCCAGTTCGCGCGGGCGCAAGGTGCCGTCGCCGAAATGCAGCGCCTCCAGCGAGGCCGCATAGACCAGGTTGACCGCCTCGGCGCTCGACATTACCGCTTCCGGCGTCTTGATGGCCGTGCCTTCGCGGGTCTGGCCGGCGCGCAGTTCCTGGAACGTGGTCACCAGCAGTTCGACGACCGCGCGCCCGACAACGACGGTGGCGCCGATGGCGTCCAGCTCCCGCCGCAGCTGCTGCATCACCAGCTCGACTTCAAAACCATGGTCGCGGATCGGCTTGACGGTTTCGAAATTGAAGCGGCGCTTCAGCGCCGACGACATTTCATGCACGCCGCGATCACGCAAGTTGGCGCTGGCGATGATGTTGAAGCCGCGCCGCGCATGCACGCGCGCGTCGCCGCCCAGTTCCGGGATCATCATCTGCTTTTCCGACATCAGAGAAATGAGCACATCCTGCATCTCGGGCGCGCAGCGCGTGATTTCCTCAAAGCGCACCAGCTTGCCCGCCTCCATGCCCTGGTACAGCGGCGACGGCACCAGCGCGCGCCGGCTCGGCCCTTCGGCCAGCAGCAAGGCATAGTTCCACGAATACTTGATATGGTCTTCGGTGGTGCCGGCCGTTCCCTGTATCGCCAGCGCGGAGTCGCCGCTGATGGCCGCGGCCAGCAATTCGGACAGCAGCGACTTGGCCGTGCCCGGCTCCCCCACCAGCATCAGCCCCTGGTGCCCCATCAGGGTGACGATGGCACGGTCGACCAGCGGGTCGTCGCCATAGAACTTGCGGCTCACCTGCAGCGCCGCGTCGCCAAGGATAAACCGGCGCACGGCGCGCGGCGACAGCCGCCATCCCTCCGGCCGCGCATCGGCATCGGCAGCTTTCAAGCGTTCCAGCTCGCTGGCATAGCGCTGTTCCGCGCTGCGGCGCACCACCTGGCTGTCGTTATCTTTTTCAGTCATCATTTTGCTCTCCTGCCTTACCACGGCATTTTACTTTCCCACTGCGCATCATAGCCGCTGCACGCCTTCGACACCGCCAGATAATCGGCATAGGTCTCGGCCAGCAGCACCGGCGGCACGTCGGCCAGCGCCACCGCCTCGTCGCGCCAGGAGCGCGGCAGCGGATAGAACTGCAGCGTTTTCAGGGCGGCCGCCATCAGCTCCTCGGGCAGGCTGCTGCCGGAAAATTCGATCACCGCGCGCAGGCCGGCGCTGGCAAAATCCTTGTGATACTCGGTAAAGACGCCGCCATCCTCGGCCGGGCCGCGCTGATAGCCTTGTTTGCCGAAGGCGCCGCGCAGACCGAAGGTATCGCCCACCCAGCCTTCGCGGTCGGCGATCTGCCGGCCCGCCATCAGCGCGGCGTCGGGCAACTGGTGCGCCAGCTGCTCGAACAGGGGCTTGACCTTGTAATCCTTGAAATGACGCTGCCAGGCGGCGATCTGCGCCGCATCCAGCAGCGAGGCGTGCGCCAGGCGCAGCTGGCTGCCTTCGTTCAGGGCGACTTCCTCGTCGTCCGCGTCGAGCAGGCTGCCATCATCGCTGGGGCGCAGCAAAGTGCGGCCTGCGTCGGCCTCCCTGATCCACACCAGCGCCTGCACCAGGCGGCCCGCGATCGGATGGCCAAGCAGGTAGTCGCGCCACTCCTGCGCCGGCCAGACACGTCCCGCGCACATGGCCTCGTACAGGCGCGCCGTCTGCATGGCGATGACCTGCTTGAGTTCTTTCTTGCACACGGACAGCTGCTGTTTGGCCTCCTTGACCATGTCCGGAGACTCGCCCTGGCGCGGCTCGGGCAAGGCCTTGATCTCCTTGCCGTCCGCGTTGTGCAAGCGCGGCTTCATGGCGCCGTCCAGGGTCACATGGAAGACCCGCTCGCCATACGACAGTTCGAGCCGGCCGCTGTCGTCAAAGCCGCCAGCAGGAATGGTGCGGTCGCCCAGCTGGTCCTGGCTCCAGCCCTTGCCTTGGGCGATGCGTTCGACCAGCAGGCGCGCCTTTTCCTGCACCGAAGCGGTGCGGTAGCGCCGCGCGATACCCAGCAGTAACTGGATGACGGCCGGGTCGTAGCCGTCGGCCAGGCCGTCGAGCATCGCTTCGATCTGCGCGCGGCGCGGGTAATGGTCGCGCATATACGCTTGCAGCAGGCTGACCGCCACATGGCCAGGCGTATGGGCAGCCAGCGCCAGGATGCCCTTCTCGCCGATGGCGCTGCCCAGGTACTCGGCCATCTTGTTGCGGCGGATCTGATCGAATACCTGCTCTTCGGTCATCTTGCCTTCCATAGCATAATGCTCGGGATAGCGCCTGGCAAGATCCTGGTAGCTCTGGTAGGCCTGCGGCGCACGCGCCTGCGCTTCGGCGGTTGCCACCTCCAGGCTGGGACCGCGCAAATCCTCGGTGATGAACAGGCGCAGCACCGTCTCGCCCAGGGCGGCGCGGCCGGCGTCGTCGAGCAGGCCCAGATAGCGCAGCAGCAGGGCATTGCCGCCCGGTTCCTTCAATTTACAGGCCAGCACCACCCACCAGCGGATGATGTCGGCGTCGACAGGCGTGCCATCGCGCCAGCGGCAGGCGGGCAGCGCTTCGAAGACGAACCAGGCCAGGCCGACGGGCGCCTTGCCCTTCAGGCCTTTGCGCGCGGCCGCCAGCAGTATTCCGGGCGACAGGCGCGGGCTCAAGTCTTCGCCCAGTTTTTCCAGCGCCGTCAGCAGCGCCGCGATCACGGTTTCGCGCGTCTCCTTGTCCAGTGCCTGGTACAGCGCCGGGATGGCGGCGCGGTAATCGAGGTCGGCCAGCCAGCGCGCGGCGCCGATGCGCATGTCCTGCTTGCCGGAACCGAGCGCTTCGGCCACGCGCTTGCCGATATCGGGCAAGCTGGCCAGCGCCTGCTGCGCGCTGGCGCGGTGCTGCTTGCCTTCTCCCAGCGCAATCTCCATCACGCGCGGCAGCCATTGCAGCGGCAGCACCGGAAAGGTGGCCAGCACTTCCAGCGTGGCACCCAGCTCGGGCAGCACGCCCTGGCGCCTTTCGACGGCGCGCAAGCCCAGGCCCTGGTCGATCAGTTCGGGGCGTTCCGCGAACAGCGGCCACACCATGTCCGCCGCCAGCACCTGCTGCGGCTTGGCGCCCCACCAGTTGCTGGCCAGGCAGAGCATGGCCACGCTGTCATGCTCGTCGCCGGCCTCGCGCATGGCGCGCGCCAGCAGGCGCAGGTCGAACGCGGCCAGGTCCTGGCGCGCCAGCCATTGCTGGAAGAAGTCATCTTGCCAGAAGTAAAGACTGTTGCGCTGCGTGGCCAGCAGCCAGCGCGCCATGTGCGCCACGCCGAACTCCGGCAAGGCGGCCAGCTTGCCCTGCAACTCGACCGGTTCGCGCATCTGGTTGTTTTTCAGGGGCTGCGCCTCGCCCTTCGCTGCCTCGCCATTGAACACGCGGATGGCCGCGTCCATGTAGGCAGGCTTGATCGCCTCAAAGCGTTTCAGGCGCTCCTGATGCCACTCGTACTTGTGCTTGGCGTGCTGGTTGTCTTCGCGCTCCTGCCGTGCTTCGGCGCGGTACTTTTCCAGCAGTGCCGCATGGTTGGCCTGCAGCAGTTGCAGCGCGGCGTCGCCCAGGCGCGCCGCCGGCGGCACGGGCGGCAACGGCGGCACGGGCTGTTCCGCCGCGCCGGCATCGCTTGCCGCGCCCAGCCACGACAAGGCGTTGCGGATGGCCGCCTGCACCGGCTTGCTCGTTTCCAGCGCCAGCGCCTGTTCCAGCAGCGCCCCCTGCTGCGGGCCCAGGCCACGGCCCAGCAACTCGGCCGCCTGCACCCGCTCGTCCGTCTTGCCCGTCAACAGGCAATGCTGCAGCAAGGCGATCCTGCGTTCCTGCGGGATGGCCGCCAGATGGGGTGCCGCTTCGGCCCGCACGCTCTTGCCGCCGTCGACGGCCAGGCGCACCAGCACGGCGGCAAAGGCTTCGGCCAGCGCGGGCGTGGCGCCCAGGCGTCTGGCCAGCTGCGCCTTGCCGCTGGCCGACAGCAGCGCCGGCAACTGCTCCACCTGCGCGGCATGCGCGAGCATGTAAGCGTCGAGCGCGCCCGGCGCCAGCAGGCGCTGCAGGCAGTTATCGCGCACGTACTCGCTCAATTCGCGCCGCTCGAACACCAGTTGCAGCGCGCCTTCTTCCGCTTCGCCATCGGCGGCCAGCAGGCGCGCCAGCAGCGCCACGTCCCAGCCGCGCCGGTTGACCGTGGTCGCCTGCGCGCGGGTCTCGGAAAAACTGGCGAACAGCGCATCGCCGAGCAGATAGTCGAGCCACTGCGGCACCGCGGCGCCGGTGCGCTCCAGCAAATCGCCCCCGTCGGCGGCCTGCAGCAGCTTGCCCAGGCGGACCAGCAGCGCCGCGTCCAGCGCCGCCGCATCCGACTGGGCATAAAACTGGTGGCGGTGGCGCAGGCTTTCATTGGCCAGCGCGCCATCCTTGTTATGCATGTTATGGGTATAAAAATGCGAGTACAGGCGCCCTGGCTTGCCCAGCAAGTCACCGCCGCGCGGCGCCGCCGCCGGCAAATCGAGCAGCACGCTTTCCTGCCTTCCCTCGCAGACAAACTCGCAGGCGCGCTCCCACAGCGCAGGCGATATCTGCGCCAGGCCGCGCAGGCCCTTTTTCAACTGCGCATGCTCATCCAGGCCTGCTACGCCCACTATGCCCTGCGCCAGTTCCAGTATTTTTTTAAACATCGGGTGATCCGTCTTTCCTGTTCATCAAGGCCCTTGCCGGGCAGGGTTTTTCGCTATCGGCATCCAGATCTGCAGCATTAATCTTGCACTCAATCAAGTTGCTGATTGTATATTCTTAACCTCCTGATAGCATGCACATTAGGATTGCGGCAAACAAAAAAAAAGCGCTCCCGCAGGAGCGCCATCGCCACGACAGCTGCCTTACGCCGGCGTGTCCCGCAGCTGGTAGATGCTGGAGAAATCGAGCCCGCCCGCCCCCGCCTTGCTGTGCATGTCATACAGCGTGCGCGCCAGGGCGCCCAGCGGCACGCTGGCACCCGACGCCTCGGCGCTTTCCATGGCCAGTCCCAGGTCTTTGAGCATCAGGTCGACGCCGAAGCCGCCCGTGTAGCCGCGCGACGCGGGTACGTTCTCGGCCACGCCCGGGCACGGGTTATACACTTCCAGGGTCCAGTTGCGGCCCGAGCTTTTCGCCATCACGTCCGACACTACCTTGGCGTCCAGGCCATTGGCCACGCCCAGGCGTATCGCTTCGCTGGTGCCGATCATCAAAATCCCCAGCAGCATGTTGTTGCAGATCTTGACCGCCTGGCCGCTGCCCGAGCCGCCCGCGTGGAAGATGGCCTTGCCCATGATCTCCAAATAAGGCCGCGCCGCCGCCAGCGCGGACGCTTCGCCGCCGACCATGAAGGTCAGGGTGCCGTTGGTGGCGCCCGCCGTGCCGCCCGAGACGGGCGCGTCCAGCATGGGCATGCCCTTCTCCTGTGCCGCGCGGCCCACCTGGCGCGCCGCCTCGGTGGAAATCGTCGAGCAGTCGAGCAGCAGGGTGCCGCGCCGCGCCTGCGCCAGGATGCCAGTGTCGCCAAGGTAGGCTCCCAGCACGTGGCGGCTGGCCGGCAGCATGGTGATGACGATGTCGGCGGCGGCAATCGCCGCGGCCTGGTCGTCGGACACCAGGCCGCCGCCGTCGGCGAACTGGCGCACGCTGGCCGGCAGCAAATCGAAGCCCGTCACCGCATGGCCGGCGCGCACCAGATTTTGCGCCATGGGCAGGCCCATGTTACCGAGGCCGATGAAAACGATATTTGCGCTCATCGCCGTCTCCTTATTTCATCGCAATGGTGGTGTTGACGCCGCTGCCGCCGTCGTCCGGGGCGAACCAGCGCGCCGTGACCGTCTTGGTCTGCGTCCAGAAGTACAAGGCCTGCTTGCCGTTCGGGCCCAGGTCGCCCAGTTTCGAGGCGCGCGAGCCCGTGAAGCTGAAATAGGCGACGGGCACGGGAATGGCCACGTTGATGCCCACCTGCCCCACGTCGATCTCGTTCTGGAACTTGCGCCCCGCCCAGCCGGAGGCGGTGAAGATCGAGGTGCCGTTGCCGTTCGGGTTGGCGTTAATAAAAGCGATCGCTTCGTCGAGCGTATCGGTTTCGACGACGCACATGGCGGGGCCGAAAATCTCCTGCGTATAGACGGAGTTCGACGCCGCCACCTTCGAAAATATCGTCGGGCCCATGAAATTGCCGCCCTCGTAACCGGCCACCTTGCGGCCGCGGCCGTCGAGCAGCAGCTGCGCGCCTTCGTCCACGCCCGCCTGGATCAGCTTTTCCGCCCGCTGCATGGCGGCCCTGGACACCATCGGTCCCAGGTCGGCCGTGCGGTCGCTGCCCGGCCCCACTTTCAGGGCCTGCGAGCGGGCGACGATTTCCGGCAGCCAGGAACGGGCCTCGCCCACCAGCACGACGACGGAATTGGCCATGCAGCGCTGGCCGGCCGCGCCGAACGCGGCGCCGATCAGGTTATTGATGGCCTGCTCCTTGTTGGCGTCGGCCAGCACCACGCAATGGTTTTTCGCGCCCATCATCGATTGCGCGCGCTTGCCCGCTTCGCTGGCGCGGCGGTACACATGCGTGCCCACGTGGGTGGAGCCGATGAAGGAGACAGCCTTGATGTCGGGATGGTCGCACAGCATGTTGACGACGTCGGCGCCGCCATGCACGACGTTCAGCACGCCCGCCGGCAAGCCCGCCTGGTACATCAGCTCGACCAGGTACATGGTCGAGGACGGGTCCTGCTCGGACGGTTTCAGCACAAACGTATTGCCGCAGGCAATGGCGATGGGGAACATGAAGCACGGCAGCATGACGGGAAAATTGAATGCCGTGATGCCGGCGCCCACGCCCAGCGGCTGGTAGATATTGTAGACATCGACGCCGGTGGCCGCGTTTTCCGCGATTTCGCCCAGCTGCAGGGTGGCGATCGAGCACGCATGCTCCACCACTTCCAGGCCGCGCATCACCTCCCCTTCCGCATCGGGCAAGGTCTTGCCGTGCTCGCGCGTGATCAGTTCGGCCAGGGCGCCGATATTGTCGCGGATCAACTGCTGGTACTTGAGCATGATGCGCATGCGCGCCGCCAGCGGCGTGTTGCGCCACGTTTTAAAGGCTTCCCTGGCTGTGGCGACGGCCAGATTCACTTCCTCGGGCGTGGAAAACGGCACCTGGGCGACGATTTCCTGCGTGGCCGGGTTGACGACGTCGCGCCACTCCGTGCTGGTCGAGGCGTGATGCTTGCCGGCGATGTGCAGGGGGATGGCGGGAACTGAGTTGAGGGCTTGGTTCATTTGTTTGGCTCCGTGACTATTTTTTAACGAGATTGCACGCCGCCGCATCCATAGGCTTGAACGCCTGGTCGGCGGGAATGGTGGACAGCACTTTCAGGTAGTCCCACGCGCCCTTCGATTCGGCCGGGGTCTTGACCTGCACCAGGTACATGTCGTGGATGACGCGGCCGTCGGGGCGGATCGAGGCGTTGTTCATGACGGCATCCTTGATGGGCAGTTCGCGCATTTTCTGGGCGACGACCTTCGAGTCGTCGCTCTTCGCCGCCGCCACCGACTTCAGGTAGTGGTAGACGCTGGAATACACGCCCGCCTGCACCATGGTCGGCTTGGCGCCCTTGTTGAGCGCCTCGAAGCGCTTGGCAAAGGCGCGGCTGCGGTCATCGAAATCCCAGTAAAAGCCGTCCGCATAGACGAGGCCCTGGGCCGTGTCCAGCCCCAGCGCATGCACGTCGGAGAGGAACACGAGCAAGGCGGCCAGGCGCTGGTCCTTGCCGCTGCCGATGCGAAATTCGCGCGCCTGCTTGATGGCCGACACCGTGTCGGCGCCGCCGTTGGCCAGGCCGATCACCTGCGCCTTCGAGCCTTGCGCCTGCACCAGGAAGGACGAGAAGTCGGAGGCGTTGAGCGGATGGCGCACGGCGCCCAGCACCGTGCCGCCGTTGCGCTTGACGACTTCGCTGGCGTCCTTTTCCAGCGAATGGCCGAAGGCGTAATCGACGGTGACGAAATACCACGATTTCTGCCCGAGTTTCGTCAATGCCGCCGCCGTGCCGGCCGCCTGCGAATACGTGTCGAACATCCAGTGGAAGCCGTTCGGCGAGCAGTCTTCATTCGTCAGGCGCGTGGTGGCCGGGCCGCTGAACATGGCGATGCCGCCCTTCTCCTTCATCAGCTTTTGCACGGACAGGGCCACCGAGGAATTGGTGAGATCGGCGATGGCGTCGACCTTGTCGCGGTCTATCCATTCGCGCGCCTTGGAGGCGGCGATGTCGGCCTTGTTCAGGTGGTCGGCCGAGAGGATTTCGATCTTCATGCCCTTGCATTCGGCTTTCAGACAATCCTCGACGGCCATCTGGCTGGCGACGACGGAGCCGCGCCCGCCCATGGCCGAATACGGGCCGGACATGTCGGTCAGGATGCCGACCTTGACGACGCCATCGGAAATCTGCGCGTGCGCGCCGCCAAAGGAAAGGGCGAGCGCCAGCGCGCCCATGGCCAGAACGGTTTTTTTCATGCGTGTCTCCAGGTGAACGGGTTTTCTTATAGGTGTAGATGCATTCTGCATGTGTAAAAATATGCACTCAAGTGAAATTAATGCATAATTCCTTTGCAAAAATGCACAGAGAGGAATGGCCATGCTCGATTGGGACAATGTACGGGTATTTCTGGAACTGACGCGCAGCGCGGGGCTCGTCGACGCGGCGAAAAAGCTGGGCATCGACCATTCCACCGTGTCGCGGCGCATGCGCAAGTTCGAGGAGCAGGTGGGCACGCAGCTGTTCGACCGCAACTACGTGGGTTACCAGCTGACGCCCGAGGGCCACCGCCTGATGGAATACGCGGAAACGATGGAAAGCACGGTGTTTGCCGCCACCGAGGAACTGGGTGAACACAACCGATTGCTGTCGGGCCAGGTGCGCCTGGGCGCCACGGAAGGCTTCGGCGCCGTCGTGCTGGCGCCCCACCTGGCGCAGTTTTGCGGCCGCTATCCGCACATCAGCGTGGACCTGATCGCCGTGCCCCGTTTCGTCAGCCTGTCCAAGCGCGAGGCGGACGTGGCCATTTCCATCGAACGGCCCCTGTCCGGCCCCTACGTGGTGACCAAGCTGTCCGACTACCGGCTGAAACTGTACGCCACGCCAGGCTACCTGGCGCGCCACGCGCCGATCACCAGCGTGGCGCAGCTGGCGCAGCACCCGATCATCGGCTACGTGGACGACCTGGTCTTCAGCGCGGAACTGCGCTACATGGACAATGTGGCGCCCGACTCGCTGCGCGCGTTCCGCAGCACCAGCGTGATCGCCCAGTACCACGCGGCGCGCGCGGGCCAGGCGCTGGCGATACTGCCCTGCTTCGTGGCGCAGCAGTCGAATGCACTGGTGCCCGTGCTCGACGGCGACATCGACCTCGTGCGCTCTTTCTGGATGATTTCACCTAGCGAGCGGCGCAACATTGCCCGCGTCAGCGCCCTGTGGAACTACCTGCGCGGCGCCATCGATTTGAATCACGCCTATCTGATGGGCGAGACGGCCATGCCCAGCTGGCCAACTTGAGCACACTGCGGCGCGCTACACTGTCGCCACATATTAATTACTAACAACGCCTGATAAAACCGTAGCGAGCGGAAGGGAGTTGTGGTCGAGACGCGCAACTGTACGAAGGTACAGTGAGCATCGCAGGCCGCGACTACCGACGCGCAGCAGGTTTTGGCAGGTGTTTCAGGAGATCGCCATGCTGATAGATGCAAACCAGGCCGTTTTGGTCATTGTCGACCTGCAAGGCCGCTTGATGCCGGCCATCCACGACGCCGGCCTGGTGCTGGCGCAAAACCTGCGCCTGGCCAGGATCGCGCGCCTGCTCGGCGTGCCCGTGCTGGGCACGGAACAAAACCGCCAGGGACTGGGGCCCAACGTGGACGAGATCGCCGCCCTGTGCGAACGGACCTTGCACAAGACGCATTTCGGCGCCTGTTTTGATGGCTTGCAGGACATCCTGCCGCCAGGCCGAAAACAGGTCGTCGTCACGGGCTGCGAAGCCCATGTGTGCATGCTGCAGACAGCCATCGGCCTGCTCGCGCTTGGCTATGAGGTCATCATCGCCATCGACGCCGTCGGCTCGCGCCAGGCCGCCAGCCGCGACGCGGCGCTGGCCCGCCTCGGCAAGCTGGGCGCACATCTGGTGACGGTCGAAATGCTGGCCTTTGAATGGTTGCGCGACTGCAAGCATCCGCGTTTCCGCGAGGTATTGGCACTGATTAAATAGCCACTCCTTTACGCAGGATCAAGCCCAAAGGCTATCCATTTGCTAGCTTGGTAACAGCACCGCCATTGCGAGCGGCGCAACTGTCCAACCGAGCTGGAGAACCATCATGGCCTATATCCTGCGGGGCAAGCTGTGCGGCTTGATCTGTGCCGAATGTCCGGAACCGCTGTCGCACGTGATCGTGCGCCTGTACCGGCCGCGCGACACGCAAAACGTCACGGCCCTGGCCGTGGCCAGCGCCAAGGAAACCTTCGCCATCCTCACGGACGAGGAAGTGCAGGCGAAAGCGCCCTTCCTGCTGGCCGAAGCGCGCACGGACGAGGACGGCAACTACAGTTTCACCCTGGAAGGCGACTACCACGGCGAGGCCGTCGAAGTCGACGTGCTGTGTCCTACCGTGCCCCACCTCAAGCCTGGGCCGAAAGACCCCGTGCCGCTGCAGTTTTCCATCACCACCCTCCAGCCCCGCTGGCGCCAGGTCGACAACGATTTCCTTGCCGTCTGGGATTATTGCCTGCCGCAACGCTTCTGGTGCCTGGTGCGCGCCCGTTTCGGCGCCTGGACCATCTGCGGCCGCCTGCGTACCTGCGCCGCGCCGCAAACGCCGATCGCCGGCGCCACCGTGCGCGCGTTCGACGCGGACTGGCTGCAGGACGATGCGCTGGGCGACGCCGTCACGGACGCCAGCGGTCGCTTTCGCATCGATTACCTGACGTCCGACTTCACGCTCACGCCGTTTTCGCCGTTCATCAACGTGGAATTTACAAGCGGGCCGGACGTGTATTTCACGGCGCAGCTGGGCAGCGTGACCATCCTGTCGGAAACCCAGGCCGACGGACGCCAGCCAGGGCGCGAAAACGTGGGCCACTGTTTCTGCGTCGAATTGTGCTCGAAAGAGGTCTTGCCGCCCGACGTCGAAGGCGTGCCCCACTGGCAGCAGGTGGAAGTGTTCGACATCCACCCGTTTCCCTCGCCGGCAGGCTTTTCCGCGCAAGGCTATGCGGGCGGCGCGGGCGCCTCCTACGTGTTCGGCGGCGGCGTGACCCTGAAGGGCAATTGCCCGCTGCGCAACAGCGCCATCCCCGCCAACCCGCTCGAATACCGCTTCCTCATCGGCGAATGGACGTGGCCGGGCGGCAGCGACGACCCGACTGCCTTGCCCGCAGTGGCCCCGGCCAGCCTGGCGCCGCTCACGCAAATTCTCGGCACGCTCGTCGGCTATGTGTTTTATACGAACGGACTGGGCCTGGCCGACTCGGCGCAGGTCATCATCAATGCGGGCGATCTGAAACCGGGCGGGTGGATACGGGTGGACGGCAAGCCTGTCACCGTGGACATGCGCGACGGCACGACGGCCGTCGTCAACGTGGCGCCCAACATCTTCCTGCGCACGTTCGACTTGCTGACCATCAACACCCCCGCCATCACCAGCCTGCATCCGGCCAAGCTGCCGGGCGGCTTGCCCATCCTCGACGCGGGCCGCAGCCTGACGGCGGCCGAGAGCGAACCGATACGCCGCTACCGCCTGGGCTTCGAAGTGCGCGACGGCAACACCCTGGCACTGGTGGCCACGGACGGGCTCGACTCCATCGTCTTCGACAATTCAGCCGTCATCGTCGCGCTGGACCTGGAAGAGTTGCGCAGCAATGCCTGCAACCCCATCGCGGGCGGCCTCGTGCATATCCTGTACACGATAGACCATCCGCATTTGCGCTTTTTCAATATCACGATTTCCAATAACAACGGCATCGCGCACCCGCCGCCGCCGCTGCCGGCCGCCAGTTTCACGCCGCCTCCGCCACCGGGCAATTATCTGTTCCGCGGCGGGGCCGGCGGCCCGCATTTATCGGGCAACAATGGCGGCTTCCCCGTCAACGTGGCGCTCGACCCGCCCTGCGCCTACCGCGTGGCGATTACGTGGCAGACGCGGCATTACCTGGCGTCGGCGCACAGCATCGACAGGCTGTATTGCAAATAGGCAGGCCTCAGAAATAGCCCCCTCCTGCCGCGACGCGCGCCTGCAAGGGGCAAGCGCGCGGCCGGGAAAGCAGAGTTCGGGCATCGGCAGCAAGGCCGGAGCAGGCTTGCGGACAAACGCCCCAGGCATTAATATGCAAGAATTAACTTGCATATTAATGGAGCGAGACATGCGTGAAAAGCTGGAAAAAATGCTGGCCGAGGGACGCGACAACGCCCTGCTGCGCTTTGGCCTGGGCGATGCCTGCCTGAAAGAGAACGACGTCGGGCAAGCCGCCGTCCACCTGGCGCACGCCACGGTGCAACAGCCCGGCTATTCGGCCGCCTGGAAGCTGCTGGGCAAGACCTTGCGGCAGCTGGGGCGGCCCGATGAGGCCGAGGCCGCCTGGACGACCGGCCTGGCGGTGGCGCGCAAGCAGGGCGACCTGCAAGCCGTCAAGGAAATGACCGTGTTCGTCAACCGCCTGCACAAGGCCGCGCCGGGCCAGCCGACGCAGTAGCCTCCCCACGCGACAGCGGTTTAGTGGACGTGCGCCGCATCGGCGGCCGGCGCGGCCTCGCCCCGTTCCTTCGCCAGGCGCTTGGCCAGCAAGCCGCCCGCTTCGGCCGCATAAGCGCGGCAGGCGTTGGCGTCGACCAGGGGGTTATCCGTGCCGTTGCGCCTGGCCGCCTTGCCCAGCACGTCCGTCGTGCCCGGATGCACGGGGATGATGATGTCGCATGGCAAGGCAGCCACCTTGGCGATGCTCGCTTCGAACGCGGCCGAGACGTCCGGCGTCCTGCCTTTGCCCCCGCCCTTGCCCGTGTAAGTAAAATCGCCGCTCGCATACGGGTTCAGGCTGTCCGCATACACGACGTTCAGGCAGCGCTGGCCTTCGCACGACGTCCACGTCCAGGTCGTGCCGCCTGGCGTGTGGCCGGGCGTCATGCGGGCCGTCAAGGTCAACGGTCCCACCTTGACGGTATCGCCCTCGCCCACCACCTTGACCTTGTGCACCTTGGCCACATGCACGACAGGGTTGGCCTGGTATTGCGGGTCATCCTTGCCATTCGTGCCGCTTTGCAGCCCCAGTGCGCCCGAGGCGCTGGCCACCACGGTGGCGCCGCTGGCGCGCTGCAGCGCGGCAATGCCGCCCGCATGGTCCCAGTGCGCGTGCGAATTGAGGATGAACTTCACATCCTCGATGCGGAAACCGAGCGCCTTGATATTGTCGATGATCAGGGGCGCCGACTGCGGCAGCGCGCCGTCGAGCAGGATATGGCCCTGCGGACCCGTCACCAGCACGGCGGACAGGCCGGCCGTGCCCACATACCAGCTGTTGCCATGGATATTGAACGGCTTGACGGGCGCATTCCATTCCTTGCAACTGTCGCAATCGACAGGCGTATCCTGCACCGGTGCGGGCGTCTTCGCCTGTCCTGTGCCCGCCGACATGGTCGCAACCGTCGCCAGCATCAACTTCGCCAATAGTGTCATCTTCATCTCCAGAGTGTAAAAAAGAAAGGCGGCCGCCGCGCGGCGCGCCCGGGGGGTATCAATGCATGCGGCCGGTCCTGTCGGCCAGGGTGTCGCGGATGTGTCCGGCGTCAAGCGAGCGCCGCTGCGCGCCGTCGGCGTCCAGCAGCACCACGGTGACGTGCTTGCCGCCGCTGCGCATGCGCATGCTCAGGCAGCTGCCCGCCTCGTGGCTGCTGCCCGTTTTCGACAGCAGAATGTCCCAGCCCTTGCCGCCGACGAGCGGGTTGGTGTTGTGCAGGGTGCGCCACTTGCCATCGACGGCCACGCTCGCTTGCGGGTGGCTGGTGATGCGCGCAATGTCCGGGTAGCGGGCCGCCGCCGCGACGATCTTCGCCACCTCGCTGGCCGTCGACGTATTCGCGGGCGAACTGCCGACGGGGTCCGTCAGCGTGGTGCGCGTCAGGCCCAGCGCGCGTATCTTCGCCTGCAGCGCTTGCGCAAAGGCCGCGTTGCCGCCCGGATAGGTGCGCGCCAGCGCGGCGGCGGCGCGGTTTTCGGATGGCAGCAGCGCCAGCTGCAACAGCGTGCCGCGCGACACGGCCACGCCGTCGGCCAGCACGCTGCGGCGCTGCAGCGACGAGTCGCCGTCGGCGCGCGCGATGCGCAGCGTTTCGGCAGGATCGAGGCCCGCGTCGAGCACCACCATGGCCGTCATCAGCTTGGTAATCGAGGCGATGGGCACGACGGCGTCCGCGTCTTTTGCCATCAGCACCTGGCCCGTGCTGTCGTCAAACACCAGCATGTGCCTGGCGCTGACGGGCAAGTCCAGCATCGCGGTAGCGGCGCCGGCAATCGTCGCCGCCGTGACGGCCGGCTTGCCCTGCGTCTGCAGCAGCAGGGTGGCGCCGGCCAGCAGCAAGGCGGGCACGGCCAGCTTCCAGCCGCTGGCGGCCGGCGCCGGCGCCATCAGGGAACGGATGCGCGTGAGCAGCGCCCCGCCCCGGGCCGACATGGCCAGGCCGGGCTGGCGCAGTGCCCCCGCCTGCAGGGACAAGGCGTGCAGCGCGCTGGCCAGCCGCTGCGGGTCTTGCAGCGCCTGCGCGGCCAGCGCGTCGGCCACCTGCTCCCGTTCGGCACGCATGCGCGCCGACAGCCACCAGACGACGGGGTGAAAAAACAGCAGCGCCTCGGCCACGCTTTGCAGCAGGTTGACCAGGTAATCCCAGCGCCGCACGTGCGCCAGCTCATGCGCGAGCAAGGCTTCGACCAGCGCCACCGGCATGCCGCTCAGCAAGGCGACGGGCAAGAGCACGACGGGACGCCAGAAACCGAGGGTGACGGGACCGGACAGCCCCGCATGCAGCTTGAGCGGCAGCGCCTGGCGCAAGCCCATGCGCACGGCCAGCGCATCGAGGCGCGCCTGCCAGATGGCCGGCGCCGCCACGGCCTGGCGGCGCAGCTTGCCGACCCAGGCCAGGCCCAGGCACAGGCGCAAGCTCATCAGGCCAACGCCGGCGCTCCAGGCCAGCACCAGGGCCGGCAGCCAGGCAGCGACGGCGGAGCGCCACGCGGGCAGCGCCGCCATGGATGCGCGGGCCTGCGCCGGCCCGCCGTCCAGCAGCAGCGCCAGCAAGTGCGCGGCGGGAATGCCCAGGCACAGCAGCAGGGCCAGCGCGCACAGCGCATAGCGCCAGCGCGGGCCCGCAGCGCGCAGCAGCCACAGCCCCACCGCGGCAACGCCGCCGATCAACAGGCCCTGCCAGACGAAATACAGCAGCACCCAGCCCAGCGCGGGCAGGAAGGCATCCATGATGGGCAGGCTCATGGCTGGCCGCCGTCCCTGTCGCCACGCAGGATCTTTTCAATTTCCACGCGTTCGGCGTCGCTCACGTGCTCGCGCAGGGCCGTCAGCACCAGCGCCTTGCCGGAACCGGAAAACACCTTGCCGATCAAGTCCTTGAGCAAGCTGGTCTGCAGCTTTTCCTGCGCCTCGACGGCCGCATACAGCTGCGGCCGCTGGCTTTCATCACGGCTCAGCAAGCCCTTGCCATGCATCAATTGCAACTGGCGCAGCACGGTGGCGTAGCTGGCGTCGGCACGCTCTTCGGCCAGGGCGTCGTACACGGCACGCGCGTCGGACGGACCGCGCCGCCACAGGATGCGCAGCAAATCCAGTTCGGCGGCCGTGGGATGGGGAGTGGAGGTATTTTTTAGCATGACGCTAGAATACCGATTCTAGAACTCGATGTCTAGAACTTTTTTTCTAGTCCATGCTTGACTAAAAATCGCGCAGGCGGTCGAACAGGGCGTACAGCGCCGCCACATCCGGCAGCGGCACCTGCGTCAGCACCTGCTCCAGCGCCACATAGATTTCGTCGCGCTCCACCGTCTCGATGACGCTGGAACGCCGTTCGATCTGGTTGAACACGCCGACGTAGGCGGCGATCATCTCCTGCGCCACGGCTTGCGCCGTCCCGGCATCGTTCGCGCCGTCGAGCGTGCGCGCCGTGGCCAGCAGCTTTTTATACGCCTGCGCGGCCTTTTTGGCATAGGCCGCCGCAATGTGCGCGCGGCCATCCCAGTCGCGGAACGGATTGTCCAGGTTTTCCGCCAGCCATTCCGGCTTGCGCGGCCGCGTCACGGACAAGTCCAGACCCAGCGCCGCCGCCTTTTTATAACTGGCCTTGATGGCCTTGGCGGCGTCGGCCGGCAGGCTGGCCAGGCACAGGCTGGACAAGGCCGGCAACTGCGCCGGCGCGGGGAAGTCATCGGCACCGTAGCCAAACAGTTCATACGCGGTGAAGGAGCGCAAACGGTCCAGTCTGGCGATGCTGGCCACGTTCGACGCCAGCCCCGGCTTGCCCCACACGGTCAGGTCCGTCAGCACGGGGAAACGCTGCGCCACGGCGTCGAAATCGACCAGCGGCATCGCGCTCAGCGACAGGCGCGCCAGCTGGTCGAGGCCGTGGAATGGCGCCAGGGCGCCGGACAACTGCAGCCGCAGGAAGCGCCCCGCATGCGGGTCGTCGATGCGCAGGGCGGCCGACGGCGCGCCATTCAGTATCAGGGTGCTCACACCCTCATTCAGGCGCAGCGAGCGCAAGCCTGCGCCATGCACGACGAGGCGGCTGACATTGCTGTTGCGCAAGTCGAGTTCGCTCTCCGTCGAGGACTGCCACTGCACTTCGTTGATGATGGGGTTGCCGTTGATGTAGGCGGCCAGCGCCGCGCTGCCGTGGCGCGTCTCGATGGTCGTCAGGCAAGGCAGCCGGTCCAGTTCGGACAGGTCGCCGATCGCCTGCAGGATATCGTCGCCGATGCGGCTCGTCTTCTGGCGCACGGCCTGGCCGCCGACCATCACTTCCTCGCTCGATGCCGCCTTGAAGCGCCGGCGCCTGGCCGGGTCGAGCTGCTCCCAGCGGCGCTGGCGGTACACGCTGTCGCCCATGTGCCAGCCGCCGCTGTAGCTTTTCACTGCCGCATCGACCAGGGGCGCGACATTGGCCACCAGGGTGTAATGGCGCGGCACTTTTGCATTGGCAAAGCTGTGGTCGTGGCGGCTGTTCCAGAAATAGTAATCGCACACCAGCGGGCGCATCGCCTGCACGGCCGCGGCATCGGGCAAGGCGTCGCCCGTCCAGTCCAGCTGCAAAATGGCGGCCAGCGGTGCGCTGCCGGACGCAGCATCGTCGATGGCCGTGACCTGGCAAGCCACATACTGCTGCAGCCTGTGCGAAAACACACTGTAGATATCTCCAACCTTGGCAAGCACGCTAATTTCCTTGTAGCAAACAATGAGGTCAGCACGATAGCAAAGATTGGCGGCGCGCGGCGTACGCGCCGCCGGAGCATCCCCGGCTCAGTCCGCGTGCAGCTTGTGGTGCATGCGGCGCAAGCCCAGCCAGACGGCGCCGGCCACGAAGGGCACCAGGGCGCCGACGAGGATTTCCGGATTCACGGGCAAGCCCAGCACCTTGGCCGCCTTGCCCGTGTAGCTGAACAGGCCGATCACGTAATACGAGATGGCGGCCACGGACAAGCCTTCCACCGCTTGCTGCAAGCGCAGCTGCTGGGCCGCGCGGGCGTTCATCGATTGCAGGATTTGCCGGTTTTGCAATTCCTGCACGATGCCCACGCGCGTGCGCAGCAAGTCATTTGTGTTGGCGATGCGCTGCGCCATGGCTTCCTGGCGGCTGGACATCGCTTCGCAGGTATTCATGGCCGGCGTCAGGCGGCGGTCCATGAATTCCTCGACCGTGGGGATGCCCTCGATGCGCACTTCGCGCAACTCCTCGATGCGTGCCTTGACGAGGCCCATGTAGGCTTTCGAGGCGGAAAAACGGTAGCTATTATCGAGTGACAATTTTTCTATGCGGGCCGCCAGGCGCGTGATGCGGTCAAGCAAAGCTTGCTCGGACACGCCATCATCGCCGGCTCCCGGCGCGTCGTCCGTGTCGACCATGGCGGCGGCCAGGGTGGCCAGCTCGTTTTCGATGGCATTGAGCGACGGCGCCGCCTGCATGGCGTAGGGCAAGCCCAGCAAGGCCATCATGCGGTAGGTTTCGATTTCCAGCACGCGCTGCACCAGCCGGCCCGACTGCTGCGCGCGCATGCCCGCGTCGCGGATGACGAAACGGCTGAAGCCGTCGGACTGGATCGTAAAATCCGTCCACAATTCGCCGCCCTGCAGCACTTTGCTGCCGGCCAGGGTATTGCCCTCGAACACGCGCGACAGGCCCTGCATGAAGATTTCGGCCGGCTCCGTTGCCTGTTCCAGCACCACGTGGGCGGCCACCATCAGCTTGCCCTTCAAGCCCGCCAGCCATTGCTGCGGCAACTGTTCCAGAGGCATGCGCTCGAACGCCTGCTCCAGGGGCAAGGCAGCGCCCGGATGTTCGGCGAAGGTAAACGTGGCAAATTCCGTGTGGCATTCCCATTTCAGGCGGAAGCGGCCGAAGTCGTAGTAAAAATACTTGGCTTCGGCGTTGGGAGGCGTGACGCCGAAATGCGTGCACAGGGCCGCCAGCGTGGCGTGCTGGGCCGCCATATTCGACGCACCGGGCGCGGCGCTGTCATCTTTATACACTGCCAGGTGGGTGATCAGTTCGGGGGCGTCGAGCTGCAAAAACGGCCGCGAGTGGATTTCCGCAGCCAGCGGCACGCGCAAGGCGTGGTTCAAACTGGAGTTAATCAAGTGCATGATAGCCAAAGGTAAAGTTGCAAAACTGCTTAGACCCGCGCGCGTGCTGCCGTGCCCGCGGCGGGGGTCTGATTGTCACAGTGTAACAAAGCAGAAAGCATGCCATCCTTTTCCAGGGCCGCTCATGCCGTTTTGGCAACCCTGCCAATGCCCTGCCCCGCCCCTTGGCGGCTGGCCAGCCACCAGAATGCGGCGGCCAGCGCGACGGCCGAAGCCTGCCCCAGCGCCAGCTTGAAAGCACTGTCGAACAGCAAGGGTGCGACAAAACCGGACACCAGCGCAAACACCAGCATCTGCACGAAATTCTGCAGCGATGCGGCCAGGCCCCGCATCTGCGGAAAAATGTCGAGCGTGGACATGGTCATGCCCGGCAAGGCCAGCGACATGCCGAACGCATACAGCATCACGGGCACGACGGCGAACGGGATGCTGGCCGCAAACCAATGGTTGTAGGCGATGTTGAGCGCGCCCGTGGCCGCCATGGCCAGCAGGCCCCAGCGCACCAGCACGGTGCTTTTCACCGTGTGCGCCAGCTTGCCCGACAGCGCCGAGCCGCCCACCAGGCCCGCCACCATGGGGATGAACATCCAGCCAAACGCCGTTTCCGGCAGCCGCAGCAATTCCAAAATAAAATGCGGCGCCGAGGCGATGTACAGCGCAAAGCCGCCAAAGGCGAAGGCCACGGCCAGCGAACGCAGCAGGAACGTCCGGTGGCGCAGCGCCAGCCAGTAATTGCGCGCAATGTTGCTGGGATGAAATGGTTGACGTTGTTCAATAGATAAACTTTCCGGCAAACCTTTCAGGCAAGCGAGCGCCAGCAGCACGGTGACGGAAAAGGTGAAGACGAACGTCGATTGCCAGCCATAGGCCACATGCAGCCAGCCGCCGATGACGGGGGCGATGGCGGGCGCGATGCCGAACACCATCATGATATTGGCCAGCATCTTTTGCGCTGCCGCGCCGGACAGGGTGTCGCGCACGATGGCTTGCCCGATCACCCTGCCCGCCCCCGCCGAAGCGCCCTGCATGCCGCGGAAGAACAGCAGCCAGCCAAAGCTCGGTGCAAACGCGGCGCCGATGGAGCCGATTGCAAAGATCAGGAGCGAAGCGAGAATCACGGGGCGGCGGCCGAACGAGTCGGACAGGGTGCCGTAGAACAGGGTCATGAAGGCATAGGCGGCCAGGTAGATGCTGAGGGTTTGCTGCACCAGCACGCTGCTGACGTCGAAATGCGCGCTGATGGCGGGAAACGATGGCAGGAAGGTGTCGGTGGCGAACGGGCCCAGCATGGCCAGGCCGGCCAGCACCATGGTCAGGTTGCGGGCCTTCATGCGCGCACCTGCGCAGCGTCAAATTCAAGGCGCATGCCGTCGAGGGCGGCCAGGGAAAAGCGCGACACATGGCGCGCGATGCTGGCGATGCCGGCCTCGTCATAGGTGATTTCCGGCGCCACCAGCTCATGCACGATGCGCGAACGGGCATAGAACACGGCCTGGCCGATCACGCTGAACACGCATTTCTGCACCACGTCGTCCGGCATGGCCGGCCCCACCACGCCACGGATCAAGCCCGTAAACAGCGCGTGCTGCGGACGCACATTGCGCTCGGCCAGCTTGTGGATGGCGGCCGTCGGCTCGATCAGTTCGCGCGCCACCAGGCGGCTGAACAGCGATGCGTGACCCGAGCGCAACATGTCGGACACCAGCGCCTCGATGGCCAGGCGCAACTGTTCCACGGGCGGCAGCTGCGCCCGCGCGCTGGCGGCGGCCACGTCGGCGGCCGAGGCCCGCGCCAGCTCGCGCGCATGGTCGAAGGCGGCCAGGTGCAGCTCCTCCTTGCTATGAAAGTAATAATTGACCATCGCCACGTTGACCTTGGCCGCCTCGCAGATCCTGCGCACGGACGCCGCCTTGTAGCCTTCGTCGGCAAACAGGTCCGCCGCCGCCTGCAGGATGCGCGCGCGCGCCGGTTCGTTTTCTTTATCTTCAGTCATGCCGTTCCCATCATTTAAACAGCTGTTTAATATTGCATGGGATTATATCAAACAACCGTTTAACTTTCAGGCGGGCGCAAAAAAGCCCGGCGAACCGGGCTTTTCAAGCGTGCAGCGGCAGGCTTAGTGTTTCATCGCCGGCATCGGGGCCGAGGCGGCGCCCAGCGGACGGGCCACGGCATGGACTTCAATGGTTTCGCGGTGCTTGTCCTCGCCTTCGACGACCAGGGTCAGCGGGATCTTGTCGCCCGCCTTCACCTGCCCTTTCAGGTCCAGCAGCATGACGTGGTAGCCGCCCGGCTTCAGTTCGACGGCCTTGCCGGCAGGCAAAGCGATTTCCTTGACCTGGCGCATGCGCATCATGTTGTCGACCATGCTCATTTCATGGATTTCCGCCACGCCGGCCACGGGCGAGCGCACTTCCAGCAGCCGCATGGCTTTCGGCGCCGTGATCTGCATGAAGGCGCCCGTGGCCTTTTGCTGCGGCACGGTGGCGCGCACCCACGGGTCGCTGATCTGCACGGACGTCTGGGCAGCGGCGGAGAAGGACAGCACGGCCAGGGCCGTGGCCAGCAGGGTTTTCAGATGGGTCATGATCATTCCTTTCAATGGATGTTATAAGGTGTATTTCGATTTCATCAAGGTCTTGATGTCCTGCACGCACTCGTCGCCCGTCAACTGGTGTTTCAGGCCCAGGCGCATGCGCCCTTCCGTATCGAGCACATAGCTGATGGCCGTGTGGTCCATCGTGTACGAGCTGCCGCTGGGCACGCGGCGGTAGAAGACCTTGTAGTTGAAGGCCGTCTGCGCCGTCGCCTGCGGGTCCGTGCGCAAGCCGAGGAAGCTGGGGTCGAAGGCGCGCATGTACTCGCCCAGCAGCTCGGGCGTGTCGCGCTCGGGGTCGATGCTGATGAAGAGCACTTGCAGCTTGTCGGCGTCGGCGCCCAGCTTCTGACGGATTTCCAGCGCGCGCGACAGGGCCGTCGGGCACACGTCCGGGCATTGCGTGAAGCCAAAGAAGACCATCACATACTTGCCCTTGAAGTCGGCCAGGGTATACACCTTGCCGTCGGGGCCGCTCAATTTGAAGTCGGGCTTGTAATCGCCTCCCGTCAGGTCGAGGCCGTTGTAATGGGGTTTCGGTGCTTGTTCGCAAGCGGCAAGCGTGAGCAATCCCGCCGTGCCGGCGAGAAGAAATAAACGACGTTTCATGGCAATTCCAGCCCAATGGGCGTAGTTGAGACAAGTTAGGACGTAGAGGCCATGCCGCAGGGCGGCAGGCAGAACAGGTGCGTTCAGGCCGCTGCAGGCGGCCCGCGCGGACTGGCGGCCAGCCACGCGAACTGGGGCTGCGGCGCTTGGTAAAACAGGGGCGGATAGCCGTCGTGGCCGTCAGAGACGGCCAGCGGCGTCGATTGCGGCGGCGGCAAGGCAAAGCTGCCCGCATGGTTCATGCAGAACGGGCAATGCTCGATGTGGTGCAGGACGGAATCGGTGGTGGATTTCGCGGCCTGGAAGGCGGATGCCAGGTCGGCCTGCGTGTAGACGGCGCCGCTGGCCGAGCAGATCTCGACCGTGGCCCCGTTCGCCTTGGCGTGCAGCGCAGCATAGGCATACGACAGGGACGGCGACAGCGCATTGAGCAGTATCGCCAGGCAGGCGAACCACATATGCCACTGTTTGCGTTTCAATAAAGATCCCATGGCCCCGATTATAACGGAGTCTGGCTATGCGGGCGCCTGTCCCTGCAGGAACAGGCTCGGGCGCACGCCCGCCACGTCCACGCAGGCGTCGCAAAACGCGGGAATCGACGCAAAGCCGGAGCCGGCCGCCACCTGCGCCAGGTCGCGCCCCGCATCGCCGTCGCCGCTTACCTGCGCCACCGCGTGCAGCGCATGCGCGAGCCGCTGTTCGCGCACCAGGCTGAGCAGCGCTTCCCCCTCGGCAAACAGGCGCGCCCTGGCCTTGTGCGGCGTCACTTGCCACAGGGCCGCCAGGCGCGCAGCCGTCCACTTGCCCTGCGGCGAATGGAAGATATGCTGCGCCAGCGCCTGGCTCCAGCGCTTGCCGCCGCCATGGCTGGCCTGCGCGTCGTCGTCTTCCAGCGCCAGGGTGAACACGGCCGGCTTGCCCCGTCCCGGCATCACGTCGCAGGCAAAGCGCAAGAAGGCGGGCACGACGAAGCTGTCGCCGCTGCCCAGTTTCTTGGTGGCGATTTCATTATGCAAAGTCACAAAACCCTGGCGCACGGTGACGCGCAGCCGGAGCGGAAAGCGCAAGCCCAGCAAATGCAGAGGATGATCGGAAACGAGTGCCATGCGTCAAGCCAGTGTGGTGAACGAGGCATCAGCATGCCACACATCGCGCGCCCAGTCTGTCATCACAGCGACGCCACGCCGTAGCGGCGCAAGCCGTCGAGGTCGACGACGCGGATCGATTGATAGGCGATGCTGATCAGCTTGAGCCCGGCCAGATGCCCCAGCGCCTGGTTCACGCGCTGGCGCGAAATGCCGGTCAGCAAGCCGATTTCTTCCTGCGACAGCTCAAGCACGCGTGAGGTGCGCGGGTATAGCATGGGGTGGAACAGCTGCGCGATCGCTTGCGCCACTTGGGCGTCGACGGCCAGCAGGCGCTGGTTCTGGATGGTGGCGATGAATTGGCCCATGCGCTCGTTCAACTGGCGGATGACGAAGGCATTGAAGGACAGGCTCTCGGCCAGCAGCAAATGAAACAGGTCCACGGGCACGAGGATGATGTCGGCGGCGCGCACGGCCACCACGTCGTAGCGGCGCAGTTCGCGCTTGAGCACGCTGCCCTCGCCGCACCAGCCGCCGGCCGGCACGCCGGAAAACGTGGCGCCGCGCCCATCGGCGTTGTACACGGCCAGCTTGATCAGGCCCGTGTGCACGCCGATCCAGTGCGCCGACGGTTCGCCGCGCCGCGTGATGAAGGCGCCCGCTTCATAGTGCCGGACGACGCTGGCGGCGCGCAGCAGCGCCTGGTGGCGGGCGTCGAGGGCCGCAAACCAGTCGTGGCTGTCGAGTTCGGGTACGGTACGATCTACACTATCGTTGCTATCCATTCCATCTTTCAGACCTGTCACTAAGATGACAGTGATTTTCCAGCGCCGGTGCTATGCTCACCGGTATCAATCCCGAAACAGGGAGCTACAGAATCTTTTTACCAGGAGACAAGCATGACACCTGATTTCAACACCGGCCTCGGCAAAAACAGCGCCAACTACGCCGCCCTCACCCCGCTCGACTATATCGCCAGGGCAGCCGCAGTATATGGCAATCGCCTGGCAATTGCACATGGCGCCATCCGCCAGACGTGGCGCGAGACGTATGCGCGCACGCGCCGCCTGGCGTCCGGCCTCATCAAGCTGGGCGTGGGCACGGGCGACACGGTGGCCGTGATGCTGCCGAACACCCCCGCCATGGTGGAAGCGAGCTTTGGCGTGCCCATGGCCGGCGCCGTCCTCAACGCCCTCAATATCCGGCTCGACCTGGCCTCCTTGACCTTCATGCTGCGCCACGGCCAGGCGAAAGTCTTGCTGGCCGACACGGAGTTCGCCGAACTGGCGCGCCAGATGGCGGCGCAGATACCCGGCTTGCGCGTGATCCAGGTCAACGACGTGCTGGGACCGGAAGTGGATGCGTTTTCCGACCTCGACTACGAAAGCCTGCTGGCCGGCGGCGACCCCGATTACGACTGGCGGCCGCCTGCCGACGAGTGGGACGCCATCGCCCTCAACTACACGTCCGGTACCACGGGCGACCCGAAAGGCGTGGTCTACCACCACCGCGGCGCGGCCCTGAACGCCCTGTCGAACATCCTGGAATGGGACATGCCCAAGCACGCCGTCTACCTGTGGACCTTGCCTATGTTCCACTGCAACGGCTGGTGCTTCCCGTGGACCGTGGCCGCCCGCGCGGGCGTGAACGTGTGCCTGCGCAAGTTCGAGCCGAAACTGGTGTTTGACCTGATGCGCGAATTGCGCATCACCCACTATTGCGCAGCGCCCATCGTGCATGCGGCCCTGGCCAACGCGCCCGCCAACTGGCGCGACGGAATCGACTGGACCGTGCGCGGCATGGTGGCCGGCGCGCCGCCGCCGGCGGCCATGGTGGCGAAGATCGAAGCCATGGGCTTTGACTTGATCCACTCGTATGGCTTGACGGAAGTGTACGGCCCGGCCGCCATCTGCGCCGAGCAGGACGAGTGGGCCGCCTTGAGCCAGGAAGAGCGGGCCGTCTTGAAATCGCGCCAGGGGGTGCGCTACCACCTGCAAAGCGCCGTCGCCGTGATCGACCCGGAAACCATGCAGCATGTGGCGGCCGACGGCGAACAGATAGGCGAGATCATGTTCCGCGGCAACATCTGCATGAAGGGTTATTTAAAGAATGAAAAGGCGACGCAGGAAGCGTTCGCGGGCGGCTGGTTCCACACGGGCGACCTTGGCGTCATGTATCCGGACGGCTATATCAAGCTGAAGGACCGCAGCAAGGACATCATCATTTCCGGCGGCGAGAACATTTCCAGCGTGGAAGTGGAAGATGCGCTGTACCACCACCCGCAAGTGCTGGCCGCCGCCGTCATCGCCCAGCCGGACGAGAAATGGGGCGAGACGCCGTGCGCCTTCGTCGAATTGCGCGAAGGGGCGACGGTGACGGAAGCGGAATTGATCGCTTTCTGCAAGAACAACCTGGCGGGCTTCAAGGTGCCGAAAGCCATTTATTTCGGCCCCCTGCCCCGCACGTCGACGGGCAAGATCCAGAAGTTCGAATTGCGCAAGCGCATGCACTCGGACAAGGCCATCGACGTTTGAGCATTGTGCTTGATTTGCGCTGGATCAATCGCGCTTGCCTTGCAGCCACGCCGGCTGCGCCACCGCCAGGCGCGCAAAGCTGGCGATGCTGGCCACGGCGGCGAACCCTGCCGCCAGGCACAGCGCATACGTCGTGCCCTTGGCAGCCGACACCGTAAAGCAGTAGGCGACCAGCGCCGCGCCCGTGGCTTGCCCGATCAGGCGCGAGGTGGCCACCACGCCGCTGGCGCCGCCGGCCCGCTCGGGCGGCGCGCTGCCCATGATGGCCTTCAGATTGGGCGCCTGGAAAAAGCCGAAACCGATGCCGCACAAGGCCATGCGCCAGCCGATGTCGAAGGCGCTGGGGTGGGCCGGCATCCACACCAGCGTCAGCAAGCCGCCCGCCAG
Organism: Janthinobacterium sp. GW821-FHT03A03; assembly: GCF_059421435.1. Classification (NCBI taxonomy): domain Bacteria; kingdom Pseudomonadati; phylum Pseudomonadota; class Betaproteobacteria; order Burkholderiales; family Oxalobacteraceae; genus Janthinobacterium; species Janthinobacterium sp. GW821-FHT03A03. The sequence goes on along the minus strand of NZ_JBWKUZ010000009.1, from coordinate 134,121 downwards.
CGCCGCGAGGCCGATGCCGCCCAGCACGCCCGGCGCATAGCGGTCGCTCAGGCGCCCCGCCACGGGCGCCATCACGGCCACCAGCACGGCCCACGGCGTCATCAAAAAGCCCGTTTCCACGGGCGAACGGCCCAGTGTCACTTCAAAATAGAAGGGCAAGGAGACGAACGCCAGGCCTTGCGCGGCAAACGTGCACACGGCCGTCAGCGACGACAGCAAAAACAGGGGACGGCGGAACAGGTCGATGGGCAGCATGGGCGCCGCGTGTCCCGCCTGGCGGCGCAGCAGCAAGATGAAAAAGATCGCCACGGCGACCAGTTCCGGCACCAGGACGGCATTGGACGCGTGATGGGCCGCATCGCCAAACAGCAAGATGAGCAAGCCGAAGGCGCCCACGTTGTACAGCGCCGTGCGCGCATCCAAGGTGTGCCCGGACAGTTGAGTCGCCGGCAGCATGCGGCTGGCCAGGAAAAAGCCGGCCAGGCCCAGCGGCACGTTGATGGCGAACAGCCATGGCCACGAGGCCGTCGCCAAAATCAGCGAGGCGGCCGTGGGTCCGATGGCGAAGGCGACGGCCACCACCAGCGCATTGTTGCCAAACGCCCGGCCCAGCAAATGTTTAGGATACAGGGCGCGCAGCAGCGCCGTATTGACGCTCATCATGGCGCTGGCGCCGACGCCCTGGAACAGGCGCGCCGCCACCAGCGAAGGCAAGGACCAGGCCAGCGCGCAGGCAAGCGAGGCCAAAGTAAATAAAAATATGCCGGAGATAAACACGCGGCGGTAGCCGGCGATCTCGCCGAGGGTGGAAAACGGCAGCAGGGTCGCCACCATGGCCAGCTGATAGACATTCACGATCCAGACGGAGGCAGCCGGCGTCGTGCGCAGCTCGCTGGCGATGGCCGGCAAGGCCGTGTTGGCGATCGCCGTATCGAGCGAAGCCATGCCCACGCCGATGGCCAGCGCCAGCATGGCCCATAAACGGGCGCCGGGCGGCAAGCCGTCCTCGCCAACCATGACGGGTTGCGTGTGCATAAACTACCTGTTCATCTTGCTGATCCGGACAATACACTAACATGTATGTAAGAAACCTGCAGGACTGGCAAGCTTACTTCTGGCAGTCGATGACCTTGAAATCTTTCGAATAACAGATGCGCAACTCGCCCGAATGCTTTTCATAGCCGAGCCAGCGGCCCTTCAGCTGCGGGTTGTGCTGCTTCATCCACTGGAACAGTTCGTTCTTTGGCATGGTGGAATCCGGCAACTTCAAGGCCTGGAACAGTTCGCGTTCTTTCTCGAAATACTGCTTGGCCGTATCGAAATCGCAGGCGCCATGCTTTTCCCATTCGCCCTGCAGCAAGGCTTCGCCGGGCTGCATGCACATGTACGGCAAAATTTCTGACGGCGCCAGCTTCGGCAAATTGCCCTTGCAGTAACGCGGATGCAGTTCCGTCCTGCGCGGCGGCGTCACGGAAATGTCTTCGCAGCTGGCCGGATTGGCCGACTGCGCCCATAGTCCATGCACGATCCAGCCGAACTGGTTGCTCTCGGCACACTGGAAGCCGGCCTTCTTCGACACGGCGCCGCGGCGGCGCTGGCTGTCGCAAAAGCCGGGCGACCACGACAGCGCCAGCATGAAGTAATCGGTGGGCACGTTCGTGCTTTGCTTGTAGCAGGTGTTTTTCTCGTCCGAGGGCTTGACGTCGTAATCGTAATAGCTGACGTTGCGGGGAATGGCGCAGGCGGCATCGGCCGCGTGGACGGCGCCGGCCGACAGGCCGAGGAAAACGGCGGCCAGCGCGGACAAGACAGGGCGGATTTTCATCGAGTTTCCTTCAAGATATAAAAACGCCGGCAACTGGGTGCCGGCGCGGTCAAAACAAACAACATCAGTCACGACACCTACTAGCAGACGGTATGCATCCAGCCCTGCGTATCCGGAGCCGTGCCATGCTGCAAGCCCAGCAGCGCTTCGCGCAGGGCCAGGGTGACGGCCCCGTTTTCATTGTTGTTGATGGTCATTTCAAAGCCGTTGGCCTTGGCCACGCCCACGGGCGTGATGACGGCGGCCGTGCCGCAGGCGAACACTTCGGTCATGCGGCCCGAGGCAATGTCGTCGCGCCATTGCTGGACGGACAATTTACGCTCTTCCGTCGCATAGCCGAGGTCTTTCGCCATTTCCAGCAGGCTGCGGCGGGTGATGCCTGGCAGCAAGGTGCCCGTCAGTTCCGGCGTCACGACGGTGATCTTCTCGCCATCCTTGTACACGAAGAACAAATTCATGCCGCCCATTTCCTCGATGTACTCGCGGTGCACGGCGTCGAGCCAGACGACCTGGTCGCAGCCCTTCTCCTGCGCTTGCGACTGGGCCATCAGGCTGGCCGCGTAGTTGCCCGCGCACTTGGCTTCGCCCGTGCCGCCCGGCGCGGCGCGCACGAAGTCTTCGCTGATCCACACGGTGACGGGTTTCACGCCTTTCGGGAAGTAGGCGCCGGCCGGCGAGGCGAACAGCACGAACAGGTATTCTTCCGACGGACGCACGCCCAGGTAGGGGTCGGTGGCGATCATCAGCGGACGCATGTACAGGCTCTCGCCCGTGTTCTTCGGCACCCAGTTGCGGTCTTGCGCGATCAGCGCGTCGCCCGCTTCCAGGAACAGCTCGACGGGAATGGCCGGCATGGCCAGGCGCGCGGCGCTGCGGTTGAAGCGCTCGGCATTTTGTTCTGGACGGAAAGTCTTGATGCTGCCGTCAGGCTGGGCAAACGCCTTGTAGCCTTCGAAGATGGCCTGGCCATAATGCAGGGACGAGGCGGACGGGTCCAGCATCAGCGGGCCGTAAGCCTTCAGTTCGCCCTGCTGCCACTTGCCGTCACGGTAAGGAATCACCACCATGTGGTCGGTAAAAATGCGGCCGAAGGCCGGGTTGACCATGCGCGCGGCGCGCTCGGCGTCGGACAGGGGGTGGGCGGATGGGGTGACGACGAGATTCGGTGTGGAAGTGGTCATGGCAGCAATGGGAACTAGTGAACAGTATCCCTATTGTAGCGCCTAATCAGGCAAACGAGGATGGCCGGGACTGCGCCCCGCCCCGTGTCAATCCGGGCGCAAAAAAAGCGCCGTCCACCTTGCGGTGGAAACGGCGCTTTTGCATTACAGCAAAATCACTGCATCAGAACTTCATGTTGGCCGTCAGGGTCGCGGAGCGGCCCGGGGCCACGCCAGCGTAGTGCGGCGAGGAAACCTTGTCGAAGTACAGCTTGTTCGTCAGGTTCTGGATGTTCAGCTGCAGGGTCACGTTGCGGCTGACAACATAGCTGGCCATGGCGTCGAAGCGCGTGTAGGCCGGCGCATACTTGTTGTTGGCCACGTTGGCGTAGACCTTGTCGACGTAGTTCACGCCGCCGCCCACCGTGATGGCGGGCGTGAGCAGGTAGGACGTCCACAGCGAGGCGCTGTTCTTCGGCGTGGTCGGGAACTGGTTGCCGTTGTACGGCGACGGCGCGTATTGCGTCACGCCATTGATGACGCCATTCGTCACGTAGCCATTGTTTTCCACGATGGCGTTCAAGTGCGTGTAGCCGCCGAAGACCGACCATTCCTTCGTGATATTGCCGCTCACGCCCAGTTCGATGCCCTTGACTTGCTTGTCGCCCACGTTTTGCGTGCTGCCGTCGGGCGCCGTCACGCGCGCATTGCTCATGTCGCTCTGGAAATAGGCGCCGCTCACGGACAAACGGCCGCCCGGCAGCACTTCCCATTTCGTGCCCAGCTCGAAGCTCTTGCTCTCTTGCGGTTTCAGGTTCTGGATCGCCACCGACAGGCCGTCGATGCCGTCGCCGCCGTCATTGCCCGGCGGCGTGGACGACGTGCCGTAGGACACATACACGCTGCTGTTGGCCGACGGCTTGTAGACGAGGCCCGCCTGGTAGCTGGCGAACGTGGCATGCACATTGGCGCTGACGGCGGCCGTGGTCTTGCCGTCGAGCGTGTATTGCGGCGTGTTCAGCGCGCTCTTGTAGTCATCCCAGCGGATGCCCACGTTGAGCAGCCATTGCGGCGTGAACTCGATGGTGTCGAAACCGTAGACGGAACGCGTGTTGGTGACGATGTTCGTGCGGGCCGGCGACACCGAGCGCGTGTAGACCCACGGGTCCTTGGCGTTCGGATTGAGCAACGGTGCGCAGTTGTACAGGGTGGCCGCGCCAGAGGTCGGGCAGCTGGAGCCGACTTTTTCCAGCGGATTGTTCGTCCCCGGGCTGAACAGGTAGGAGCTGCGGTCCGTCTCTTCACGGCTGATTTCCAGGCCCAGCGTGTACGTGTGCTTGACGCCGCCGGCCAGCCATTCGCCGCCCAGGCTGGTGGCGTTGGCCAGCGCGTCCGTATCGGTCGTGCGCGTGTTGGCGCGGCGCCAGACGGTGCCGTACAGCATGGTGTTGCCCTTGGAATCGTCGGGCTGGGTCCACACGTAATCGTTGCTGGTCTTGCCGTAACGGGTGACGTTGCGCAAGATCAACTTGTTGCCGAAGTCGTGGCGCACGTCGATGGTGCCGATATCGCTCTGCGTGTCGCGGAAGTCGCGGTTGACGAGGCCATAGAAAGTGTCGCGCGGCACGTTGACGGGCGTGCCGTTGCCGTTTTTCGACACATTCGCGCCCGAGGAGAACGGGTTGTTGAACGGCAAGCCGGTGTCCGGCAATTCGCTCGACTGCATGTGGTAGTAGCTGAGGGTCGCCTGCGTGGCCGATTTCAGGCCGAAGGTGACGGAGGGCGCGATGCCCCAGCGGTCGCCATTGATGTAGTCGCGGCCGGCAACGTGGGCGTCATGCGCCATCACGTTGACGCGCACGGCCACGTCGTCGCTGACGACGCGGTTGGCATCGAGCGTGGCGCGGCGGTACTTGGCGCTGCCCAGGCCCACGGTGGCGTTCGTGAAATCTTCCGCCTTCGGCGTCTTGCTGATCAGGTTGACGCCGCCGCCCGCGGACGAGCGCCCGCCGTAGGCCGAATTCGGGCCCTTGACGACTTCGATTTGTTCCAGCGCAAAGATTTCACGCGACTGCGAACCCGTGTCGCGGATGCCGTCGATATACGTATCCGTTTGCGCGTTGTAGCCGCGGATAAACAGGTTGTCGCCCACGGGGTTGCCGCCTTCGCCGGCGCCGATGGTAATGCCGGGCACGGTGCGCAGCGCGTCCGTCAGCGAGACGGCGCCTGTTTGCGAAATGATTTCGGCGGGAATCACCGTCACGGATTTCGGCGTGTCGAGCAGGGGCGCCGTCAGCTTGTCGTTGGCCGATTTGACGGGCGCCTGGATCAGGCGCTCAGCCGTGCCGATGACTTTCACTTCCTGCAACTGCTGCGGCTTGTCCACCGTTTGCGCGTGCAAGGCCAGCGGCATGGCCAGGGTGGCGAAAGCGGCCAGGGCCGTGCCATGCATGCGCGGCGCGGCGGCAATCTGGTGCTTGCGGCTGCGGATGGCAGCGGCTGGCTTGGCGGCGCCTGCGGTGTGTTTCAATGTCATCGTTTTCTTTCAATCTATCAAGTGGGCTGAATATAGCTGGCGAATGCGCCGTAGCGCCTGGCTGGCCATGCTTGCTTGGGTACTACAAAACTGTCACAGCACCGTCACGCGCAGCGCCCGGGGCGAACCGGGCGGGCGCGACGTTGTCATTGCTATAGGAAGTGTCCTGCGCCGGTGCGCCAGCCAGCCGTGCTGGCTCGCGCACGGGCTGCTGAAAACGTCGATGGCGGGCACGGAAAAACGCAGCAAGGAGCTGCCCGATTTGCCTGGCAGGCGGGTCAGCCTGTATCGCAGTGCACGTTCGAGAATTCAGGACGAGTTCATAAGTACGAATGAGAATGATTTTTATTTTTACATAATTTCACTGTGATGTAAATTATCAATGTCAGCATTTCTCAATTCCGTGGCTATTTTCCCCGCCTCATGAACTGATACTTATTTGCGAATGATTCTCGTTTGCGATAGTATGTCAGCCTTCCTTCTCCCCTGCCACGCCTGACGCCCTGCGTGGCAGCGCTATCGAAAGCCGCCATGACCACCTCCTCCCTGCCCCAGTTGCGCGCCAGCACCGATGCCGACGCCGCGTCCGCAAGCCGCCGGCAGCGCCCGCCTGCCGCCGCCCCGCAACAACGGCGCTGGCGCTGGAGCTGGAAGCAGGTCTGGTTTCAATTGCACTGGTTTATCGGCATCACGGCCGGCACGGTGCTGGTGATCATCGGCCTGAGCGGCGCCACCCTGGCCTTCAAGGATGAATTGCTCGACGTTTTGAACCCCGGCGTGCGCCATGTGCCCGTGGAAGCGCGCGCGCCGCTGACGCCGGCCCAGCTCGCCAGCATTGCCGCAGCCGAACACGGCCAGCGCGTGGCCTCCGTCACCGTGTATGCGCAGGCGGGCGCGGCGCCCCGGCTGTTCTTCGCGCCAAAGAACGGCCAGCGGCGCGGCGAGTCCGTTTATCTGCACCCGTACACGGGCGCGACCCAGCCGGCGCTGGCGGGCGCGGCATTTTTCGAGTGGACGGAATCGCTGCACCGCTGGCTGCTGCTGCCGCGCGATCCGGGCCGGCAAGTGGCAGGCGCGCTGGCCCTGTGCCTGCTGGGCCTGGCACTGTCCGGCCTGTACCTGCGCTGGCCGCGCCGCCCGCTGGACTGGCGCACCTGGCTGACCTTCGACCCGGCATTAAAAGGCCGCTCCTTTTTGTGGAATCTGCACGCCGTGGCCGGCACCTGGTGCCTGGTGGTCTACGTGGCGCTGACCCTGACGGGCATTTACTGGAGCTATGACGTGGTGCGCGACAATATCGACGCCTGGGCCGGCAAGCCGTCCCGGACGGCGCAGGCACCGGGCAAAAAAGGCGCGTCGAAGGAGCCATCGCCCGCCGCCGACATCGGCCTGGCCTGGAGCAGTTTCCAGCAGCACGCCCCCGGCTGGACCCTGGCCACGGTGCGCCTGCCCACGCGCCCCGGCGAAGCCGTGCAATTCACGTGGCTGGCCAGCGATGCGCCGCACGAACGGGCGCGCAGCCGCATGAGCATTGCGCCGGCCGACGGCAGGCTCACGGAAAACGCGCCGTACAGCCAGCAGGCGCTGGGCGCGCGCCTGGTCAACATCATTTATCCGCTGCACATGGGCACGTATTTTGGCTTGCCGGGCCGCATCATCGTGACGCTCGCCAGCCTTGGCCTGCCCCTGTTCGCCATCACGGGCTGGATGCTGTACCTGGGCCGCCGCAAGGCAAAACGCGCTGTGCAGGCGCAGCGTGCCCTGTTGGGTGCCGGCGCACCGGGCAAGACGGACACGGGCTTGCCCACCCTGGTGGCCTACGCCAGCCAGTCGGGTCAGGCCGAGCGCCTGGCCCTGGAAAGCGCGCGCGCCTTGCAACAGGCGGGCGTGGCCGTCGACGTGCAATCGCTGGCGCAGTTTGATCCCGCGCAATTGCGCCAGTACGAACGGGCACTGATCGTCGCCAGCACCTTTGGCGAAGGCGAGGCGCCGGACGGCACGCGCCGCTTCGCGCGCCTGCTGCAAGCGACCTCGGGTGCGCCGCTGGCCGGCCTGGACTTCGGCATGCTGGCCCTGGGCGACCGCCATTACAGCGCCTTCTGTGGCTTCGGCCATGCGCTGGCGCAACAATTACAAGCACTGGGCGCTGCGCCCCTGTTCCCGCTGATCGAGGTCGACAAGCACGACCCCGCCGCCCTGGCCGCCTGGTCGCAGGCGCTGGCCCGCTGCAGCGGCAGCGCCATCGACGCCATCGGCGTGCAGGAAGACGCGTCGTACGCCGAGTGGCGCCTGGCGCGCCGCGTGCTGCTCAACCCGGGCAGCCTGGGTGGCGAACTGCATGAAATCACCTTGACAGGCCCCGCCGATGCTGCCTGGCAAGCGGGCGCGCTGACGGAAATCATTGCGTGCAACGGCGATGGCAGCGAGGGCGACGCCAACGGCGCCCAGCATGCGCCGCGCAGCTACTCCATCGCTTCGCTGCCCTCCGATGGCGAACTGCAATTGCTGGTGCGCCAGGAGCGCCATGCGGGCGATGACAACGGGGGCTACGGCATCTGTTCCGGCTGGCTCACGCGCTTCGCCCCGCCAGGCAGCCCCATCCGCCTGCGCCTGCAAGCCAATCCCGCCTTCGCCCCCGCCCTGGTCGACGTGCCCTGCATCTACATCGGCAACGGTTCCGGCCTGGCCGGCCTGCGTGCGCACCTGCGCGCCCGCCAGCGGGCGGGGCTGGCGCGCAACTGGCTGCTGTTCGGCGAGCGCCAGCAAGCTTTTGACAGCGTCTGCGCCGAAGAGTTGCAAGGCTGGCTGGACGCCGGCCACCTGGCGCGCCTGGACCAGGTCTTTTCGCGCGATGGCAACGATGGCGGCCAGCGCGAATACGTGCAGGACCGCCTGCGCGCCTGCGCGCATGAACTGCGCGACTGGCTGGCGCAAGGGGCCATCGTCTACGTGTGCGGCAGCCTGCAAGGCATGGCGGCGGGAATCGATGCTGTGCTGCAAGAAGTGCTGGGCCAGGAGGGACTCGACGCCCTGCTGGCGGCCGGGCGCTACCGCCGCGACGTGTATTGATCTGCATCAGGCTAGCGCCCGGCTATGTGGGCCGCCGCACGGTCGGCGCCAGCCATCCGGCTACAGTAGGGGCATGGCGGCAAGACCGCCTGCCCACTCACTGTCTGCGAGGTCTCCCATGAAAAACCCCTGGATGAGCATGTACCTGAGCGCCGCCAACCGCATCGCCAACACGGCGTGCGGCCACGCCACGGCCGCCGTCAAGCGCGAGGCGGCGAAAAATACGCGGCAATTGACGCAAGTGTGGTTCGACTCTTTCCTGCCCGCCGCCGGCAAGCCGCGGCGCAGCCGCAAGGCCAAATAGGGTTATCACGGCCGGCAGCTGGTGCAGTGCATCACAGCAACTAGTTGAAGTTTCAATCAGATGAACTAAACTGCAAGCATGGTAGTACGTAATGAGAGTGGCCGGCAGGCGCCGCATCCCCGCGCCGCCGCCGGAACACCGGGAGACGACCATGTTGACGCTCAAAGTGCTGCTCTGCCTGGCCCTGTCGGCCCTGATGCTCGTGCCCCTCGTGCTGCGCGATGCGATGCAGACGTCGGCCGGGCAGCAGTTGCAGGTGCCGAATGTGGATGCGCAGGGCATGTGGGCCCACTGGCCCAAGCAGTAATACACGCGCGGCTGAGAAAACTTCGCTGGCTGCGTTGCCGTGCCTCGTCGTACATTCGTACTGCCTTCGGCACGGCGCCTTGCCAGCGGCGTTTTTCAGCGGCGCTCGGTAACACGGCGCATCGTTAAAAAACCGCTTTGTTGCGGGTGGGAATTTGTTCCCTGCACTCGTTTGTTTTTGTCTCGTTTTCTTCCTCCCCTCTTCGCCATACTTTTGATCCAGATCATGGATTTCGACCTGCGCTGCGTCCACACTGGAACAGCCCGCTTCGCTTCGGGACGGGTTTAACGGGGAGGTCAGGTATGGGCGTATCGTATTGGAAAGATGAGATGGCGCTGGGCGTACCCGCCATCGACGAGGCGCATGAGGCGCTGTTTCTGGAACTGGCGCGGCTGGGAAAATTGAGCGACCAGCATTTCAGTGCTGCGTTCCGCGACCTCATCGCGGCTGTCGAGCGCGACTTCCGCGAAGAAGAGGATTTGATGGAGGAAATCGGCTTTCCTTCGCTGGCGAATCACCGCGAACAGCATGCGCGCGTGCTCAGCGGCTTGCACCATGCCTGGGCCGCCGTCGATGAAGGCGACCTGGAACAGGGACGCCATGCGCTGTCGCTGTTGCCGCAATGGCTGATCTTTCATCAGGCCACCATGGACCTGGCCCTGGCGGCGGCGCTGGAACTGGTGCAGCGCCAGCCCAACTAAGGTTACAGCAGCACTACCGTCGCCTGCTCGGGCACGACGACGCGGTAGTGGCCCGGGTATCTGTCTTCGCCGTCAAAAATCTTGCAAAACACGGGCTGGTTGATGTCGTTGACGGCCGGCTCGTTCATGGGCAGGGTGGCGATCAGCTGTTCACCTTCGACCAGCTGCAGCGCGCTGCCCCGCTCGGCCGCGCAAAAGGCCAGCGCTTGCACTTCATTGGCGAACGGCCGCTTGTACCACGGCGTGATGGCCCGCACGGCCCGCCTGGCGTCGTGTAAGACCTGGCCGATGCGCGTGACATTCCACGCGTCGCGCGCGACAGACGGCTGGATGACGATATTCGCCGTCAACTCACCCTTGCCCTTGTTCACGAAAAAACTGCCATCCTGGGCGGCGATGTCGTCATTGAGGGGCACGACAAACACGCCGCCTTCCGACACCTTGATGGGCACGGCCGCGCCCGTGCCCTGCAAGGCCACGCGCACGTCGTCGATGGTGGCGCTCAGCTTGGCGGGAATCAGGCGCAAGGCCATGACCACGCTGCCGCTCGACACCTGCCACACCTTCTTCGCCGTCAGATAGCTTTCACGGTAAGCCGTGAAGCGCACGCGCGGCGGCTTCTGCTCGCTGCTGGCCGTGATCGTCACCGTCTGCGAGGGCGGCGCTTCCGCCGCGGGCGTCGTGGCGGCCACCGGCGGCGCTTCAGCCGCGGGCGGCGCGCCGGCGCTGTGCAGCGGCGCGGGAATGGCCGGCGTCGGCGCGTGTTCCTGGGCCTGGCCCAGCGACACGACACACAACCATCCTGCACAGACTATCCATGTACGCATGCATTTCTTTCAATTAGGAAAATATTTTTTCAGCATCCACATTATGGCAGAAGCGCCGCCAGCGCGCCTCCCCAGCCGCATGCACTCTCTTGGTGCAAACGCTTGCTTATTTATCACATTCAGCCTATATTGATAATGATTCTTATTCACAAAATCGTGAAGGGAATACCGCGCCTTGTCTTTTCCACGCCCATCCGCGCCGGGCTTTACGGTGGAACTGCTATCCGAGCCAGATCCCGGGCCAGCCTCACGCCATCCCCCAGCTACTGCGCCACTTGCCAGACGAGATAGGAAAAACGACGACTAAAAATACTCCAGGAATATGATGCAATCGACTATAGAACCGCGCCCTGCCTCCCATCCCGCCTTGCGCCCCCTGCCGCAGCTCTTGCGCCTCACCCTGTTCAGTCTTGCCGCCGGCATGGTCTTGCCGGCACAGGCGGCCGACGCCGTGCCCGGCGACACGCCCGTCACCATGCCGGCCGTCACCGTGCTGGGCCAGTCGACGGCCGGCACGGAAGGCACGCAGTCGTACACGGCCGGCGAAGCGCGCAGCGCCACGCGCATGGAACTGAGCTTGCGCGAGACGCCGCAATCGGTCAGCGTCATCACGCGCCAGCTGCTTGACGACCTGGGCGCCGTGCGCCTGGACCAGGCGCTGGGACAGACGACGGGCATCCAGGTGGGCCAGAACGACACGGAGCGCACGACCTTTTATGCGCGCGGCTTCGGCATCAACAATATCCAGATCGACGGCATGGCGCGTGGCGGCAATGCGCCGCTGCAAGACACGATTCTGTATGACCGCATCGAAGTCGTGCGCGGCGCCACCGGCTTGATGGGCGGCAAGGGCGACCCGTCGGCCACCATCAACATGATACGCAAGCGGCCCACGAAGCAATTCCAGGCCAGCGCCGGCCTCATCATGGGCCGCTGGGATGACCAGCGCGTCGAAGCCGACCTTTCCACGCCGCTGAACGCCGACGCCAGCGTGCGCGCGCGCACGGCCCTGGCGTGGCAAAAGCGCGATTCCTACCTGGACATGTATCACGAACGCAAGACGGTCGGCATGGCCATCGTCGAGGCGGACTTGCGTCCCGGCACCCTGCTGACGGTCGGCGTCGACTTCCAGGACAACCAGCCGACGGGCGCCACCTGGGGCGCCGTCCCCTACTGGAACGCGGATGGCAGCCTGGCGAACTTGCCGCGCAACACCAGCCTCACGACGCCATGGAGCACCTGGGCCAACAAGCAGCACACCTTCTTCACGTCGCTGGACCATCGGCTGCCCGGCAACTGGAATCTGCACCTGGGCTACGCGCGCACGGAAAGCACGAACCGCACCACCGTCGCCTACGCGGGCGCCGGCCATCCCGACCCGGCCACGGGCGAAGGCATGCGCCTGTGGACGGGTGCCTATGGCACAGGCGAAAAGAACAGCGACAATTTCGACGTCTACGCCAGCGGACCGTTTACCTTGCTGGGACGCAAGCACACGGCCATCGTCGGGTGGAATGGCGACAACCAGCGCTCCCGCTCGCTGGGTGGCAAGGCGGAAATCAACTACCCGGACTTCGTCCCCGACTACCGCAGCTGGACGGGCAATATTCCCCGCCCCGTGTTCCATCCCGACGGCTCGCACACGGAAACCGTCACGCGCCTGGCCGGCGGCTATGTCGCCACGCGATTGAGCCTGGCTGACCCGCTGCACCTGATCATCGGCGCGCGCAGCAGCACGTACCGCACGGATACGCGCAAATACAATAAGCAAGGCGCGTACACGGGCAGCGGCAACTTTGTGGAAACGCGCAATGAAGTGACGCCGTATGTGGGCGCCGTGTTCGATATCAACAAGCAATATTCGGCCTACGCCAGCTTCACGCAGCTGTTCAATCCGCAAACGAGCAAGGACCGCAACAACCAGTTCCTGGCGCCGGAAACGGGCGACAATGCGGAACTGGGCGTCAAGGGCGAATTTTATGGAGGCCAGCTGAACGCGTCGGCCGCCCTGTTCCACACGAAGAAAAAGAACCTGGCGGAACTGGACCGCAGCGTGCCGCCCGGCTTTTTGCTGCCCGACGGCGGCCAGGCCATGGTGGCCAATGGCAAGGGCGTGACGGCCAAGGGCGTGGAATTCGACGTGTCCGGCCAGCTGACGCCCGCCTGGGAAGCGAGCGGCGGCTATACCTATCTGCACGCGGCCGAGGCCGACGGCCGCCGCGCCGCCACCACGCAGCCGCGCCATTTGCTGCGCCTGGCCACCAGCTACCGCTTCGACGGCCGCCTGGCCGGCCTGAAGGCGGGCGCCAGCATGACGGCGCAAAGCGCCACCTACAGCGCATCGTGGTACGGCCGCCCGCCATCGGGCGAGATCACGAATATCCCGCAAGCGGGCTATGCACTGGTCAACGCCATGGCCAGCTATGCGCTCAGCCGCCACGCCAGCGTACAGCTGAACGTGAATAACTTGCTCGATAAAAAGTACTACCGCAACGTGGGCTTCTTCGACGGCGTGTTCTGGGGCGAACCGCGCAACATCAGCCTGGCCGTGCGCACGGCGTTCTAAGCGCGGCCATCACGCCGGCGCGCTGCGCCAGTGCGCCGGCGCCGGCAGGAAAAATCCGTCGAGCAGGGGGCCGCCCACGGGCGCCAGCACGGCGGCCACCACTTGCGCAAACGCCTGCTGGCCGGCCGGCAAGTCGCCCGCGACCAGGCGCAGCGCGCCGTCGAGCTGCCCGGCGATGGCGGCGTCGAACGCCTGCAGGCGGCGGAACAGATGCTTGCCGCCGCCGCTCCACTGCCCCGCCGCGCGCAGACGCAGGTCGGCCAGCGCTTCATACAGCTGGCAGGCGACGGCCAGCGCCTCGCCCGGGTGCGTGCTGTCGACCAGGTCTTCCAGCGCCGTGGTGACGGCGTAGCGGCGGCGCCGCAAGTTCTCCACGTCGAGCACGGGCGGCCCGGCCCCGTCGATGGCTTGCGCCAGCGCAAGCAGCTGCGCGTACTGCGCAGCGGGTGCGACGATGTTTTCCCCTTCGAGCACCATCCTCGCCAGCGGCACCGTGCCGCCGGGCGCATCCATTTCCTTGCAGAAATACGTGAACGTGGCCATGTCGTGCGCGAACAGTTCCACCGTGCGCCCCTCGGCCACGATGGTGTCGCGCCAGGCGTAATCGACATGCTCGAACAGCAGCAGCAAGTCGATATCGGAAGTGGGTGTCTGCCGGCCCGTGGCGAAAGAGCCGCCGATGACGGCCGCCACGGCCGTGGGATAGCGTTGCTGCACCAGCCGCGCGGCAATGGCGCGGATGGCGTCGTAGGTAGGGATCGTCGTCAAAGCCAGTGCTCCATGTCGATAAAACACTATCCTACCCGCAATATGCATGCGGCCGCCATCCTGCTACACTGGCGCCATCTCATTCGCACGGCGTGCGTGGTCAAGGAACAGACATGGAATACGGCTGCATCGTGGTGCCCTCGCCCGTGGGCGAACTGACCCTGGTGGCGCGCGGCGCGGCCCTGGCGGCCATTTTGTGGGAAAACGACAAGCCGAACCGCGTGCGCCTGGGCGCCATGCGCGTCGATGACGGTTGCGCCGTGCTGCGGGAAACGGCGCGCCAGCTGGGCGAGTATTTCGCCGGCGCGCGCCAGCATTTTGAGGTGCCGCTCGATTTTGCCGGCACCGCTTTCCAGCAGGAGGTGTGGCGCGCACTGCTGACGATACCGTACGGCCAGACGCGCAGCTATGGCGAGATCGCGCGCCAGATCGGCCGCCCCGCCGCCGTGCGGGCCGTGGGCGCCGCCAACGGCAAGAATCCCATTTCCATCATCGCCCCCTGCCATCGCGTCATCGGCGCCACGGGCGAGCTGACGGGCTTTGCGGGCGGACTGCATGCCAAGGAAACCTTGCTGGCGCTGGAAGGCATCGCCCTGTCCAGCGACCGCGAAGCACTGAAAACGGGCCACGCCCGCCGCCGCGCCGTGCACATTGATACGGCGCAAGGCTGTTTATTTTAATCAGCGGCATCGCTGCCCGTGTGGGATACTCACGTCCCCGCTCAAGCCGACCCATGCTATGCCCTACCTTGCCATCCTGTTCTTTGTCGTCCTGTATTTGCTGGCCACATTCTTTTTCCACATCCCCGCCCTGGTCGCCCTCGTGTATGGCGTACTGAGCCTGAGCTGTTTCGTTGCCTATGCAATCGACAAGTCGGCCGCCAAACAAGGACGCTGGCGCACCTCGGAGCGCACCTTGCTGCTGCTGGGACTGTTATGCGGCTGGCCGGGCGCCGTACTGGCCCAGCAGTGGCTGCGCCATAAGTCGAGCAAGCGCTCGTTCCGCATCGCGTTCTGGCTCACGGTCGCCGTCAATATCGGCGCTTTCGTGTATTGCAGCATGCATTACGCGGCGCCCGACATCGGCACCGAGGTCGCGCCCATCGAGCTGTAAGACTGCCCCAGGCCCTCACTCGCCCAGCAGGCGCAGCGATTCCAGCCAGTCCGCCTTCCATTCGCGCAGCAAGGGCTGCGTGGCGAACGCCTTCTTCAGGTGCGCCATCGGCACGCGGTGCACATCGTGCAAGCCGAAGGCCAGGGTGACGGGATGCCACAAATGGCTGTTCTTGCCGCCGCGCGAATTCTTGCGCACGCGGGCGCCATCGTCGCCAAAGATGCCCACGCCGCCGGCCATCCCCTGGTCCAGGTCGACCTTGCCCACGCCGGCGAAGGCCATCAGAATCTGTTCGCGGCCCAGGCCCTTCAGGGCGCTGGGCAAGACCACGGGCGCCTTGTCCGCTGCCGTTTCAGCCGGCGGCGGGTGCTGCAACTCCTTGAGCAAACGCAAGAGATCGCGCTCCTGGAAGTGCAGGCCGTCCAGCGGCACGCGCAAGCCCGGCGCCTTGAGTTCGATGGCAATGTTACTGGAGTCGCGCGTAAAGCGCAGCCACACGTCGCCGGCGCCCGAGGCCAGGTGCTGCTTGTCCTCGATAAAAACCACGGGCGCCGCATAGCGCGTCACGCCGTCATGGAACAGCTCGCTCCACGCCTCGCTGTAGTCGAGCCAGACATAGGGCAAGCCGCCCTGCTCGAGCAGGCGCGCCAGGGTCCACGGCGTGCCCGTCTGTTGCGCCAGCCAGGCGCAGGCGTCCAGGGCGGTGGCGCGGTATGGCAGGGATAGGGAAGTCATGGCGGTTCCGTCGGTCAAAGTGGTGCGCAGTGTAGCAGACGCCGTCATCCGCTCCTGTGGCAGGCGCATCCGGCGCGCGGTTTTTGCGCGATGTGCTAGGCTGGAAGCATCCGTCCGCGCCAAGGCCGCTCCGGCCGCATGGCGCACCACCGCGAGGGGAATATCATGCATTCGAGCACCAACGCCGCCACCACGCCCGCCCCGCCACCGGAGCGCGATTCGCCCACGCCGGCCGGCGAAAGCCACGCCGAGGAAGCGCTCGATGAAGCGCTGAAGGAGAGCTTTCCGGCCAGCGACCCGATCGCTGTTGCCGTACCGAAACCAGCACCCAGGACGCCGGCCTGAGTCCCCTGCCTTTCCTGGCCGGCCAGGCGCCGCCCCGGGGGCGCAAGGCCGGTCACTGAGGTCACGCCAGCAATTTGAACACGCGCACGTCCTGCATCATGCTGTCCGCCTGCTCCTGCATGCTGGCCGCTGCCGCTGCTGCCTGCTCCACCAGGGCGGCGTTCTGCTGGGTCACCGCATCCATCTGGCTGATGGCCTGATTCACCTGTTTGATGCCATCGTTCTGCTCGTTGCTGGCGACGGCGATTTCGCCCATGATGCCCGCCACTTGCTGGACCGATGAGACGATTTGCTTCATCGTGCCGCCCGCTTCATCGGCCAGATTGCTGCCAAGCTCGACTTTTTCGACGGACTCGGCAATCAGCTGCTTGATTTCCTTGGCGGCACTGGCGGAACGCTGCGCCAGGGCGCGCACTTCCGATGCGACGACAGCAAAACCACGCCCCAGTTCACCGGCGCGCGCCGCTTCGACCGCCGCGTTCAGGGCCAGGATATTCGTCTGAAACGCGATGCCATCGATTACGGAAATGATCTCGACGATACGGTTCGAGCTGTCCTTGATCGATACCATGGTGGCGACGACACGCTCGACCACCTGCCCGCCCTGCACCGCTACCGCTGAAGCCGACAAGACCAGTTGATTGGCTTGCTGGGCACTTTCGGCATTCTGCTGCACCGTGCTGGTCAATTGCTGCATCGCCGACGACGTCTGCTCCAGTGCACCGGCCTGAGCCTCCGTCCTGGCCGAGAGGTCCAGATTGCCAGCAGCAATTTCCTGCGAGGCTGTCGAAATGGTTTCAGTACCGCCACGCACACGGCCCACCGTATGACGCAGGCTCTCCGTCATGCTTTTCAGGGCACGCATCAGTTCGCCCGGCTCGTCGCGATAGTCGGTCGCGATATGGTTGCGCAGGTCACCGGAAGCGACAATGCGGGCAACGTGCACGGCGTCCTGCAGTGGCTTGGTAATGCTCTTGCTGATGAGCACGGCCACCGCAATCGCCGTGCCCAGCGAGAGCAGCAGTATCGCCAGCAGCAAGCTGCTCGCCACCGTGATGCGCGCGCCCGACTCCGCCTCTATCGCCGACGCCCGTTGGGTGGTCAACTCGACCAGTTGCTTGATGGCCTGCAGGTGCCGGGCGTAACTCGTCGTCATTTTTTTCATGGCAACGGCGGCGCCAGCCTTGTCCTGCGCCTCGATTGCGGGAATGAACTGTTGCAGTGCAACCGTATAGAAGTCCAGCGCCGGCGCATGCGCCTTGTTCAGCAACAGCCCGGCGATATCGGCATCCAGTGTCTCCCCCTTCCAGAATGCATGGCGCTCATCGTAATCATGCTTGAGCGTCTTGAATTGGGCGATCAACTGCGCCTGCTCGGCACGATCCTCGGTCGCCAGCAGCTGGAAACTGACCAGATACGATTCCAGTATGTACTCCGGCGGTGGCAATACGTCCGCAATCAGATCCTTGCTTTGCACTATTTTCTGATAAACAGGGCCGTTCACTTTCCATTCTTGCAGAGTCTTGAACGACCACAGGCCATAGAGGATGAAACCAACTGAAAAGATCACGATCAGCGCAGCCAGGCGGTGCGTTAGTTTGAGTTCCCTTATCATGCTCATAATGTTTTCCTTAGATTAACTATGCTTGCCTCTGCTTCAGCGACTGAGCTGACACTACTCTCGCGTGGGTGGCAGGCGATCATGCGACGCCAAATTCATTGCCAAATCATTATTTTATTTTTACAAGAAGCAACTTACATTACCGCGAATTTCCACCAAATTGAAGTGAATTTAATGAAAATAAATGAAAACAACAAAATCAAAACAAAATACATGAATTTTCCCGCGGATGATGTGAAATATGCAAAGGCAAGCGCTAGCGACTTCCTCCTGTGCGGACCGCCCCGATCCGCGAACGCGGGTCTCGTCGATGACCATGCCGGGAGCGGGCAATGGAAAGCCGTGCGTGCGGCACGGCGCGGTGAAGTCCCACCGGTACGGCGACGCGTTCCATGTTGGCCGCACCACGCATCTTCCCGTGCATCACGGCATAATTATTGCGGTGGTTGCTTTCCGAAAATGCGGAAAACCATAGAAAAGCCCCGCCGGGCAGCGATGGTCAAACCATCGCGCCGGGCGGGGCCAGTCAAACCGACACGCGCTTACTTGGGCGTGTCGCGGTACTGCTCGGGCGTCGTGTCGCCATCGGCGACTTCATACCACATCGCATTGAGCACGGCGAAGGTCGCCGCCAGCGGCAGACCCAGTATCCAGGCGAAATACCACATAATTATTTCCTTTCTTCAATTCCAGCTTGATCGTTTTTACTATCAAACTAACGACACCTAACAAAACCGTAGCGAGCGGCAGCGATTTGTGGCCGAGAAGCGCAACCGTACTCCAGTACGGTGAGCATCGCCGGCCGCAAAGGGCGACGCGCAGGAGGTTTAGTCAGGTGTTCTCAATAAGCGTGACCGGTGTCGTCTTCGATGGCTTTGCCGTCAACCTTGCCCCACAGCACTCTATACACCCACGTCGTGTAGGCCACGATGAGGGGAATGAAGACGGCCGTGACGACCAGCATGATGAACAGGGTCATGTGGCTGGACGAGGAATCCCACACCGTCAGGCTGGCGCGCGGGTCGATCGACGAAGGCAGGATGAACGGGAACATGGCCGCGCCCACGCCGAGGATGATGCCGGCGATGGCCGCCGCGCTGGCCAGCAGGGCAGGCACTTCGCGGCGCGCGCGCTGGAAGGCGAAGGCCAGCAAGGGACCAAGCAGGCCGACCGCAGGAGCGATCCAGGTCCACGGGTGGGCCGCGAAGTTGGCGAACCAGGCGCCCGCGTGCACTTGCGCCGTTTTCAGCATCGGGTTCGACGGGCCGTCGACGACGGCGGCGCTGGTGACGCGGTAGCCGTCGACCCACAGCCACAGGGCCACGCCGGCGGCCGCATACAGCACGACTGTCGCGATCGCGGCCACGCTGCCGTAGCGGCGCGCACGTTCCGCCACGGCACCGTCCGTTTTCAGTTGCAGCCAGGTGGCGCCGTGCATCACCAGCATGGCCACCGAGACGAGGCCGCACAGCAGCGCAAACGGGTTGAGCAGCGCGAAGAACGTGCCGTCATAGAAGATGTGCATGTCCGGCGAGAAACGGAACGGCACGCCCTGCAGCACGTTGCCGATGGCCACGCCGCAGATCAGGGCCGGCACGAAGCCGCCCACGAACAGGGCCGCGTCCCAGCGGGCGCGCCAGCGCGGATCTTCGCGCTTGCTGCGGAACTTGAACGCCACGGGACGCACGATCAGCGCCACGAGGATGACGAACATGGCCAGGTAAAAGCCCGAGAACGAGACGGCGTACAGCTGCGGCCAGGCGGCGAAGATGGCGCCGCCGCCCAGGATCAGCCACACCTGGTTGCCTTCCCACACGGGACCGATGCTGTTGATGACGACGCGGCGCTCCAGGTCCGTCTTGCCGACGAAGGGCAGCAAAATACCGGTACCCAGGTCGAAGCCGTCCGTGATGGCGAAGCCCACCAGCAGCACGCCGATCAGCAGCCACCAGATCAGGCGCAGTGTTTCATAAGAAATCATTTCATGCAAAATCATGGTCTGGCCCTCCTCAGGCGCGTTGGGTATGAATGGCTGCGGCCGCTGGCACGGAAGCCGGCGGCGTTTCTTCCGGCCCCTTGCGGATGGCCTTGAGCATCAGCTTCATCTCGATCATCAACAGCACGGTGTAGATGGCGGCAAAGCCGGCGATGGTAATCAGGAGTGTCGACGCCCCCAGGTTCGATACGGCCACGGCCGTCGGCAGCACGCCTTCGATGACCCACGGCTGGCGGCCCACTTCGGCCACGATCCAGCCCGCCTCGATGGCCACCCACGGCAGCGGGATGGCGAACACGGCCAGCTTCAGCAGCCAGCGGTGCTTGTCCAGCGTGCGGCGCGTCGACAGGATGAAGAAGGTAGCGGTCAACAAGATAAAGAACATGCCCAGGCCCACCATCACGCGGAAAGACCAGAACAAGGGCGCCACGGGCGGCACGGTGTCGAGCGCGGCCTTGCGGATCTGCTCGGGCGTGGCCTGGCGCGGATCATCGACATAGCGTTTTAATAACAAGGCATAGCCCATGGACTGGCCTTTCGACTCGAACACGTCCTTCGCATCCTGCGGCACGGGGCTGCCCGGCGCCACGCTGCGGATGGTTTGCAGCGCGTCATAGGCCTTGATGCCATCCTGTATCAGCAGTTCGCCGCGGTCGACCAGTTGCTCGATGCCGGGGATTTCCGTCGTCAGCGAACGCGTGCCGATCAAGCCCATCACCATCGGGATGTGCACGGCGTAATGCGTCTCGCGCGCTTTCTCGTCAGGAAAGCCGATGGCCGTGAAGGCGGCGGGCGCCGGCTCCGTGGTCCACATGGCTTCGATCGCGGCCAGCTTCATTTTTTGATGTTCGGACGACAGGTAGCCGCTTTCATCGCCGAGCACCACCACCGACAAGGTGGCGGCCAGGCCGAACGAGGCGGCCACCGTCATCGAGCGCTTGGCCAGCTGCACGTGGCGGCCCTTCAGCAGATACCAGGCGGAAATACCCAGCACGAAGATGGCCGCCGCCGTATAGCCGGCCGACACCGTGTGCACGAATTTCGCCTGCGCAACAGGATTTGTCAGCACGGCGCCGAAATCCGTCACTTCCATGCGCATGGTCTGCGGATTGAAGGCCGCGCCGACGGGATTTTGCATCCAGCCGTTGGCGATCAAAATCCACAGGGCCGAGAAGTTCGAGCCGATGGCCACCAGCCAGGTGGTGACCAGGTGGCCCCGCTTCGACAGCTTGTCCCAGCCGAAGAAGAACAGGCCGACGAAGGTCGCTTCCAGGAAGAAGGCCATCAAGCCCTCGATGGCCAGCGGCGCGCCGAAAATGTCGCCCACATAATGACTGTAATAGCTCCAGTTCATGCCGAACTGGAATTCCATGACGATGCCCGTCGCCACGCCCATGGCGAAGTTGATGCCGAACAAGACACCCCAGAACTTGGTCATGTCGCGCCAGATGGGGCGGTTCGTCATCACGTAAACCGTCTCCATGATGGCGAGGATCACTGACAGCCCTATCGTCAGCGGCACGAATATAAAGTGGTACAGAGCTGTCAGCGCGAACTGCAGTCTGGATAAAGCGACAATATCGAAGTCCATATGATTTCCTTGGTATTTCCCGACTGTGTGTAAACTTGGTATTTAATTTGCTAACTTGCCAACTATCTGGTGTAGTTCCTTTGGCGCCAGTGTTGCAAAGCGGTCAGGCAGCGCCGCCTGTCTCGCCCTTATTCTTCCCTTGTGCTTCGTCAATCCCCGCGCAAGCCCGCCAGCGCCGCCTCGAAGGCGTCCGTGCCGCGCCGCACGTCCTCGACGATGCGGCCGTCGCGGATGCGCAGCAGCCGGTCCGCCAGCGCCGCCTCGCGCCGCAGGTGGCTTGCGATCAGCAAGGTCCGTCCCGCGCTGCGCGCGCGCAGGCGCTGCAGCACGTCGATCGCCGTCTGCGCATTGAGCGCTTCCGTCGCCTCGTCCAGCAGCCACAAGGTCGATTCGTGCAGGAACAGGCGTGCCAGGGCCAGCCGACGGGCCTGGCCGCCGGACAGGCCCAGGCCGCCCTCGCCCAGCATGGTGTCCAGGCCGCCCGCGAAGGCCCGCACCTCGCCGTCCAGGCCGGCCGCGTGCAAGGCTTGCCACAGCTGCGCGTCGCTGGCGGACGGATCGGCCAGGCGCAGGTTGTCGCGCAGGCTGTCCTGGAACAATTGCGTTTTCTGCGTCAGCAGGCAGGCGCGCGGCGCGCTGACGCAGCCCGACAGCGGCGCCAGCTCGCGCGCGGCGATGGCCAGCAGGGTGGACTTGCCCGCGCCGCTGGGGCCGATCACGGCCACGCGCTCGCCGGCGGCCATGTGCAGCGATATGTCATGCAAAATTGCAACATTGCTGCCCGCATGCGCGGCGCTGACGCGTTCCAGGCGCAGGCCAGTCGCGCGGTCAGCGGGCGGCGCGGCGGCTTCGCGCGCATCGAGGCGCGGCGCCAGCCGGCGCATGGCCAGCAGCATGCGTCCCGCTTCCAGCGCGCCGCGGCGCAGCCCGGCGAACGGTTCCACGGCCGTCAGGGCGACCAGCAAGGCCAGCGCCGCCGCCGGCACGCTCAGCGCCTGCTGCTGCGCCAGCCCGGCCACGGCCAGCAGCACGCCGGAAAGTAGCGCGCTGCCGGCCACGCCGTAGGCGGCGCCGGCCGCCGTCTCCAGGCGCTGCAGGGCAAAATCGGCTTGCGCCAGCGAGGCGTCGATGCGCGCTAGCGCCGCGCACTGGGCGTCGATGCGGCCCGCCATCACCAGGTCCGTCTGCCCCGCCAGCAGGTCGATGGCGCCGGAACGCAATTTTTCGATGGCGCGCGAGCGCACGATGGCGGGCCGGCGCGCGCGCCGCGCCACCACCCAGCCGATGCCGCCGCCGGCGGCCAGCAGCCACAGCGCCAGGCCGACGCCCAGCTGCCACTGCATCACGCCCAGCGCCACGCCGGCCAGCAAGGCCGCGCACAGGGCGGAAAAAGCGGGCACCAGCAGGCGCAAATACAGCGCTTCGAGGGCGTCGATGTCGGCCGTCAGGCGGAACAGCAGCCTGGCGGGCTGGCGCAGCAAGCGGCCCGCCGCCTCGGGACGCGACCAGCCGCGAAACAGCTGCACGCGGATGGCCGCCAGCGCGGCAAACGTGGCGTCGTGCGTGACGAGGCGCTCCGCATAGCGCGAACCCGTGCGGCCGATGGCCAGCAGGCGGATGCCGGCCGACGGGCCGAAGACGTCAAACACGATGGCCGTGGACGCGTGCAGGCCGGCGATCGAGGTGGCGGTAATAAACCAGCCGGACAAGCCCAGCAGGGCCATGCCGGCCACCACCGTCAGCGCCGCCAGCACGGCGCCGGCGATCAATTTACCCGGCTGTGCCAGCAGCAGCTGCCGCAGGACGGGGTGCAGCATGAGGGAAGTTTTCATGCCGGCTGTTCCTGCTCCAGTGCCTGCGCCGGCGCATCGACCTGCACCGCGCGCTGCAGCCGGCCGGCCAGCACGGGGTCGTGCGTGGCGACGAGCATGGTCTTGCCTTGCGCCAGGGCCAGCAGGGCGTCGGTGACGCGCGCCGCCGTTTCGCTGTCCAGGTGGGCCGTCGGTTCATCGACGAGCAGCAGATCCGCATGCGGGTGCAGGGCCACGCGGGCCAGCGCCAGACGCACGGCTTCGCCGCCCGACAGGCCCTGGCCGCCATCGCTGAGCATGACGGCCGGCTGCGCCTGGGCCACGCCGGCCAGGTCGGCCAGGTGCAGCGCCTGCGTCACCTGCGCGGGGCCGCCGCCGGCGCCGCTGCGGCCCAGCGTGACGTTCTGGCTGACGGACGCGGCAAACACGTGCGGGCGCTGGCCCATCCAGGCCATGCGCTGGCGCAGGGTATTGACGGTACTGTCAGTCAGGCGCACGCCGCCGATGCGGATCTCGCCGCCGCTGGCGGGCAGCAGGCCGGCCAGCAGGGACAGCAAGGTGGTCTTGCCGGCGCCGCTGGCGCCCAGCAGGGCCACGTGCTCGCCGGCGCGCACGGTCAAGTCAAAACCGTCGAACACGGGCGCTTCGCCGGGATGGGCAAAAGACAATTGATGGATGTCAATCGCGGGCGCCGGCGCCACCGCCATGGCGGCGGCGGACACGGCAGCCGTTGCCACGCCGGCGCCGGGCAAGGCCACGCCGCCTTCGGCCAGGTCGCTCAATCCGGCCAGGCCCGCTTCGCCGGCCGCCTTGTCATGCCAGACGGCGGCCAGCTCGCGCAGCGGCTCGAAAAACGCGGGCGCCAGCAGCAGGATGAACATGCCCTGCCCCAGCGTCAGTTCACGGCCCCAGGTGCCGAAATGGAGGCTGCCCAGCAAGGAGAAACCGATGAAGGCGGCCACCATGGCCACGCCCAGCGCGGAAAACAGTTCCAGCACGGCCGACGACAAAAAGGCGATGCGCAGCACCACCATCGTGCGCCGGCGCACGGATTGCGACGAGGCGTCCAGCCGCGCGGCCGTGGCGTCGACGGCGCCCAGCGCGCGCAGGGTGGCCAGGCCGCGCAAACGGTCCAGCAGAAAGGCGTTCATGCTGCCCATTTCCACCATCTGCGCGCGGCTGGCCGCCTGCGCGCCCATGCCCACGAGGGCCATGAAGACGGGGATCAGGGGCGCGGCGATGAGCAGGATCAGCGCGGCGATCCACGACAGCGGCGTCACGACGGCGAGGATCACGAAAGGCACGGTCATCACCTTCCAGCGCGCCGGCCTGTAGCGCACCAGGTAGGGCACGATGGCTTCGGCCTGCTCGGCGATGACGCTGGCCGCCTGCCCCGACTGGGCGCGCCGGCGGTCCAGCGGCGAACGGCGCGCCAGCGCCTGCGCCACTTGCGCGCGCAGGGTCGACAGGTGGGCCCGGGCCGCCGCGTACATGCGCCGCGCCCCCCATGCCTCGCCCCAGGCGCGCAGCACGCCCAGCAGCAGCACGCCGGCCGCCGGCAGCAGGGCCGCGCGCCAGGGCGCACCGCCCAGCATGGCTTGCAGGGCCCAGGCCAGCAACGCCGCCTGGGGCAGCCACAGCAGGGCCGCGCCGCCCTGCACGAGGCTGGCGGCGCGGGGCAGGACAAAGCGGGGCAAGGTCAGGGGCGTGGTTGGCATCTTATACTTTTTGAGTTTTCAGAATTTTCTGTAAATTCGATTTTTTGTATAATACTGCGAAACATGACATATATCAATTGACCGGGGCGGTTTGGCGTGAAAAAATTCAGATAATTATGAAAACTCAAAATATCCAAATGACGCCGCTGATCCTCACCTTCGTCAGCCATTTCGGCGAGATGGGCAGCCGCTGGGGCTTTAACCGCACGGTGGGGCAAGTGTACGCCTTGTTGTTTGTCGCGGAGCATCCCCTGCACGCGGATGAAATCGCGGAGCACCTGAGTTTTTCGCGCTCGAACGTGAGCATCGGCCTGAAGGAACTGCAGGGCTGGGGCCTGATCCGCCAATCGCGCATCCCCGGCGACCGGCGCGAGTATTTTTCCTCGCTGGGCGACGTGTGGCAGATCTTCCGCGTCGTGGCCGCCGAGCGCCGCCGCCGCGAAGTGGCGCCCACCCTGACGGTGCTGCGCGAATCGCTGCTGGCGCCGGCCACGGAACCCGTGGATCAATATGCACAGGAACGCATGCGCGAAATGTATGAACTGGTCGACCTGGCCAACACCTGGTTCGACGACTTGCAGCGGCTGTCGCCCGAATCGATGGCGCAGCTGATGAAAATGGGTGCCAAGGTACAAAAGCTGCTCAACGCCAAGGATCGCCTGTTTGGCGTCAGCAACAACAGCGACTGAAGTCCGCCCCGCCCTCCCCGCCCCCCATCCGGCAAGCCGCTAGCACAAGCGGCTTGCCTTGTCACGCCATTTCCTCCACTCATGTTGGCTATCGCTAGCACAGCCATACATAGCCGTATGCGATGTTGTCAACTGAACCAATAGTATTATTTAAATTGTATTAATTTGCATCAAGAGTAAGCTTTCATTTGCGTACTCTCTACGCACAGCAAATAGCTAACAAGATAGGTAAAACGGGCAATGGGATGATATCCCCCGGCAGGCAGGGGCGCGTCCCAATACTAGAAGCGACTGTCTTCAACAAAGGGGATTTTCATGGAAAGCATAAAGAGCATTGCCGTCAAGGCATCCATGCTGGCCGCAATGACCGTACTGGCAAGTGCGGCGCAAGCGGCCACCTGGGTCGACGTGGGGCCGGCCAGCGGTTTCGTCATCGCCGGCAGCACCGTCACCTATACGCCATCGCCGGCGCTGCAGGTGAAATATTATGACGATAATCTGGTGCCGCAAAGCCCATCGGATATCCAGGGCTATATCAATGGCGTCTTTGGCACCAGCCTGGGCCCCGCCGTCTCGTATTGCGACAACGCCACCTCGGGCTGCACTGCCGGCACCACGGCAGGCTTGAGCGGCGGCGTCAATTCGTATACGAGCGCGGCCGCCTATGACTACCTGGCCATCCACTTCGGCCAGGGCGAACTGGTGTTCCACTGGGCCGCTCCTTTGGCTGCCGGCACCACCTTCAATGTGGCGGGCCTGCCCAAGGACCTGAGCAACTACAGGGCCTTCATTTCCGCCGTGCCGGAACCTGAAACCTACGCCATGCTGCTCGCCGGCCTGGGCATGCTGGGCTTCCTGGCACGCCGCCGCCAGGGAAAGTAAGCCGCACCATCCGCATCACAACGGCAGCGGTGCGGCAGCGCCCGCGCCCGCTGCCGCCTTCACCGCCGGTGGCCTGTTTACGCCGCGCTTGCGGCGCCAGGCCCACTGTTTACACCATTTTTAGATCCCCCTCGCTATGCTCGATGGCATCAGGCATCTGTCGACGAGGGAGATTTCATGCACGAACAACCGTTTCAGCCACGCGCGCGCAGCGTGATCCGCCAGCATCTGCCCGCGCGGGAACGGCTGCGCCTGGCCAGGCTGGCCAGCAAGAAAATGGTATCGGTATTATCTGCGCTGCTGTGCGCGGTGCCGTTGCTGTATTTGCTGAGCGTGGTGCTGTGCGCGCAGCCGTGACATGGGCTGCTGCAGAAGAGATGGCAATGCGGCAAGGTGCCGCGTGCAGGGCCAGCAAGAGCTGGTCCGCCCAGAGGGAATCGAACCCCCATTCACGGTTTAGAAGACCGTTGTCCTATCCGTTGAACGATGGGCGGAAAGGTGCAGTATTTTAATCCATGCGCGCCAGCAATGAAATGCCTGCGCGGAATAGAAAACGGGCTGTCATTTCTGACAGCCCGCTTATGACTTTGGTCGGAGTACAAGGATTCGAACCTTGGACCCCCTGGTCCCAAACCAGGTGCGCTACCGGGCTGCGCCACACTCCGAAGACAAGATAATAACGCTTCCCCACAATTTCGTCAATTGCCATAGACGAATTAGCTGGAAATAACTATCGCTCCCGCTTGGGCGCTTGCTGAAAACGATCAGGGCAAGGCTGCCCTGCGCGCCATCAGGCGCCAAGCTTGTCGGCGATGCGGCGCGCCATCGACTCGGCCTTTTCCTTCTCCTTCGCCTCCACCATCACGCGGATCAGCGGTTCCGTGCCCGAGGCGCGGATCAGCACGCGGCCCGTGTCGCCCAGCTCGGCCTCGACCTGCTCTTTCTCGGCCACCATGGCGGCGTTCTGCTGCCAGTTGAAACCGGGCGCCACGCGCACATTGATCAGGGTTTGCGGGAACAGCACCAGTTCCGCCAGGCATTGCTGCAGGCCGAGACCACTGCGCTTGAGCGCGGACAACACTTGCAACGCGGAAACGATGCCGTCCCCCGTCGTGTGCTTGTCCAGGCACAGCAGATGGCCGGAACCTTCGCCACCCAGTATCCAGCCCTTTTCCTTCATGACTTCCAGCACATAGCGGTCGCCCACCTTGGCGCGCGCAAAGCCGATGCCCTGCTGCTTGAACAGCACCTCCAGCGCCATATTGGTCATCAGGGTGCCCACGGCGCCGGCCACGGGGCCCGTTGCCAGGCGGTCCTTGACCATGACGTACAACAACTCATCGCCGTTATACAGGCGGCCCGTGGCGTCGCACATGATCAGGCGGTCGGCGTCGCCGTCGAGCGCGATGCCCAGGTCGGCGCCGTGCTCGACGACGGCGGCAGCCATGGCGGCCGTTGCCGTGGCGCCGAAGCCCGCATTGATGTTGAAGCCGTCCGGCTTGTTGCCGATGGCGATGACTTCCGCGCCCAGTTCGTGGAAGACGTGGGGCGCGATATGGTAGGCGGCGCCGTGCGCGCAATCGACGACGATCTTCAGGCCGTGCAAGTCCAGCTCATTGGGGAAGGTGCTCTTGCAAAACTCGATGTAGCGGCCCTGGGCATCGTCGAGGCGCTTGGCGCGGCCCAGCTTGTCCGACGGCACGCAGTCCATGGGCTCGTCCAGCGCCGCCTCGATTTCCAGTTCCATGCTGTCAGGCAACTTGGTGCCCTGGCCGGAAAAGAACTTGATGCCATTGTCATGGTAGGGATTGTGCGAAGCGGAAATGACCACGCCGGCCGACAGGCGCAGCGCGCGCGTCAGGTAGGCGATGGCCGGAGTCGGCATGGGGCCGGCCAGCATCACATCCACGCCGGCGGCCGACAGGCCCGCCTCCAGCGCCGCTTCCAGCATGTAGCCGGAAATGCGCGTGTCCTTGCCGATCAGCACAGTCGGCCGCGTCTTGCTTCCCTGCGATTTGGCCAGCACCTTGCCGGCCGCATAGCCGAGGCGCATGACGAAGTCAGGCGTGATCGGGGCGGCGCCCACGAGGCCGCGAATGCCATCGGTACCAAAATATTTCCGGGTCATAAATTTCTCTTTTTGTTGTTTATAATGAATCTTACAGGCTCAGTGCGCTGCGCGCCAGACCTTCAGGGCATCGACCGTTTCCGCTACATCATGCACACGGACAATTTCCGCACCTTGCGCTACCGCAGCAAGTGCGCCGGCAAGGCTGCCGGCCAGGCGCTGCTCGACGGGGCGGCCCGTAACGGCGCCCACCATCGACTTGCGCGACAGGCCGGCCAGCACGGGCAAGCCCAGTTCGCTGCGCAGCCGGCGCGTGGCCCGCAGCAAGGCGTAATTCTGCTCCACCGTCTTGCCGAAACCGAAGCCGGGGTCGATGCACAGACGCTCGCGGTCGATGCCGGCCGCCGTCATCGTTTCGACGCGCTCCTGCAGGAAGGCGATGACTTCGCCCACCACGTCTTCGTATTGCGGCTGGTCCTGCATGGTTTGCGGCACGCTTTGCATGTGCATGATGCACAGCGCGCAGTCGCTGTCCCGCACGGCCTCGATGGCGCCCGGAGCGCGGAAACCGTTGATATCGTTGATCATGTCGGCGCCCGCCAGGATGGCTTCGCGCATCACTTGCGGCTTGTAGGTGTCGACGGACAGGGGCTTGCCGCAATCGCGCAAGGCGTACAGCACCGGCATGACGCGCTGCAACTCATCGTGCAGCGGCAGCGGCGGCGCGCCGGGACGGCTCGATTCGCCGCCGATGTCGATGATGTCGGCGCCATCGAGCATCATCTGCTCGGCGCGTGACAGGGCAAACTCCAGGTGCTGGTACTGGCCCGCATCGGAAAACGAATCGGGCGTGATGTTCAGGATGCCCATCACCAGCGCTTGCGTGCCGGACAGGTTGAAGCCGAAGCGGCCGAATTGCAAATAGTGTCGCATGTAACTCTTTTTTGTCATCAGGAAAAACCGGCGCGGGAACGAAAAAGGGCAAGGATTGCTCCTTACCCTTTTTTACAGCGCGCCACCGGTCAAGGGGCGGCCGCTATCAGGCTGGCGCCGTCGCGTTCGGCGAGATGCCGCCCGAACCGCTGTCGCCCGCATTGCGGCGTGGCGGAATGACTTTCGGCGGACGCGGCTCCAGGCCGGCCATGATGTCATTGATTTGCTCTGCATCAATGGTTTCCCACTCCAGCAAGGCCTTGGTCATGACTTCGACCTTGTCGCGGTTCTCTTCGAGCAACTTGCGCGACAGCGCGTATTGCTTGTCGAGAATGCTGCGGATTTCCGCGTCGACCTTTTGCTGGGTCGCTTCCGAGATGGTCTTGGTGGCGCCACCGAAGAAACCTTCGTTTTCACTGTCTTCGTAGACCATCACGCCCATGCTGTCGGACATGCCGAAGCGGGTCACCATGGAACGGGCCAGCTTGGTGGCGCGCGAGAAGTCGTTCGAAGCACCGGTGGACATTTGCCCCACGAAAATCTCTTCGGCGATGCGGCCGCCGAACAGGATGGAAATTTCTTCCAGCATCTTGTCCTTGTAGGCGGACAGATTGTCGTGTTCCGGCAACTGCCAGGTCAGGCCCAGGGCCCAGCCGCGCGGCATGATCGTCACTTTGTGCACGGGATCGGCCTTCGGCAGCAGCTTGGCGACGACGGCGTGACCGGACTCGTGGTAAGCCGTATTGCGGCGCTCTTCCTCGCGGATGATCATCGATTTACGCTCGGGACCCATGTAGATCTTGTCTTTCGCGTCTTCGAAGTCGATCATTTCCACCAGGCGCTTGCTGCGGCGGGCGGCAAACAGGGCTGCCTCGTTGACCAGGTTGGCCAGGTCAGCGCCCGAGAAGCCGGGGGTGCCGCGGGCCAGGATATCGGCTTTCACGTCGGTACCGATAGGTACTTTGCGCATGTGCACGTTCAAGATCTGTTCGCGGCCGCGGATATCGGGCAAGCCGACGGAGACCTGGCGGTCGAAACGGCCCGGACGCAGCAAGGCTTTGTCGAGCACGTCGGCGCGGTTGGTGGCGGCCACGACGATCACGCCGGAGTTCGCTTCAAAACCGTCCATCTCGACCAGCAGCTGGTTCAAGGTCTGCTCGCGCTCGTCATTGCCGCCGCCCATGCCGGCGCCGCGGTGACGGCCCACAGCGTCGATCTCGTCGATGAAGATGATGCAAGGCGAGTGCTTTTTCGCGTTTTCAAACATGTCGCGCACGCGGGAGGCGCCCACGCCGACGAACATTTCCACGAAGTCGGAACCGGAAATCGAGAAGAACGGCACCTTGGCTTCGCCGGCGATGGCGCGCGCCAGCAGGGTTTTACCCGTGCCCGGCGGGCCGACCATCAGCACGCCGCGGGGAATGCGGCCGCCCAGTTTCTGGAATTTGCTCGGGTCCTTGAGGAAGTCGACCACTTCGTTGACTTCCTCTTTCGCTTCGTCGCAACCGGCGACGTCGGCGAAGGTAACGGTGTTGCTGGCTTCATCCATCATGCGCGCCTTCGACTTGCCGAACGAGAATGCCCCGCCCTTGCCGCCGCCCTGCATCTGACGCATGAAGAAGACCCAGACGCCGATCAACAGCAGCATGGGGAACCAGGAAACAAAAATAGTTTGCAGGAACGACGCTTCCTCGGGCGGACGCACATCGAAATGCACGCCATTGTCGCGCAGGTCGCCGATCAGACCCTTGTCGAGGCTGGTCGCGGTGGTACGCACCTTGGTGTCGTCCATCAGCTTGGCGGTGATCGTCGACCCTTCGATGACGACATCCTTGACGCGCTTGGCTTTGACTTCATCCAGCAAGTCGGAATAAGCGATGGCCTTGCTGCCGCCTGTGGAGCCATGACTTTCGAATTGCTTGAACAGCATGAACAACAGCAGCAATACGACTACCCAGATGGCAGATTTGGAAAACATGTTATTCACGAAGACTCCTTGGATGCAGTGCGCATCTCTTTACCTATAGCTAGAAACACGATTTTACTCGCAATAAGCGGGCCGTGCCAAAGCCCGCCGATCCGTGCGCGCGAAAAAACCGCGTTCACGCAAAAAAATGCAGTATAAACAATTCAGGCTTTTCCACCACTGCCTCTACCGCACTTCTCGTTCCCATGTGCGGATTCCGCCTTAAATATCAAGGGCGGAATCATCTTCTTCAACGGCATTTTTCAGCGGATTCTTGATTCCGCGTCCCATCAGGAAGATTTCCGATGATTTATCGCGGCTGGCCTTGGGCTTTTTCTGCACCACGACCTTGAATTCGGCGCGGAATTTCTCCACGATCTGGCTGAAACCCATGTCTTTAAAGCATTTCACCAGCAATACGCCCGATGGCTTCAAATGCAATTGCGAAAATTCGATGGCCAGGTCGATCAGATGCTCCATGCGCGCGGCGTCCGCCGTGGCGATGCCCGACAGGTTGGGCGCCATGTCCGACAGGACCAGGTCAACCTTGCGTCCTTGCAACACCACCTCCAGCTGGCGCAGCACGCGCGCTTCGCGGAAGTCGCCCTGGATGAAGTGGAAATCGGCGATCGGCTCCATTTCCAGCATGTCCAGGCCAATCAGGGTACCATTGACCCCGCCGCCGTCCTTGCCGGCCAGCTTGCGCCGCGTGTACTGGGCCCAGCTGCCGGGAGTGCAGCCCAGGTCGACAATCACCTGGCCAGGTTTGATCAGTTTTTCGTCTTCATCGATTTCTTTGAGCTTGTATGCTGCCCGGGCGCGGTAGCCCTCTTTTTGCGCCAACTTCACATAAGGATCATTTATGTGGTCGTGCAACCAGTTTTTGTTTAATTTCTTCTTTGCCATTCGCGTAGAATACTGCTTTTAAGGGAATTACTAAATATTATTATGCTAAAACTTACACCCGTAGAGCGCAGCGCACTGCGCGCCGAAGCACACGCGCTGAAGCCTATCGTCATCATTGGCGAAGCGGGCTTGACACCTGCTGTCCTCAAAGAGATCGACCTGGGCCTGGATTCGCACGGCCTGATTAAAGTCCGCGTGTTCGGCGACGACCGCGAAGCCCGCGTTGGAATGTACGATACGATTTGCGGCAATCTCGGCGCCGCCCCGGTACAACATATAGGCAAACTGCTGGTAATCTACCGTCCGAAAAAAGAAGTGGTTAAAGAGAAGGTCAGCGCCGGCAAAGGCATGCGCGAAGTGACCATCGTCAAGGCCAGCGCCAGCGGCACCAAGCGCCCCAGCGTGACGAAAGTCATGATCAAGGGCAATGAACGCGTTACCGAAGGCGGTTCCATCAAGCGTGCCAAGCCACGTCAGAAAAGCGCCAAGAAAAGCGCACTGGGCAGCAAGTAAGCCTGTTCACCCGGCCACCGCAAGGCGGCCGGGCTTGAAACAAGAAGCGGAGCACGGGATATCCCCTGCTCCGCTTTTTTTTGGGGGCAGACCCGGCGGGGGATTCCGTCCCGATGGGATGGAATCCACGCTCAAAGAGACTGCCCCGGCAGTTAACACTTTACTGCTGTTTCCAGATTAACACGCCCGCCAGCAGGCTCTGCACGGCAAAGATCAGGGTCGACACGCCATGCAGCATGCCGAAGCGGCTGCGCATGGTCTCGTCCATGATGCCCGCTGGCGCTTGCGCCTTGAGTTCGGCCATCAGCGGCGTGATGCCGAAATGGCTGAGCAGCGCGCACACCAGCATGGACAGCACCAGCGCGCCCAGCAGGCGCCGGCGCTTCGCTTCCAGCGCGCCGGGGCACCACTGCAGCAGGGCCAGCAGTACCAGCGCACAGGCGAAGGACAGCCACGCCTCGGCGCGGAACATGCTGCCGGCGATATTGCCTGCCAGCACGCGGTCGCTCAAGGTGCCGAACAGGGTCGGCGCCACGACGAAGCCGATGGTCCACAGGCTGCCCGCCCACAGGGTGGCAACGAGGATGCGCAGGCGCGTCAGCATCAGATGTACAGCACTTCCAGGATTTCGTATTCGCGCGGGCCGGACGGCGCCTGCACTTCCACCACGTCGCCGGCGTACTTGCCGATCAGCGCGCGGGCGATCGGCGACGTCACGGAAACCTTGTTCATTTTCAGGTCGGCTTCATCGAGGCCGACGATCTGGTACGTGACTTTCTGGCCCGATTCCAGGTCTTCCAGGTTCACGGTCGAGGCAAACACCACGCGGCCTTCCGCGTCCAGCGCGGTCGGGTCGATGATTTGCGCTGCACCCAGCTTGCCTTCGAGCTCGGCGATGCGGCCTTCGACGAAGGCCTGGCGTTCCTTGGCGGCATCGTACTCGGCGTTTTCCGACAAATCTCCGTGCGAACGCGCTTCGGCGATCGCATCGATGACGATGCGGCGTTCCTTGGTCTTCAAATGATGCAGCTCTTCCTTCAGGAGTTCTGCGCCGTATTTGGTCAATGGGACTGAGGTCATGTTATCTCTACTATCTGCTAGTTATCGGCGCCGTTGCCGTGTTTTGTCACGCTGAACGGACTTACCAAGTGAAAACCACAGAGGCCGCGCGCTGCTCTGCACGGAACTCTGTGGTTGATAAGCATGCAGTGTACCGCCTAACGGCGGCCACTGCAAATGACACGCGGACTATTAAGCCTGCTGCAGGGTCTTGTGCAGGCCTTGCAGATCGTAGACGCGCAACTCATCCAGATGGCGGATGCCTTCGACGGCCGCTTCCGCGCCGGCGATGGTGGTGTAGGTCGTCACGCGCGACGCCAGGGCCGAGGTGCGGATGGCCCGCGAATCGACGATGGCGCTGCGTTTTTCTTCCACGGTGTTGATCACCAGCACGATTTCATGGTTCTTGATCATGTCGACCACGTGCGGACGGCCCTCGATCACCTTGTTCACCGGCGTGACGGCGATGCCGGCAGCCGCGATCACGGCAGCCGTGCCCTTGGTGGCGACCACGGTGAAGCCGGACTCGACCAGGTCGCGCGCCACTTGCACGGCGCGCGGCTTGTCCGACGCTTTCACGCTGATGAAGACCTTGCCCGATTTTGGCAGGTTCACGCCGGCGCCCAGTTGCGATTTCACAAACGCTTCGCCGAACGTCAGGCCCACGCCCATGACTTCGCCCGTCGACTTCATTTCAGGGCCGAGGATGGTGTCCACGCCCGGGAACTTGACGAACGGGAACACGGCTTCCTTGACGCTGAAATATGGCGGCACGACTTCCTGCGTGATGCCTTGCGAGGCCAGCGACTGGCCGACCATGCAGCGGGCGGCGATCTTCGCCAGCTGCAGACCGGTGGCTTTCGACACGAAAGGCACGGTGCGCGACGCGCGTGGATTGACTTCCAGCACGAAGACGACGTCTTTCAGCTGGCCGTCGATCTCCTGTTTCTGGATAGCAAATTGCACGTTCATCAGGCCGACCACGTTCAAACCCTTGGCCATCAGCGCCGTCTGGCGCTTCAGTTCTTCAATGGTTTCCGCTGCCAGCGAATACGGCGGCAAGGAGCAAGCCGAGTCGCCCGAATGGACGCCGGCCTGTTCGATGTGTTCCATCACGCCGCCGATGAACGTCGTTTCGCCGTCGGAGATGCAATCGACGTCGCACTCGATGGCGTCGTTCAGGAAGCGGTCCAGCAGCACGGGCGAATCGTGCGAAACCTTGACGGCTTCGCGCATGTAGCGCTCGAGGTCGCGCTGCTCGTGGACGATTTCCATGGCGCGCCCGCCCAGCACGTACGATGGACGCACGACCAGCGGGTAGCCGATTTCCTGCGCCAGCGCCAAAGCGTCGGCTTCCGTGCGCGCCGTGCGGTTAGGCGGCTGGCGCAGTTCCAGCGTGTGCAGCATCTGCTGGAAACGCTCGCGGTCTTCGGCCGCGTCGATCATGTCGGGCGAGGTGCCGATGATGGGCACGCCGTTCGCTTCCAGGTCCAGCGCCAGTTTCAATGGCGTCTGGCCGCCGTACTGCACGATCACGCCCACCGGTTTTTCGATGGCGACGATTTCCAGCACGTCTTCCAGCGTCAGCGACTCGAAGTACAGGCGGTCCGAAGTATCGTAGTCGGTGGAAACCGTTTCCGGGTTGCAATTGACCATGATGGTCTCGTAGCCGTCTTCGCGCATGGCGAGGGCCGCGTGGACGCAGCAATAGTCAAACTCGATGCCCTGGCCGATACGGTTCGGGCCACCGCCCAGCACCATGATCTTTTTCTTGTCGGTCGGATTCGACTCGCACTCTTCGTCGTACGTGGAATACATGTACGCCGTGTCGGTCGAGAATTCCGCTGCGCAAGTGTCGACGCGCTTGTAGACGGGACGGATGTTCAGCGCATGGCGCTGCTGGCGCACGGCCGTGTCGGTCGTTTGCAGCAAAAAGCCCAGGCGGCGGTCCGAGAAGCCCTTCTGTTTCAGCTTGTACAGGGTGTTCTTGTCCAGGTTTTCCAGCTTCTGCGTGTCCAGCCACAGTTCCAGGTCGACGATTTCCTTGATCTGGATCAGGAACCATGGGTCGATCTTGGTCAGCTGGTGCACTTCTTCCAGGGTAAAGCCCTGGGCAAACGCGTCGCCCACGTACCAGATGCGCTCGGGACCGGGCTCGCCCAGCTCCTCTTCGATCTTCTCGCGGTCCTTGGTCTTTTCGTTCATGCCGTCCACGCCCACTTCCAGGCCGCGCAAGGCTTTCTGGAACGATTCCTGGAAGGTACGGCCGATGGCCATCACTTCGCCGACGGATTTCATCTGCGTCGTCAGGTGGTCGTCGGCCGTCGGGAATTTCTCGAACGTGAAACGGGGGATCTTCGTGACGACGTAATCGATCGACGGTTCGAACGAGGCCGGCGTGGCGCCGCCCGTGATTTCATTGCGCAGCTCATCCAGGGTGAAACCGACGGCCAGCTTGGCGGCGATCTTGGCAATCGGGAAACCCGTCGCTTTCGATGCCAGTGCCGACGAACGCGACACGCGCGGGTTCATCTCGATGACGATCATGCGGCCATCGACGGGGTTGATCGAAAATTGCACGTTCGAACCGCCCGTGTCGACGCCGATCTCGCGCAGCACTGCCAGACTGGCATTGCGCATGATCTGGTATTCCTTGTCCGTCAGCGTTTGCGCTGGCGCCACCGTGATGGAGTCGCCCGTGTGCACGCCCATCGGGTCGAGGTTTTCGATCGAGCAGATGATGATGCAGTTGTCCGCCTTGTCGCGCACCACTTCCATCTCGTACTCTTTCCAGCCCAGCAACGATTCTTCGATCAGCAGCTCTTTCGTCGGCGATGCTTCCAGGCCGCGCTTGCAGATGGTTTCGAATTCTTCTTCGTTGTACGCGATGCCGCCGCCGGAGCCGCCCATGGTGAACGATGGACGGATGATGGTCGGGAAGCCCAAGGTGCGCTGCACGGCCCACGATTCTTCCATCGAGTGCGCCACGCCCGAGCGTGCCGAACCGAGGCCGATCTTGGTCATCGCGTCCTTGAACTTGGCACGGTCTTCCGCCTTGTCGATGGCTTCCGGCGAGGCGCCGATCAGTTCGACGTTGTATTTTGCCAGCACGCCATTGTTGAACAGGTCCAGCGCGCAGTTCAGCGCCGTCTGGCCGCCCATCGTCGGCAGGATGGCGTCCGGACGCTCCTTGGCGATGATGCGCTCAACGACCGACCAGGTGATCGGTTCGATATAGGTCACATCGGCCATTTCCGGATCGGTCATGATGGTCGCAGGATTGCTGTTGACCAGGATGACTTTGTAGCCCTCTTCGCGCAGGGCCTTGCACGCTTGCGCGCCGGAATAATCGAATTCGCAGGCCTGGCCGATGACGATCGGGCCGGCGCCAATAATCAGAATACTTTTGATATCTAAACGTTTAGGCATTTTTCTTTTTCTCCTCCGCAGCCATCAAGTTGATGAAGCGGTCAAACAGGTAAGCAACATCCATCGGGCCCGGCGACGCTTCAGGGTGGCCCTGGAAGCAGAAGGCCGGCTTGTCCGTGCGGGCAAAGCCCTGCAGGGAGCCGTCGAACAGCGATTCATGGGTTACGCGGCAATTCGCGGGCAAGGTTGCCGCGTCAACGGCGAAACCGTGGTTTTGCGAGGTAATCAAGACCTGTTTCGTTTCCAGGTCTTGCACCGGGTGGTTGGCGCCGTGGTGGCCGAACTTCATCTTCAGCGTCTTCGCGCCGGAAGCGAGCGCCATGATCTGGTGGCCGAGGCAGATGCCGAAGGTCGGGATGCCCTTCTCGATCAGCTCCTTGGTCGCCGCGATGGCGTAGTCGCACGGTTCCGGGTCGCCGGGGCCGTTCGACAGGAATATGCCGTCCGGATTCAGCGCCAGGGCGTCGGCCGCCGTCGCCTGCGCCGGCAGCACGGTGACTTTGCAGCCGCGCGCCGTCAGCATGCGCAGGATATTGCGCTTGACGCCGTAGTCGAAGGCGACCACATGGTATTTCGCGTCGGCGTCAAGCAGCTGGCCATAGCCTTCGCCCAAGGTCCATTCCGTTTCGCGGTACTCGTAGGCGGCCTTGCTCGATACCACCTTGGCCAGGTCCATGCCGGCCAGGCCGGGGAAGGAGCGGGCCAGTTCCAGCGCTTGCGCGGAAGACGGCTCATTGCCTTGCGTGCCGACGAGGATGGCGCCGCCCTGCGCGCCTTTTTCACGCAGGATGCGCGTGAGCTTGCGTGTATCGATGCCGGCGATGGCGACGATATTTTCAGCTTTCAGGTAGTCGGACAGGGAAAGGGTGGAACGGAAATTGGATGCCAGCAATGGCAGATCGCGGATGATGAGGCCAGCGGCGTGAATCTTGGAAGATTCGACATCTTCCGGATTGACGCCCGTATTGCCGATATGGGGATAGGTCAGGGTGACCATCTGGCGGCAATAGCTTGGGTCGGTAAGGATTTCCTGATACCCGGTCATCGAGGTGTTGAACACAACCTCGCCCGTGGTATGACCGGCGGCGCCGATCGAAAAACCTTTAAAGATCGTTCCATCAGCAAGCGCTAATATGGCTGGAACGGCAGGGCCAGAAAAAAATGGCGGCAAGGGCAACTCCTGATAAAGTTACCGTAGCTGCGCCACGTCAGACCGACCGCCTAGATACCCGAGCTGCATGCACTCAGGGCGTTTCAACGGTCATTTTGAATGAGGGGATGGGTAGTCGCTACGGTATATGTGTGATTGGCTAAACCTTTGAATTATAACCAAAAGGAAGCTTTTCCACAAGGAAGAAAATACAGAAGGCCCGGCATTTTTTTGCGCAGCAACATAAAATCGGCGCCCCATGAAAAAAGCCGCCCGGCTTGCGCGGAGCGGCTAGTTCATTCTTCTGAATACACAATTGCGGTTATTACTTAAATCACACAAATCACAGTTGACGTCACGGCACCTGGCAAAACCGTAGCGAGCGGCAGTGATTTGTGGCCGAGAAGCGCAACCGTACTAAAGTACGGCGAGCATCGCCGGCCGCAAGGCGCGCCGCGCAGTAGGTTTGGCCAGGTGCCCATCACACCAAGGCGGCGATACCGGCTTTGGCGATTTGCGCATCTTCCGCCGACTTGACGCCCGAGACGCCGACGGCGCCCACGTAGTGGCCGTCGTACACGATGGGCACGCCGCCTTCGAGCAAGCCGTCGATTTCCGGGGCGCTCAGGAACGACACGCGGCCGCCGTTGATCATCTCTTCATAGATGCGCGATTCGCGGCGGCCCAGGGCGGCCGTCTTGGCTTTCGACGGGGCAATGTGCGACGAGATCGGCGCCACGCCGTCCATGCGCTGCAGCCACAGCAGGTGGCCGCCGTCGTCGACGATGGCGATCGTGACCGCCCAGTTATTCTTGACCGCTTCCGCTTCGGCGGCGGCAGCGATTTTCTTTACGTCGTCCAGGGTCAAAATCGGTTTCGATTGCATGGTGCATCCTTGTTATGTTGAAGCAAAATTGTATACGAAATGCGCGGTGAAACCACTGCTTACTGCTCGCGTTTGGCCTTCAGCTTTTGCTTAAGCTGCGCCATGACGGCAAACGTCGCCTGCTCGCCCGCCAGGATGGCCTGGTTGCGGCTGTTGAAATCGTTGCCTTTCATGGTGCCCAGGCTGGGCTGGATCACCACGTCCGCATCTTTCAGTTCAAACTGGTTGATGCGCTGGCCCATGATGGCGAACGTCTGCATCAGCACTTCCATCGAGCTGATGGCCTTTTGCGCATCCGTTTGCGACGAGATATTCACGGCAATGATGAAGTCGGCGCCCATGTCGCGCGCAAAGCGCACGGGCACGGGGGCGACCAGGCCGCCATCGACATAGGTGTGGCCGGCTATGGTCACGGGCTGGAACACGCCCGGCACGGCCGACGAGGCGCGCACGGCCATGCCGGTGTTGCCACGCTGAAACAGAATCGGCTGGCCATTTTTCAAATCGGTTGCCACGACGCCGAATGGAATCTTGAGTTTTTCCAGCGGCACGCCGCCGACGGCCTTGTTGACATAACTTTGCAGCGCCTCGCCCTTCAGCACGCCGGACGACTTGCCGAACAGGGGCAAGGCCCAGTCGGAAATGGCCGCCTCGTCCATGTCGAAGGCCATCTTTTGCAAGGCGAAGCCGGAGTTGCCCGCCGCATACAGGGCGCCCACGACGCTGCCGGCGCTGGTGCCGGTGACGATGTCGGCGTGGATGCCCTGCGATTCGAGCGCCTTGATCACGCCGATATGCGCAAAGCCGCGCGCCGCGCCGCCGCCCAGGGCCAGGCCGA
Organism: Janthinobacterium sp. GW821-FHT03A03; assembly: GCF_059421435.1. Taxonomy (NCBI): domain Bacteria; kingdom Pseudomonadati; phylum Pseudomonadota; class Betaproteobacteria; order Burkholderiales; family Oxalobacteraceae; genus Janthinobacterium; species Janthinobacterium sp. GW821-FHT03A03. The sequence goes on along the minus strand of NZ_JBWKUZ010000009.1, from coordinate 93,809 downwards.
TCCTGATCTTGCGAGGAGCGACGACGGGTTCCGGCGGCGTCAATACTTGTACGGGTTTCGGGGCGGTGGTATCGCAGCCGGCCAGCACGAAGGCGGCCAGGGCAAGCAGGGTCAGGCGTTTAGGGAACATAGTGACAGGGGAGAACCGCACGCGGCAGTGGCAACAAAGGAGAGCCGATTGTAGCGCAAGCGGGGCCGCCCGCACTGAAGGCCGTCTTAAATGTTTATAAATGACAAGATTCCGAACCGTGCGCGCCGCGCCGGCTGCTAGACTGGCGCATGGTTTCCCACCTCCCCACCTCCTGGCTTATGAAAACAGACCTGTTCCGCCTCATCGCGCACCCATGCTTGCTCGTTGCTACCCTGCTCGGCGCAGCCTGCGCCAACGCCACCCCTGCGGCGGCAACGCAGCGCCCAGATAGCATCGCGGAAAGGATGGCGGGCTTTACCTGCACGGGCAACATACAGATTCCCCCTGATCAGGAGGAGCACACGATTGAACTCAGCTTCGACGCCCCCGACCGGCACGGCGCGCAAGGCACCCACATCATTGACGGGCGCGGCAAGGCGAGTAATTTCTACGGCTGCCGGCAAAGCGGCGACAGCTTGTCTTGCACGTATGACGCGGGGCCAAGCAGCGGCCCGCTGACCATGCGCTTTACCGGCAACTTGACGCAGGTAAAGGGCGAATTCAATTCCCCGTTTGAAAACAGCATCGCCTTGCAATTTTCCGCACGCTGCCAAAAATCGGAACAGTAGCAGCCAACTCGGCCGGGACGCAGCATCCTGTCCATGGGACAACCCTGCCCATGGGATAGCTGGTTCGCATATCGAATCGCCCTAACATCGTATTACTCGCCAAATCGCTCAACATGTCCGACGAATATCAATTTTCCGACAGCCGCGCCCTGAGCGCCCCATTTGCAGAACAGTTATCGAGGCAGCCGCCCGATGGCGCCCTCGCCTGGCTGAGCGCCATCCTCGCCACGCAGGCACCCATGCTGCGCTCGTCGAACGCCATCCTGCTGGCCTACACGGGCAATCCGGCCGCCATCGCCTGGCTAGAGGCCAATGTCGGCTCGCCCGTGGCCGGGCAATGGGGCGTGGCGGCGGCCCTGCTGGACACGCCCTGGCCGCAAATCGTTGATTGGCTGCAACGGGGCAGCGCACACCGGCTGATGGCGCTCGATACCCTGCTGGCCTACCGCAAGCCAGCCGTCAACATGTCGCCGCTGGAACAGATCGCCGCCCCCGTGCTGCCGCAGGCGCCCGCGCGCGCCGAACTCGACGCCGCGCTGGCCGCCTGTCTGGCGGCATCTTCCACGCCGCGCATCCAGGCGGCCATCGGCTCGATCAACAAGCACGTGGACGAGATCCTGCGCGGCGGCCCGCGCGGCGTGGCCGTGGCCGACTTGCCGCGCCTGTACCTCGACCCGGCACCATTCAAGGATGCGCCCGCCATCCTGGAGCAGCACGCGTCTGTGGTGGGCGGCATGCGGCAAAACCTGCAGAACCTGCTCAAAGGCATACTGTGAACAGGCAAACCCTTGTGACAATCGATTTGAGCGAGATCAATACGCCGCGCCAGCTGCACGCGGCGCTGGCGGCCACGCTGGGTTTCCCTTCCTTCTACGGCATGAACTGGGATGCGTTCTGGGACGCCATCACGGGCCTGGTGGACATGCCGCAACAGCTGGAGCTGCACGGCTGGCCAGCCTTCGCGGCACGCCTGCCCCACGATGCGGCCATGCTGCAGCGCATCCTGGCGCGCATGGCGCAGGACATGCCGGCCCAGGCGGCGCAGGTGCGCCATGCCTGAGCTTTTACCATCGATTACTTCGAATATCCCTGCTCATTGAACTGCCCCGCATCCAAGGTGGCCCAGGCATGGCGGATGCCCCACCACATCAGATAGGCATTGCCGCCGCCGCGCGCGCGGAACCATGGTTTCACGGGGTCGATCGGCCGCACCTTAGCCGGCGGCAAGATCAGCACGCCGGTCGTCTGAGCCGCGTCGCTGGTGCCCGCCACCAGCACGTTCTCACCAAAGTGATTCGCCTGCGCAATGCCCAGCGCCACGTTGGTCAAGGCCGTGGCGGCGCCCATTTCGCCCAGCAAGGCCGGGGGGTTGAAGGTCTGCCGGAGGAAATCGAAGGCCGGCAATTCCATCGTCAAGGTCTGCGCCAGGTGGCCGATGCGGTCCGACGAGGCCGGATGCGTGTTGTGCGCGTCGTGGATCACATAGCCGATATCCACCTCGCTCTTGCGCCCGTTGCCTGCCGCCTGCGCCAGGGTCGCCTGCCACGCCTGCACCGTGGGCGGCGGCAAGCCCTTCTGCGCCGTAAAGGCACCGACCTGCTGCGTGGCCGGATAGCCTATCCACGCCAGCGCATCGCGCTCCGTCTTGTAGTTCGGACCTGCCAATACCAGCAAGACCATGTTTTCATTGATCTGCTCATCTTTCGGAAAACTGGGCGCATCCCAGCTCATCACCCACACCGTTTCCTTCGGATGCGCCTGCAGATAATCGAGGGCGGCGGCCAGAGAGATAAAACCGGCATTCGCGCCGCCGGCCGTCACGCGCACGTCGGGCGGGGTGGACTTGGTCCAGGAGTTGGGGAAACTTGGATTCCCGATGGAAAAAGTATCGATGATTTCTTCGCGCAGTGCCTCGCCTGCCTGAATAGGGTCAAAGCGCACTGCGGGCACCGCGTATTCGACGTGGATACCCGCCAACTCATTCCAGCCTTTTTTGTGTTTGAAGTCGTGGGCGTTATAAAAATAGGTGGGGTTGGAAAAATAGACTCCATGAAATCTCAATATCATATTTGAAACATAAGAATAGTGAAAATTACTAAAATTACTCTTACTTTTTTCTACTTGTGAAATATCTGAAACAAACCTGATTTTTGAAAAAATCTCCGGATATAGCTCCAACATGTCATCTTTCTTATTCGGACGAACTTTCCCCAACGTCCATAAAAGCTGCCATTCCGTCGAATAATCTTGACGTTGCAAAGGATTCAACCATTGCACACCGACAACCTGCGCAATAAATTTCTCATCAACATCTGGCACTCCCAATTTAGCATTTCCGATAGGGAATTCATGAACAACTGTACTGGCAGACACTCCCATTGTCGCCATGATCGAAGTGATTGCAGATAATAAGTATTTTTTTACCATGACAAATCTTTCATCATTGAAAAATAAAATACAAAAATATTGAAATATTTGTATTTATTTATTTTCTCGGAAATTTTTTATTTTTTCCGGAATGGATCCTTCTGTAGAATATCTACTCCAATCAATAACTGTTTTTCCCTCCAAATCTCCTTTTGCGAAATATCTATGAAAGATTTTCATATCTTTATTATCTAACCGTCCTTCAAGAAACCGCCAATCCGCCATCGTCCTCAACTCCCGCAAATCCGTTTCCAGCAGATGGCAACAGCCCACGGCCACGTCATACGCAAGCGCCTTTCTGGAATGCTCGCTGTTGGTCAGGATGGTGGAGTGATCGGTGGCATAGGTGCCCACGTTGCCGGCCAGGCCCGCCTGGATTTTCCGCTGGCGCCATGCCGTGTATTGCGCGCTCGCCGTCTCGGGACGGTCTTCTTCCGTGACTTGTTTGTCTTTCCCGACCTTGCCTTCGCGCTTGGCCATCATGCGCAGGGAGGCGTGGTATTCGTATTGCAGGGCCGCTTCGCTCTCCTCGTTGCCGCGCGCGGCATCGGTGCGCTGTTTTTCGCCATGCAGGCCGCCGCGCGGTATCGACAGCTCGCGCTCGCCATGGAACGGGTCCCCCGCCGGATGGGCGGCATCCTTGTTGCGATTCCAGCCATGCGGATGCAGTCCCATGTCGAAACTGGGGCAGATAGCGCCAAATAACTTCGCCTGCGGAAAGAAGCTCTCTGGCAGGTCGGGCGCTTCCAGCGGGATTTTCCAGTACTTGTCGGGCGAGGCATTGATACGCTTGCGCATCAAGGTGGTGGCCACGATGGCGATGGGCGCAAACGCCACGGTGAGTATCTGGAACAGCCAGTTCTCTTGCGCTTCCACCCCCTTTTCCACGCTATAGGTGGAAATCATGGAAGGCGGATTCCAGAAATGGTCGCTGCCAAAATCAATGGCAGGACGGTGATCACCCCAGTAGTCGTACGCGCCTTTTACGCCGACAGGAAAACCCTCGGCAAACACGCGCTGGGTAAATACTCCCTCGCCGCCTGCCCTGGCGATTTCGCCGGGGTCGAGCTTGCCCTGGCGGTCTTTCTTTGGCAGGCCATTCTTGTCCAGCACTGGGCCGGCCAGGCCGCGCCAGCCGATGCCTTGCACCGTCAGGGACGAGATCACCTGGTCGTGCGGATTGCAATACAGGGTCACGCGTCCCACGGTCGCGCCCCGCACGCCATAACTGTCAATATCGTGCTGCGCCTTGAATGGGTGGTGCGCACTGCTCATGGCCTGGTCGATTTTTTCGGCCGGCCATTGTGCGGCGCGCCGCTCGCCGATGAGGGCAAAGAAGGCCGCCAGCGTGTCGATGCGCGCCGCGGCCGTCTGGCGGCCCGTGCTGCCATCGGCCGCTTTCAGGTTCGACGACGTCCAGTTCTCCGCCATGTTGTCTTCCACCACGCTGTAGGGTGGATTGCACAACACATAATTGTCGGCAATGCAAGGCCACAGCCTGCCTTGGGAATCAGCCACCTTGGGCAGGCGTTCGCCCAGGAAGGCCGCTGCCATGCTGACCATATTGCCCTGGCTATGGCACACGATGGTGATCGGCACATCGGCCTGCTTTTTCCGGATGGCCTCGATCAGCCGGGCCAGGCGGTAGGCGGCCAGCACGAAATACGGGCGTGGCGGGCAGGCGTACACCTGCCGGTCATTGGTCGGATTCATGTGCTGGATCTGCATCCACAGGAACAGCTGGTCCGACAGGCCTTCGCTCCACAGGTCCGGCAGCGAAGTGCAGCCATTGGCGAACGGTCCGCCGCCCCAGTAATTCTGTTCGTTCAGGAATATGCCGTCGCCATACGTCTGCAACTCGATATCATTGGCTGCATAGCCCCAGCGAAAGCGGATCACGGGCGAATAGCCATCGCCTTCCATGAAGGTTCTGGGTTTCATCAGCGGGTTAATGAAACCGTCGCGCGTCAGCTGTTTCAGATAGCGGGCCGGCGTCATGGCAATGCCTTCCTGGGCGCCACGCCCGGCATCGTGTACGCGCCGGTGCAAGCGCGCATTCAATCCCGCGCACAAACCAGTTTCCGCCTCGTCATACCATTCGCCATCGGAATTCACGCCATGCACGAAGATCATGATGCCTGGCAAGGGCAGGCGCGTGGTAATCGGCAGCGTGTCATGGTCGAAGCGCAGCAAGCCGTCTTTTTCGCCTATCTGCAGGTATTTGCTTTCATCGAAGGGCAGGGAACCTGCCTTGGGCTTGTGCACACTCATGCCTGACTCCCGTGAATGATGGGCAACGCACTATCCACGCTCAGTCGCGCGGCCTGAAAATACGCACCTTGAGTTTTTCCAGGCTGTCGCCCACGATGGCGGCACCCTTGCCTTCGCTGTCGGCATCGACCACTTGCTGCGAACCATCTTCGCGCTCGACGACGATCTTGACGCCGCCGACGGGACTGCCATCGAGGCCGGAAAGCACCTGCGGCAAGCGGCCCAGGTCGCCCTCGTCAAAGCTGGGCAGTTCAGCCTTGCTGCTGGCCGGGCCATTCCAGTGATGACCGTCGGTCTTGATGGTCAGCGCACCCGGCCCACCCAGTTCCACGTTGCCGCCCGCCAGTTTCAGATAGGCGCCACCGGCCGTCATGAACGTGATTTCATCCTGCGCCATGCCGATCAGACGGGTATTGGCCGTCAATTTCAGGGCCCTGGCGGCGTTCAGCTGCATCTCGTCAAACTGGCTCTGCATGAGAAATTTGCCATGGTGCGCAATCTGGGTGATGCCGCCCTTGTGGGCAAACACGGAAACGCCCTCGCCGGCCTGCATGCTGCAGCGCTGGCCCGCGATCACGTGCACATGCTGCTGCGCCACCGTGTCGGCATTCACGCCGGCGTAGCTGACGATGGTCTTCGGGCTGCTCAGCGCCAGCCCCACAGGCGCCGTCAGGCTGGCCGCAGGCGCCTCGGCACCCGCCACCGCCTCCTTCAAGGCTGCGGCGGGCGCTGCGTCGACCGGCAGCGCCTGGTGCGCGCCAGCGTACTCGCCCAGCGATTTGAACAGGTCCAGGCACTCTTGCATCAACGCCAGATGTTCCTCGGCCGATAACTGCCCGCCTGTCGCGTCGAGCCGCTGCCAGGCAGACAGCAGCAGCGCCTTGCCGCTACGCACGGCGCCGCCGTGATCGCTGCGCAACTCGAATCCGTCGCCACGCTGCCGGCCAGCGCCGCCCGCGCGCGGCTCGACGAGGAATCCCAGGTTGAGCTCGGTGGCGGCGTGATCGCTGGCCAGCTGGGCACTAATTTGCCGGGGCGTATCGTCGAAACGCAGCTGATTGCCGCCCTGGCCGCGCACTTCGCGGCTGCGCATGCCCGCCAGGTAGCGGTTGCCCGGCAGCGCACCGCGCTTGCTGAGCGCCGGCGGCGGCGCCACGGCGTTGAACAATTGTCCCAGTACAATCGGTCGGTCAGGGTCGCCCGCCAAAAATCCGATCAGCACTTCCGAGCCGATGCGCGGCAATGCCAAGGTGCCGCACTGGTGCGCGCTGCCCTGTCCGTCGCCAGCCCAATTGCCGACGACGCGCAGCCAGGCTGTGTCGCGCTCCGTATCCGAGGCACCGGAACCTTGCGCGTGCGCATGGTCTGCCGCGCGGGTGGCAGGGAAACGCACCTTGATGCGCCCCTGTCCGTCGCAATGCACTTCTTCGCCGGCAGGTCCGACGACGATAGCGCTTTGCAGTTGCGGCTGGGGCACATCGCGTTGCGGATCGAAGGCGGGCACCAGCACCACGCTGGAGCGGACGCAACTGAAGCGCATGCGATAACGCGGCGTTTCCTGCCCCGTCTCGCCGTGCAGCCAGGACGTTCCTTGCGCCTGCCAGCCATTGGAGGCGAACAGGCGCGCGAGGCGGGCATCCAGGGTTTGCGGCAGGTTGTTACTGGCATGCACCTCCAATGCCGTGACCAGGAAACGCCGGCCATCCGGCCGGTGCCGGTCGATCTCCGGATGTCCTTCCAGGCTGAACTGCTGGCCGGCGCACAGCGAGCGCACCACGCCCTCGCCATGAAAACACTTGGTTTCCACGTCATGGCGCGCCATCGCCAGCAAACCCAGCTGGCGAAAATCTTCTGCATCGTTGCCCAAGTGCGGCGTCGCCACAAAATAGTCGTCGAGGCTGGTTGCCAGGCTATTGCCGCTGACACCCTGGTCCGCCATCGCGCCCGCATCCGTTTGCATGAACTGGCGGTTGCGCGGCGCAGCATAATCCCAGCTATGGCGCCCCGTGCTGCCTGCCTGCAAAGTGCGTACGGCGCCCCAGGCCGTGATGGTATCGCTCTCTTCAGTGCCATCCGCCCGGTGGTAGCGGATGACCGGCGCCACATTCTCCGGCAGGCGGCTGGCGTCGTCGAACAGCAACAAAACGTGCGAGGGCATGGCGTCGGATACCCCATGTTGTGCGGCGCCAGGCTGGATGACCCAGGAAATGCCGCGCCGCCGCAGCAGGCGCCGGATGAATGCGGCATCGGATTCATTGTGCTGCATGGTCAACTCGCGCGCCGGAAAGTGACGGCCGGCCAGGGCCTGATCGATTTTGCAAGCGAACGTGGCACCGATGATGCTGTTGCCCAGCCGCCATTCGGCAATCAGCAGTTCGACGATCTCCAGCTCCGTCTTGGCACGAAAAACCCGCGTATTGCGGCGCTTTTCCATCAAGGTCAGCGCATCGTGCAGCACCAGCCGGTAAGTGGCGAGGCCGCCATCGCTCAGTCCGGCCGATGCCTGCGCGACGATGCCGCACACGCTGCGCAATTGCCCCGTATCGGTGACAATCTGCAACTCGGCCGGCACACCGATGAACTGCTTGAGCGGCAAATGCGCGTCAAGCGAGACGCAACCTATGCTGTACTCGAGGCCAGCACAAATGGCTTCGCGGCCATCTACCCGCTGCGGCAACAGCACATCGTCGTTGATTCCGTCCGCATACGCCAGCCGCAGGCGCAACGGCCGGTTGCTGGAGTTCAATTCCTTGTCCGCCAGCATGAATTGCATGAATTCGTCCGCGCTCTCCATTCCATCTCCCTCAATGCCGATACGCCTCGCTCCCAGCTCATCAGTATTCATGCATTTGCCGACGGCCAATTGCGGCACATCAAGCGGCGCCGGGAAACCGGAGGTCATAGTGCATGGCGTCGCAATCGCTGCTTGCCTCTCCCGCCAGCAGACGCGCTGCCTGCCCCAGGCAAGCAGCCCCTTGCCCAATCCTGTCCGTCAGGCTGCTGCCGTGCACATCCGCAGTGCGCAGGATCAGACGGATTTCGTATTGCATGGAAGGCATGCCAAACAGGCTCAACATGCTTTTTAAGGCCAGCGCGCCTGAATTTCCAGGAAGAAAATCGTCAAACTGCGCCCGCGTCAGAGGACCCAGGTAAAGGCGCAAGCGCAAGTCCCGGCGCCGGCAGCGCTCACCCAGCATGGCACCCTGCCCCAGACTCACATTGCCAAGGTTGAGCAGGGAATGCTCATTGCCTGGGCGCACGTGCCAGGTACTGACGAAGGACTCGATGCGCAAGGGCACGCCGAAATAATCAGCCAGCACGTCGACCATCAAGGCGGCGCTGACGGGCCGCTGCCGCAGTGCCGCCGCGTAGTAAGCCAGCGCTTCCGGCGGCAGCGCGCCAGCACTTGCCAGGCGCGACGGCCAGGCGCCAGCCAGCGCCAGCTGCAACGACAGGAAGCCGGGGCGGCCGCTTGCGTCGGCCTGACACTCGATCCGGCTGCCGGCCCAGGCCTGATACAACAGCACGGGGGCGCGTTGCGACAAGGCATCGAGAAAGGCTCGCGCGCCGGCATCGCCCGTGGCCCGTTCCTGGCGAATCAGGCGTTCCGTATAGTGCAGGGGCAAGGTGCCATTCACGCCCAGCAAGCCCATGAAACTGGGCCGCAGGTGCAGGCGGCCATGCTCGCCGTCATGCCACACTGCCTCTATTTCACAGGCAGGAAAGGCCAGCGCAACGCTCTGATGGAAACGCAATCCATCGTGCAATGCGGAATCGGCGCACGCTCCCTGCCGGCATAGCCAGCGTTCGAGCAGGCGCACGGCCTGAAAGAAACCGAAACGGTATGGCGCCTGGGACAGCAGCGCGATTACGCCAGTGCTTGCTGGCCATTGCGGGCCTGGCATCGCAGCAGCTCCTTCCCACTTTTGTGCGAAATCAAGAACAAACGGCAATAGCTGTTGACATGCACATACATGCCCAGCACATGGTCGATCACTTGCGCAAAGACATGCAGGCCACTGCCGACGTAGGCCTCTTCATCCACCGTCAGCAAGACATCGATGCCAAACACCAGCACGCCGCCACTGGCGTCGGGCATCCAGGTGCTGCTGGCGCGCTGCGTCAAGGCCTTGATGCCTTGAATTTGCCGTTGTGACATCAAGGAAGCGGGCAAATCATGCAGTGTCAGCATTTCCTGAAACAGCGCGACACCATCGGCCAGCAAAGATTGATGATTCAACGACAACAATGCCAGCAAACGGGCTTGCGCAGGCAAGTCGGTCTTGAAGCGATACGCCGGACTGGGCTGGCGCAACAGGCGCACCGGCAGCGCGCCGGCAGCGCCCTCGTGCCGCAGATCGCCGCCGGGCGCGCCGAATGGCAATGCGCTCGGCAAATCGCGATTGCTGCACGTCAGGTCGACCGATACCGTCGCCAGGCCGTCATAGGTATCGTCCTCGTCGCTGTCGACAAACGCCAGGCTGCTTTCGTAACCGGGATGGCTGAGCGCCCGCGCTTCATCGCGCCGCGCCACCCAGTAACGACGCTTCGCTCCGCCAGCCTGCCCATGGTGCATGGCATAAAACGGCTGGCAGTGCGTCACCGTGCCGGCATGGGCGCCATGCCGCACCAGGCGCACGGCATCGACACTATGGATGTCGTACGCGTGCGCATATTTATGTTCGGCGAGCAACGGATATTCGCTGTGCATGTGCGTCAGCCTGATCGGCGCTGCCGCTTGCTGGAACAGATTAATCACCGGCGTGCAGGCAAGCAACAAATTACTTGCCGATACAGAACGCAGCAGGCGTGCGCCAGCGCTGCTGACGGGCATGTCCCGCAGGCCGACATACAGCGTCCAATGCCGGCATCCAGGCGGCAAAAGCGGTGTGATCAAGCCAAGGTCGATATCGAAGAACTGGAATTTGTCAGGGAAGGCAAAGTATTCGGTCAACAGGCAATAGGCACGATGGGAACCCGGCTTGCGCGGCAACAGCGCTTCCTCCGGCAAAAACCCGACGGCGCGCAGCGGCACTTGCGCCAGCGGCAACTGCGCGCCTCCGGCTTCGATCCAGGCGTACGCGGCGTGCAGAAACAGGGCATCGCGCAAGGTGGCCGTCAGCGATGGCGTGCCGTCGATGAAGACGCGCACGCCAGGCAAGGCCAGTTGCTCCAGCGTGCCTGTGGCCGACGTGGACACGATATCGATGGCAATCGCGGTCGATATCTCGGACGGCAGATTAATCGCCGCAGTCACGTCAAGAATGGAAACGAAACGCGCGCCAGCGAGGCTGAGCGGCGCCAGCACCACATCATAGGCGGTGCGAAACTTGCAGACGACACCCTGATATGGCGGTGCATGCATCAAGGTTCCGCGCGGTAGCGTGTCGATGCCGTCACGGGCCTGGCCAAGCGCACCACTGGCATCCACATGGGCAATCGAACACGCTGGAAACGGCCTCAGGTAGTGTGGAAAATTCACTTCCAGCATGGACTCGGTGAAAACATGACGCGCATCATCGATCTTCTTGGCCGTACGGGCATTGCACAGCGCATATGCCTCGATCAGGCGCTCGATATGCGGATCGTGGCAGTTGCTGCCCACGATACCCAGTGCGGCAGCGACACCAGGATAGCGGACGGCAAATTCCTGCTGGTGCGTACGCAACATGCCCAGTTCCAGTTCATAGTATTTCAGCAAAGATTCCATGCAGCCGACTCCCATGCAGGACGGGCGACACATGTCGCCAGACGGAATCCGCATTATTCAACAATGATAGAAAAGTAAGTTGCGCAAGAACAATAAGTCGACCCGCGGCATGGCAGCAGCAGCGTTCCCGGCTGAAATCTGCTTGACAGCCGCGCCCCACTTCCCTTACATTGGATGCATGTCCTCCTTCAAACATTCCTCCCCTTCCCTGCTGTCGCTATCGCGACTACACCTAGCACGCGCATAAGTTTGCCGCATTGCTTCGCCTGGCCACACGCCGGCGTGTTTCAAAAACCCTGGAAGGTTTGACGATGTTTGCACCATCCCCATACGTACACATAATCCCCGCTGCGACCGCCCCTGCCGGCATCGCGGCCGCCCTGCTACCGCTACCGATCGCTTGCCTGGCCTAGTGTTGCGTGGCCGCCCGGCAAGCTTGCGCCACAACCGTTGATTTCCCCCTATCTTCAGGAGTACCCGATCATGATGTTGCAAAACCCAGCTTCCAAATACCGCGCCTTTCCTCCCGTCAAATTGACCGACCGTCAATGGCCGAACCAGATCATCAGCAAGCCGCCCATCTGGATGAGCACCGATTTGCGCGACGGCAATCAGTCCCTGATCGAGCCGATGAGCGCGGAAAAGAAGCTGCGGTTCTTCGACATGCTGATCGCCATCGGCCTGAAGGAAATCGAAGTGGGTTTCCCATCGGCATCGCAGACGGATTTCGACTTCGTGCGCAAACTCGTCGATGAAGGCCGCATCCCGGACGACGTCACCATCATCGTGCTGACCCAGTCGCGCGAAGAATTGATACGCCGCACGGTGGAGTCCGTCGTCGGCGCCAAGCGCGCCATCGTCCACCTGTACAACTCCGTGGCGCCCGTGTTCCGCAAGGTCGTGTTCGGCATGTCGCGCGAAGAAATCACGCAGATCGCCACCACCGGCACCACCCTGGTCAAACAGCTGGTGGCCCAGCATCCGGAAACGGAATGGGGCTTCGAATACACGCCGGAATCGTTCTCCACCACGGAACTCGATTTCTCCAAGCATATCTGCGACGCCGTCAGCGCCATCTGGAAGCCGACGCCGGCCAACAAGATGATCATCAACCTGCCATCGACCGTGGAATGCAGCACGCCGAACGTGTATGCGGACCAGATCGAATGGATGTCGCGCAAGCTGGCGCGCCGCGATTCCATCATCATCAGCGTGCACCCGCATAATGACCGCGGCACGGCCGTCGCCTCGGCCGAGCTGGCCGTGATGGCGGGTGCCGACCGCGTCGAAGGTTGCTTGTTCGGCAATGGTGAGCGCACCGGCAACGTCGACCTCGTCACTTTGGCGATGAATTTGTACACGCAGGGCGTGCATCCGGGCCTCGATTTCTCCGACATCGACACCGTGCGCAAATGCGTGGAAGAGTGCAACCAGCTGCCCGTCCACCCGCGCCACCCGTATGCGGGCGACCTGGTGTTCACGGCCTTCTCCGGCTCGCACCAGGATGCCATCAAAAAAGGTTTCGCCAAGCAACAACCGGACAGCATCTGGGAAGTGCCCTACCTGCCGATCGACCCGGCCGACCTGGGCCGCAGCTACGACGCCGTGATCCGCGTCAACAGCCAGTCCGGCAAGGGCGGCATGGCATACCTGCTGGAGCAGGAATACGGCCTGGTCTTGCCGCGCCGCCTGCAGATCGAATTCTCGCGCGCCGTGCAAGCCGTGGCCGACGCCACGGGCCGCGAAATCGCCGCCCAGGATATCCATGAAATCTTCCAGCGCGAGTACCTGGAGCAGACGGCGCCCTACGCCTACGCCTCGCACCGCATGGTGGAAGACACGAGCAGCGATGAATCCGTGCAGATCGACATCAGCCTGTCGCACCGCCACACGCCGCTGGCCCTGCAGGGCGGCGGCAACGGCCCCATCGACGCCTTCGTCAATGCGCTCGGTCTCGACATCAAGCTGATGGATTACCATGAGCACGCGATCGGTTCCGGCGCCAACGCGCAGGCGGCCTGCTACGTCGAATTGCGCCTCGACAACGGTCCGACCCTGTTCGGCGCCGCCATCGACAGCAATATCGTCACCGCCTCGTTCAAGGCCGTGCTGTCGGCCGTGAACCGCCGCATCGGGCAGACGGAAGCCGAAAAAACAACAGCGGCCGACGTGGCGGCCAGCGCCGCCTAAAAACGGCTTTCCCTCTCACACGGGGAAAAAAAGCGGTATGGCTTGATCGCCGTGCCGCTTTTTCATTTCCGTAGGGCAATTGTTGCTGCAAAAGAAGTATCACGCGCCGTATAATCGACTCATAATAAGACCACCGGGGACAGACTATTAGCTACCGAGGGAATGAGTATGAAATTGACGGACATGAAGATAGGCGCGCGCCTGGGTGCGGGCTTTGGCGTGGTGCTGCTGCTGATGGCTGTGCTGGTCGGCACGGGCCTGTTCAGGCTGGACAAGATCGGCGCGCTCAGCGACGCCATTATCGAACGCGACTGGGCCAAGGCGGATGCCATCGCCACCATCCGCAGCACCACGCGCTCGAACGCGGCGCTGGTGCTGGAACTGTTCATCCATGAAGATCCGGCCCGCGCCAGCGCCATCCACGGGGAAATCGACGCCAACAAGGCCACCATCACCGAGGCGCTGGTCATCCTCGACCGCCTGATCGTGTTGCCTGAGCCCAAGGAACTGCTGGCCACCCTGAAACAGCAGCGCAAGGCTTATGTGGTCTCGTTCAGCCAGGCCGACAAGCTGCTGGTGGCCGGCCAGCGCGCGGAAGCGGCCAGACACGTGCGCGACGACACCCTGCCCGCCCTGAACCAGCTGCAAAATACGGTCAATCGCCTGAACGAACTGCAGCGCCAGGTGGTCGTGCATGGCGGCCAGAAAATCCACGAGAATATCTCCACGGCAAATGTGCTGATGGCCAGCCTGGGCACGGTCGCCTTGCTGCTGGGCATACTCTTTGCATGGCGGGTCACGCGCTCGATCACCACGCCCGTCGCCTATGCGCTTGGCGTGGCGCAAGCCGTGGCGGCGGGCGACTTGAGCAGCAAGATCGTGGCCGAGGGCAACGATGAAATGGCCCAGCTGCTGCGCGCGCTGCACGACATGAACCGCAACCTGGCCACCCTGGTAGGCCAGGTGCGCGGCGGCACGGGCACGATAGCCGTGGCGTCGAGCCAGATTGCCAGCGGCAATGCCGACCTGTCGGCCCGCACGGAGGCGCAGGCCAGCGCGCTGGAAGAAACGGCTTCGTCGATGATCGAGCTGACCGGCACCGTGCGCAGCAATAGCGACAATGCGCGCCAGGCCGACAGTCTGGCCCGCTCGGCATCCGCCATCGCCCAGCGCGGCGGCACGGCCATGGCCCAGGTGATCGACACCATGGACGCCATCAACGCCTCCTCGCGCAAGATCGTCGACATCATCGCCGTCATCGACGGCATCGCCTTCCAGACGAATATCCTGGCCCTGAACGCGGCCGTGGAAGCGGCCAGGGCTGGCGAGCAGGGACGCGGCTTCGCCGTCGTGGCCTCGGAAGTGCGCAACCTGGCGCAACGCTCGGCGGCGGCGGCGAAGGAAATCAAGGAACTGATTGCCGACTCCGTCAGCCGTGTCGGCCAGGGCGCGCAGCTGGTCAGCCAGGCCGGCAGCACGATGGAGGAAGTGGTGACCAGCGTGGGCCGGGTCAGCGCCATCGTCGGCGAAATCAGCGTCGCCAACCACGAGCAGAGCGAAGGCATCGAACAGATCAACGCGGCCATCATGCAGATGGACCAGACGACGCAGCAGAACGCGGCCCTGGTCGAGCAGGCCGCCGCCGCGGCAGCCGCCATGCATGAACAGGCGGGCGAACTGGAAGCGCTGGTCAGCCAGTTCAAGCTGGAGCAGCCGGCGCCTGCCGCCGGCAAGGCGCCGGCCCGCCCCGCCGCGCCCGCCGTCCAGCGCTTGCAGTAAGGCCGCTATTCCACCTGGCGCGCCAGGCGGATGCCCGCAAACTGCCAGCGCGCGCTTGCCGGAAAGAAATTACGGTAGCTGGCGCGCGCATGGCCGGCCGGCGTGACGCACGAAGAGCCGCGCAGCACATACTGGTTCAGCATGAACTTGCCGTTGTACTCACCCAGCGCGCCCGGCGCCGTGCGGTAGCCCGGGTAGGGCGCGTAGCTGCTGCTGGTCCACTGCCAGCAGTGGCCGAACATTTGCCGCAATCCCCCGCCCGGCGTGACGGCCGCCGGGTGCAGCCGGCCCACCGCCACCTCCACGCCCTGCGCGGCCAGCTCCCACTCCCCTTCCGTCGGCAGACGGGCGCCGGCCCAGTGCGCATAGGCGTCGGCCTCGAACAGCGACAGGTGCGTGGCCGGCAAGCCCGGGTCAAGCGGCTGCAGGCCGGACAAGGTAAATTCCAGCCAGTGTCCCGCATCATCGCGCTGCCAGTACAGCGGACAGTGCAGCTGCTGGCTGCGCACCCAGTCCCAGCCTTCGGCCAGCCACAGATGGGCCGTGCGGTAGCCGCCCGCCTCGATGAAGGCGAGAAATTCGCCGTTCGTCACGAGGGCGCTGGCCAGCTGGAACGGCGCCACGTACTGCGGGTGGCGCGGCAATTCATTGTCGAAGCAAAAACCATCGCCCGCGTGGCCGATCTGCGCCAGGCCGCCGTCGAAGGCGAGCCAGGCCGCAGTTGCTGCCTGTTGTTGCCCTGGCGCAAACCTGCCGTCCGGCGCATTGTCCAGATAAGCGGGAAACAGTGCGCTCTGCGCCAGCAAGTGTTTGACATCCGTCAGCAGCAGCTCCTGGTGCTGCTGCTCGTGTTCCAGGCCCAGCGCCAGCAGCATGCTCAGCCGTTCACGCGCCTCAGGCGCCAGTTCGCCGGCCAGCAGGCGGGCGATGCGCGCATCGACATCCGTACGGTAGGCGCGCACCTGCGCCATGCCAGGCCGCGTCAGCAAGCCCCGCTGGGCCCGCGGGTGCTTCTCGCCCACGCCGTTGTAGTACGAGTTGAACAGCACGCGGAAGGCGGGGTGGAACGGCGCGAACGCCGTTTCCATGCTTTCCAGAATAAACGTTTCGAAAAACCAGGTGGTATGCGCGAGATGCCATTTGACGGGGCTGGCGTCCGGCATCGACTGCGCGCCGCAATCCTCGTCGGACAGGGGTGCGGCCAGCCGCAGCGAGTGCTGGCGCACGGTATGGTAATGATCGATCAGCATGGTAGTTTTTTTGTGTTGGCATCTTGAACGCCTGACAAAACCGTAGCAAGCGGCAGTGATTGGTGGCTAGGAAGCGCAACCGTACTTTAGTACGGTGAGCATCGCAGGCCGCAAAGCGCGACGCGCAGCAGGTTTGGTCAGGCGTTGTTAGTCTCGGATCACTCTGGCGTACATGACGGCAAACCACTGCTGCGGGTCCGTCCAGACTTGCACCGTGGAAAACCCCGCCTGCTCCAGCAAGCCGACAAAGGTCGCCCGCGTATATTTATGGCTGTCTTCCGTATGGATGCGTTCGCCTTTCGCGAAGCGGCGCTGGCCGCCTTTCCAGTGGACAACTTGGTCGCTGCGCGCTTCCAGGTGCATTTCGACGCGGTTCTCGTCAGCATTAAAAAACCCGTGGTGCCGCCACGCGCGCACGTCGAAATCGGCGCCGATCAAACCGTTCACATGGCGCAGCATGTTCAGGTTGAAGGCGGCCGTGACGCCCAGCGCATCGTCGTAGGCGGCATCGAGGATGGCGTCATCCTTGATCAGGTCAACGCCGATCAGCAGGCCGCCGTCACCGTCGGAATTGGCGCGCAGGCGGCGCAGGAAGGCGATGGCTTGCTCCGGCGCAAAATTGCCGATCGACGAGCCGGGATAGAAGAACAGGCGGCGCGCGGCGCGCACGCTGGCCGGCAAATCGAGGCGGCTGGAGAAATCCAGGCCCAGGCCCGTCATCTCGATATGCGGAAAGCGCTGCTGCAGGCGGCTCAGTGATTCACTGAGGAAATCATAGGAAATATCCACGGCCACATATTGCGCCGGATGCAGCAGGGGAAACAGGCTGGCCGCCTTGGCGCAATTGCCCGCGCCCAGGTCGATCAGGGTGCTGCCCGGCCCCACCGCGTGCGCGATATCGGCGCCGTGGCGGGCAAAGATGGCCGCCTCCGTGCGCGTCGGATAATACTCGGGCAAGGCGCAGATGGCCTCGAACAGTTTCGAGCCCAGCGCGTCGTACAGGTACTTGGGCGAAGTCCAGGCGTCGCGCGTCAGCAGGCCGGCGCTGATCTCGGCTATCGTGGCTGGAGTGGCGCTGGCCGCTTTTATGTTGCTAGCGGGATACAAATCGGACAGGTGCTGCGCGGGTGGCGTGGTCATGGGCTGGCGTCGTCAATGTTAGGTTCACGAAGGGCTTGCACGGGCAGCCACCGGGCGCGCCGCCCCAGCCGCAGCGGTCTGCGGGCGCCTTTGCCGATGACTTTTTTCCATCATAGCGGAATCCGCGCAAGCCAGCCGTGCGCCAGGTAACTTAAGGTCAAACGCGCGGCGTGCACACAAAATTGGTATTGCCAAGCAAAAAGCATAAGCCTGTCGTATACTCCACATTGCCGGCCAAACAATCCGCGCGCCATTGCAGTTCCCAGGCCCCCCTCTCCCCCGCGTGCCTCCCTTTACGATAGTCGTTAACACCATGCTCGAATTGCGCCATCTGTCGAAGTCCTATGCCAATGCCCGGCCCGTCCTGGCGAACCTTTCCTGCCGCTTCCGGGCGGGAGAATTCATCGCCATCATGGGCGACTCGGGCGTGGGCAAATCGACCCTGCTGAACCTGATCGCCGGCCTCGATACCCCCGATGCGGGCGCCGAAGCGCACCCTATCCTGGTGGACGGCATTGCCATGTCCAGCCTCGATGACGCCGCCGCGACCCGGCTGCGTCGTGCCCGCATGGGCTTTATTTTCCAGGCCTTCCACGTCTTGCCGCACCTGACCCTGCTGCAAAACGTGGCCCTGCCGCTGCTGCTCAACGGCCTGCCCCAGGAGCGTGCCGCCGGCATGCTCGAGGCGGTCGGACTGGGCGGACGCGGCGGCGACTTTCCGCAGCAGCTGTCCGGCGGCGAAATGCAGCGCGTGGCGATCGCCCGCGCGCTCGTGCACAAGCCGGCGCTGGTGCTGGCCGATGAGCCGACCGGCAACCTCGACCCGGACACGGCGCACAGCATCCTGCAATTGCTGCGCGCCGAAATCAAGGCCAACGGCAGTTGCGCCATCATGGTCACGCACTCGCTGGCCGCCGCCGAAATGGCGGACAGGACCATGATACTAACGAAGAGCGGATTACAAAATACAACAATCGTCAACCGAATTGATCAAACAATCAGTTAATTTAACTGACCATCTGTCACAAGTTTTGTTATCGTAGTATTATTGAAAACACTTGCCTGGTTATCAATGTTTAACGCGAATGTTGTCACGTCACCCAGACAGCAGTACTGCGATGACGAACTATAGCCGGGGCCGCATAAGTGTGGTCTCGTCCCTTGCATAACCTGAAGGAGGAGTAAATGAACGTTCGGCAAAAGAAGCTGGAAATGATTGAAGCGATGAACCGGGCGCGCGCGCTCGAACCATCGAGTTTTGTGCCCAACAAGCTGCTCGATACCCTGATCGAGAAGATGAATCTTAAAAATGATGCGGAACTGTGCCGTGTACTCGAGGTCCAGCCCCCCATCATCAGCAAGATTCGGCACGGCAAATTGTCGGTCGGTGCAACGATTTTATTGCGCATGCATGAAAAATCGGATATCACCATCCGCGAACTGAAGGAACTATCGGCCACCCCGGTACATTGAAACATCTTGCTGCAGTATTGCCATGCCAGGCACCCAGGTCCCCGGCGCCATGAACTTTTGCCATAAAATTCGCGCAGTTCGCTCACCGCAGAGCACCCGAGCCTGATAGCGAAGAGACCCAGCCCAAACCTTGCTGTCCGTTTCTGCCGCCACCCGCTCCAGCCCCCTTCCGTTCGCCTTGCCACGCCCCTCGCCCGACAGAATTCCCGCCCTCGCTTGATCTGACGCAACACGCACTCCCGTCTCCCGTATCAAGGTCAGCTTTTAGGCCACCGTCCCGACAGCATGCCCAGCGACCTGCCCGCGCCGCCCGAGCTGCGCCTGACGCTCACGCGCGATCCCCTTGCCCGTGCCGGCGACGGCCCCGTCGCGCCCGGCTGGGACAGCGCAAGCTACGTGCTGTCCGGCGCGCGCGGCGCCGGCAGCAGCCGTGTCTCGCTCGACATCGGCCCTGCCGACGTGGTGGAGCTGCTGCTGTGCGACGGCAGCTCGCTGCTGGCCAGCAGCGCCGACCTGCCGCGCTACCTGGGCGCCGCCACGCCGTCGCGCGACCGTGCGCCGGCCGCCATCGACGTGGGGCTGGCCCTGCGGCCGCACGCCGTGCGCGCGCCGCCCGGCGCCAGCCGCGACGGCCTGGGCGCCTGGATGCTGCGGGCCCTGCGCGTCTACCGCGCCGGCGCCGGCGCCATGACGGCGCTGGCGGCGGCCGGCGCCTTCCAGGACCGCCAGCTCGAGCAGCGCCTGGGCCTGTACCGCTGCGGTATCGAAGGGGCCATGACCCAGGTCGCCAGCCTGCCCGCCGGGCCGGAACCCGTGCTGCTGCTGTTGCACGGCACGGCGGCGTCCACCCAGCGCAGCTTTGGCGGCCTGTGGCGCAACGGCCTGGCGCCGCAGCTGGCGGCACAGTATGGCAACCGCATCTACGGCTACGAACACCGCAGCCTCAGCGAAAGCCCGATCCAGAACGCGCTGGCCCTCGTGCGCCAGTTGCCGCACGGCGCCGTGCTGCACCTGCTGGCCCATTCGCGCGGCGGCCTCGTGGGCGAACTGCTGGCGCGCGCGCAGCGCATCGACAGCCGCGGCGCCGTCGACCTGGCCAGCGACGGCCTGGGCCGCCTGAGCGAGAACACGGTGGGCGGCGAAGCGTTCAACAACCACGATATCGAACACTTCACGGCGCAGTCGCAGCTGTGCGGGCGCGCCGGCTACGCCGACGATGCGGCGCGCCTGCGCGAACTGAGCGTGGAACTGAAGGCGCGTGCCATCCGCGTCGCCCGCTTCGTGCGCGTGGCCTGTCCCGCGCGCGGCACCACCCTGATGTCGGGCCGCCTGGACCGCTGGGCCAGCGTGATGTTCAACCTGCTGCTGCACGGCGCCGACCCGGGCGCGGCGCCGGCCGAGGCGCCCGATGGCGCGGCGGCCTTCCTGCTGGCCGTGGTGCGTCAGCGCTGCGACGCGCGCATCCTGCCCGGCCTGGAAGCGATGATGCCCGACTCGCCGCTGGTAGCCCTGCTCAACGCGCCCGACGTGCGCGTGGCCAGCCCCCTGCACGTGCTGGCCGGCGCCTGCAGCGGCGAAAGCCTGCTGGGCTGGCTGGGCGACTGCCTCGGCGAGATTTTCTACGGCGGCCAGAACGACCTGGTGGTCAATTGCGCCGCGATGGCGGGCGGCGCCGTGCGCAGCACGCCCGTGCGGCAACTGCTGCTGCGCGGGCCGCAGGTGCACCACCTGAACTACTTCGAGCGCGCCCCTTCCGGCACGGCCGCGCTGCAGGCGCTGGCCGGCGACGACGCGGCCTACGAGCCGCTGGCCGGCATGGAGCACGGCATGCTGGCGCGCGGCGGCGAAGTGCCGAAACGGCGCGCGCAGGCGCCCATCGTGCTGCTGCTGCCCGACATCATGGGCAGCCACCTGCAGGTGGGCAGCAACCGCATCTGGTTCGACCCCGTCAACCTGGTCGAGGGACGTATCGAGCGCCTGGCCGTGGGCCAGCCGCACATCGTCAGCGCCGGCTGGCTCGAATCCTGCTATGAGCCGTTCGCCCGGTTTCTCGCGCAAAGCCAGGAAGTGCGCCCCTTTACGTATGACTGGCGCCTCTCGCTGCAGGACACCTGCGCCGCCTTCCTGCCCGTGCTCGACGACGCCATGCGCGATGCCGAACAGCGCGGCCAGCCGCTGCGCATCGTCGCCCACGGCATGGGCGGGCTGGCGGCGCGCCTGGCCCTGAAAGACCGCTGGCAGCGCTTTGGCGCCATTCCAGGCAGCCGCCTGCTGCAGGTGGGCACGCCCAACCGGGGCACGCAGGCCATGGTGCAGGTGCTGCTGGGACGCGATCCGCTGGTGCGGATGCTGGCCAGCTGGATAGGCTGGAAGCACACGCGGCGCCAGTTCCTCGGCTTCGTGCGCGACTTTCCCGGCGTGCTGGAAATGCTGCCGTGGCCCGCCGCCCGCGCTGCGCCGGGCGGCATCGATTATTTTGACCCGGACGCCTGGACCCGGCTGGCCGACGGCGACCGGCAGTCCGGCCTGCCCGGCGGCTGGCATGCGCCGGCGGCGGCGGCCCTGCAGGCGGCGCGCGCCACCGTGGCATTGCTGGACGCCGCGCCGCCCGACGCGCGCCACTGCAGCTACCTGGCCGGCTGCGCCGACACCCCCGTCGCGCTGCGCCTGCGCGACGGCGGCATCGACGTGGCCTGGTCGGCGGAAGGCGACGGCCGCACGGCATGGGACGGCGCCGTTCCGGACGGCGTGCGCGCCTGGTACCTGCCGGCTGCGCACGGCGACCTGCTGCTGCAAAAGGCGCTGTATCCAGCCATCGCGCAGCT
Source organism: Janthinobacterium sp. GW821-FHT03A03 (assembly GCF_059421435.1). Taxonomy (NCBI): domain Bacteria; kingdom Pseudomonadati; phylum Pseudomonadota; class Betaproteobacteria; order Burkholderiales; family Oxalobacteraceae; genus Janthinobacterium; species Janthinobacterium sp. GW821-FHT03A03. Next base: position 71,985 of record NZ_JBWKUZ010000009.1, on the reverse strand, counting down.
GCTCGACAGCGGCAACAGCGCCCAGCTGGCCAGGCATCCGCCGCATCCGCCGGGCGGCGTGCCGCCGCGCTTCCGCCCCCAGCCCGCCGACGTGCCGCCGCTGTATCCGCAGCCGCAGGAACTGCTCGACGCGGCCGTCGGCGCGGCGCGCCCCGCCCTGGCGCCGGAAAGCCCGCCGGCGGGCCTGGGCATTTCCGTCATCCACGGCAGCATGGCTTCGGCCGACGCTCCCGTCATGAGCGGCTGCTATGCCTACGAATCGCTGCGCGGCAGCATGAGCTTTCTGGACCGCCTGCTGGCGGGCCGGCTGCAGGAAATCCATGCGCTGGGACGCTTCCCGCAACGCCCCGATGCGGCGCTGGTGGTGCTGCAGCCGGACGCGGCGCGCCGGCCCGGCGGCGCCATCGTCATCGGCCTGGGCGCGCTGGGCGAACTGACGCCGGGCGAACTGGCGCGCGCATTCGCCGGCGGCCTGCTCGAATACGCGTGCGTCTGCATGCAGGTGCGCGCCGCCGGTCATGTCGCCACGCCGCCGATGGGCGAACACGGCTTGCGCGTGGCCAGCCTGCTGTCCGGTTCCGGCTATGGCGGCTTGAGCATCGCCCTGTGCGCGCGCGCCCTGATCGACGGCGCGCGCAGCGCCAACCGGCGCCTGGAAGACGCGGGCATGGCCTGCCGCATCGGCCATATCGCCATCTATGAACAGTCCGAGGCGCGCGCCATCGCCGCCGCCATGGCCATCGAACAGATCATGGCCGAGGCGCGCTACCAGGGCAGCTTCACGTTCGAGCGGCGCATCCGCCACAGCCCCGGCGGCTACCGTCGCATCCTGCCCAGCCTGAGCGGCGACAACGGCTGGCGCCGCGTGCAGATCGTCGCCGCCGACCTGTCCGGCGCCCTGCGCTTCACGCTGTTGACGGACCGCGCCCACAACAGCGTCGACGAAGAGCCGAACCAGCGCCAGGCCGTCGATGGCCTGATCATGGACGCCACCGACAACACCACCGACCAGCCGGGCCTGTCGCGCGCGCTGTACGAACTGATGCTGCCCAATGGCCTGAAGGCGGCCATTCCCGAGATGCGCGGGCTGATCCTGGCCGTCGACCAGAGCGCCGCCATCTACCCGTGGGAACTCATGCGCGACGAGGCAGGCAGCGAGGAAAGCCCGCTGTCGACGCGCATCGGCATGGTGCGCCAGCTGGCCAGCCTGCGCGAACAGCCGCCCGCCACCAGCCCGCCCAGCAACAGCGTGCTGGTGATCGGCGACACGGATTCAGGCCTGCCCGAGCTGCCCGGCGCGCAAGCCGAGGCGCAGGACGTGACGCGCATGTTCGGCGCGTACGGCTACCAGGTGCGCGAGCTGCTGCGCCCGCAGGCGCAGCGCGTGCTGGTGCACCTGTTCGACGAACGTTATTTCGCCATCCACCTGGCCGGTCACGGCGAGGTGGCCGGCCCCGGCATCGCGCATACGGGCCTGGTGCTGGGACCAAAGACGCGGCTGACGGCGGCGCAGGTGAGCAAGCTCAAACGCGTGCCGCAATTCGTCTTCATCAATTGCTGCCACCTGGGCGACATGCGCCCGGACGCCATCGCGCCATGGTCCAAGCTGGCCGCCAGCCTGGCCACGGCCTTCATTGAAATGGGCGCGCAGGCGGTGATCGCGGCCGGCTGGCGCATCGACGACCAGGCGGCCAGCATTTTCGCGCACAGCTTCTATCACGCCATGCTGAGCGGCGAATTCTTCGGCGACGCCGTGCGCCTGGCGCGCGAGGCGGCCTACCTGCACTTCCCCACCTCGAATACCTGGGGCGCCTACCAGGCGTACGGTGATGACCACTACCATTTTCCGAATACGCAAAGCCGGCCATGGCAGGCCCCCGCCTACCACTACCACGGCCACCTGCTGGCCGACCTGGAAACCCTGCACGCGCGCCTGGCGGGCGCCGATGCGGCGCGCCGCGCGGCCATCGAGGAAAAGCTGGGCAGCATCGAGGAAGCCGTGCGCGCGCGCTTTTTCGGTTGCGCCGACATCCGCGAAAACATGGCCGCCACGCGCGCCGGCCTCGGCGGGCTAGACAATACCCTGCGCGCCATCGAACACTATCGGGCGGCGCACAGCGCGGCGGACGGCAGGGTGTCCCTGCGCGCGCTGGCGCACTGGGCTGAGCTGGAGATACGCCAGGGCGCGGCCCTGTGCGGCCTCGATGCGGGCGCCGGCATCGAGGTGCCGGCCGTGCCCGATACGGCGCTGGGCCGGCAATTGATGCACGACGGTAAACAGCATATCGACCTGCTGATCGCACTGGCGCCGACGGCGCAGCGCCTGGCCCTGCTGGGCCGCTACTGGGCCTTGCAGGCGCGCCTGGCCTGCAGCGAAGGGCAATCCGGCGCGCCGGCACTGCGCGCCATGACGGACGCCTGCCTGGCCGCGCTGGAGGAAGCACGGCGGCGCAGCGGCGCAGCCGACTGCCACCTGATTTTTCAGGTACTGGCGGGCGCGCTGCTGCTCAAGGCCCATGGCGACGACAGCGCCTGGCAGGCGCTGCACCCGCAGCTGGGGGACTTGCTGCACGACGCCGTTGCCTATGCGCGCCAGCGCCACGCGGACGAACACCGCGCCATCGACGCCGGCGCCCCCGTGCGCGCCGCCCTGCTGGCAGCCCTGTGGCAGGTGCCAGACGGCCAGCCCTTCGACGCGCCGGCGCGCGCCGCCTTCCTGGCGCTGTACCGCGACGCCGTGCTGCGCCACGGCAGCATCGGCGAACCCGAAGCGATCACCGTGCCCCTGCGCTTCCTGCTCGACCTGCTGCCGCCGGACGGCGCGGAAACCGGCTTGCGCAGCGCCGCGCAGGCGCTGGCCAGCCAGCTGCAGGCGTCACTGCAGGGTATCAGCCAGGCACCACTCCGTAATGGCGCGCATAACGCTCGTCCAGATTCGCCAGAGGCATCATCATGAACATGTCGGCGCTTTCAAAATCGGGGTCCCAGGCCGGTTCGCCGCAAATCCACGCGCCCGAACGCAGATAGCCCTTGATCAGCGGCGGCACCTGCGGCTTGTGCGCCGCTTCCACCTGGTGGATGGGGAAAGGCAGGTGCGGCGTGACGCGGTACTCGCTTGGGGCCATGTGCTTCTCGGCCAGCGCCTGGTAGACGGCGACGGCATTGTGGCCGCCATCGGCCAGGCTGATGCTGGCGCAGCCCACCAGGTAGTCGCAGCGTTCGCGGCGCATGTATTCGGCCAGCCCGGACCACAGCAGCATGATCACGCTGCCGCCCCGGTACTTGGGATGGATGCAGGCGCGGCCCGCTTCGACCATGCGTCCGCGCAGATTGTTCAGGCGGCTCAGGTCGAACTCGTTTTCCGAATACAGGCGGCCAATCTTGGCGGCCTTGGCCGCGCTCAGCACGCGGTAAGTTCCCACCACTTTCAGGGTGTCGGCGTCGCGCACGATCAGATGATCGCAGTGCTCGTCGAATTCATCGCTGTCGAGGCCATCGGCATTGGCCAACGACGTCAGGCCCATGGTCTCGATAAACACCTTGTAGCGCAGACGCTGTACTTCGCGCAATTCCGCAGCTGTAGTGGCCTGGCTCAGCACCAGTTGGACCGGCCGGGACTTTGCTTCGTTTGACGCAATTAGGTTTTGCATGGTTTCATCCCCTGTGATCAAGACGACTCCAGCGTACTTGCCTAATATGTCAGGAAAATGACAGCCGAATGTCATTTCCATGACGCAAGTCAATACCATGGCAGGATCGTGCAGAATTACCACACTCCCCTTCCAATCTGGCCGGCACCGCCATGGCGCGCTTTGCCGATGCCGGCATGGCGGACCTGACCGGCGCATGGGCCGGCGGCGTGGCGCGCGGCGGCGCAGTGAACTTAGAGCGTGATGCCGGGCGTGTAATCGACCCAGGCATCCTGGCGGCAGAAGCCCACCAGCTTCATGCCCGCCTGCACGGCGATGGAAATGGCCAGCGAACTGGGGGCGGAAATCGTCGCCAGCAGGGGAATCCGCATGCGCGCAGCCTTGCGCGCCAGCTCGTAGCTGCCGCGGCTGGACAGGAAAACAAACCCGCGCCGCATGTCGGCATCTTGCAGCGCGAGATGGCCGATCAGCTTATCGAGTCCGTTATGCCGGCCGATATCCTCGCACACCCGCACGATGTCTCCGTCCGGCGTGCACCAGGCAGCCGCATGCACGCCGCCCGTTTCCCGCATCAGCGCCTGGTGTTCGCGCAAACCGCTGGCGGCGCGCGCCAGCGCAGCCGGCAGGTCGACCCGGATCAGGGACGGCGGCAGCGCTTCCGGATGCAGGTCGAGCATATCGATGCTGTCGATGCCGCACACGCCGCAGCCGCTGCGGCCCGTGAGCGCGCGGCGGCGGTCCTTCAGGCGCACGAAATCTTCCTGCGCGATGGTCAGCGCCACTTCGGCGGAATCGGGGCGCAGCAACACTTCGCAGTCGAAAATGGCGGCAGCCGATGCCACCACGCCTTCCGTCAGCGCGAAGCCGTACGCGAACGCTTCGAGGTCGCGCGGCGTAGCCATCATGACGACGTGGGAAATGCCGTTGAAGACCAGCGCGACGGGGATTTCCTCGGCGATGTGGTCGATGGCGGCAGTGGAATCGCCCGCGCGGTGGCGGACAATGGCGCGCTCGACGAAGCCGGCGCGTTCGATCTCTGTTTCTTCTGACATGGCAACCATGGGGAACTAGTACAGCCCCCATGGTAAACCAGAATGGGCAAGCAGGCGGCAGTCCACGCGGGACCGCCCTGCCGTCAACCTCAATCCTTCTTCGGACGGCCCGTTTTCAGCTGCGGCAGGCCGGCCAGCACGTTTTGCAGGGTCGCCAGGTCGATCTGGCTGATCAGCGCCACGCCGATGCGCAGCAATTCGCTTTTCTTGATCTCGAAACCGGCTTTCAGGCAGGCCTTCTTGACCTGGCCCAGGACTTCATACTCGGCTTCCGGCATGGTGAAGCTGTCGCGCACCAGCTTCGGCTTGCGGGCTTTTTCCTTGACGGCGGCGACCTTGGCGGCCGGCGCTTTTTTCACGGCGGCCGGCTTGGCGGCGGCTTTGGCCACCGGTTTGGCCGCAGCTTTCGCGACCGGCTTGGAGGCCGCCTTGGCAACTGGCTTGACGGCCGCCTTGGCGACTGGCTTGACAGCGGCCGGCGCGGCTGGCTTGACGGCGGCTTTCGCGACTGGCTTGGCAGCCACGGCCTTGGCCGCCGGCTTGGCGGCCGGCGCCTTGGCTACGGCAGGCTTGGCTACGGCAGGCTTGGCGGCAACAGGCTTCGCTGCGGCGGCTTTGGCCGCCACTGGCTTGGCGGCGGCCTTTGCCACCGGCTTGGCGGCAGGCTTGGCGGCAGGTTTGCTGGCAGGCGCGGCCTTGGCTGCGGCCGCATTGATCGAAGCGCTCGTAGGGAACATCGATACGGGCGCGCTGTCGGCTTTTTTGGCAGGTACGGTTTTGGTCATGGATTTTCCAATCTAACAAATAATATAAACAATATATACTGTTTTTAAAAACCTTGCTTGCTGTATATCAAACTTCAGCAATCTTGCCGTCCTCTCACGCGCTGGCGCGTATCGTGAAGTCGACCCCGACCTCATCCCAGAATTCCTGTTCCTTTTCGATCCAGAACGACACGGTGGGATGGTGCGCCACCCAGCCGCGCTTGATATCGAGTTCGATGCGGCTCTTCATGCGCAGGCGCAGTTCGCTGAAATCGGCCTCGATGCGCGCATGCATGAGCAAAATCGACAAACGCAGCGCCAGCACGGCCTTGGCGAAATCGGGATCGGACAGTACCTCGCCGATCTTGCGCAGATTGCCCTTCTGCGCCAGGATCAGGCGGCTCATGGTCTTCTGTTCGCGCGTCGTAAAACCGGGCAAATCCGCATTTTCCACGATGTAGGCCGCATGCTTGTGGTAGCCCGTCTGCGACACGGCCAGGCCCACCTCGTGCAGCAGGCTGCTCCAGCGCAGGCATTTCACCAGGGCTTCGGACGTGGGCTTGAGCTGGGCGTACATGGCCAGCGCCTGCTCGGCCACCCGGCCCGCCCGCTGCTGGTCGATATGGAATTTCTCCATGCAGCCCTGCACCGACTGTTCGCGGCGGTCACGCTTGGTCGAGCGCAGATACAGGTCCCACATCACGCCCATGCGCAAGCCCGCCTCGATCGGCGTCATGGCGGGAATCGCCAGTTCACGGAACAGGCCGATCAGGATGGCCAGGCCGCCGACGATGGTGCTGGCGCGGTCGGGCCGCAGGCCCGGCATGTCGATGCGGCTGGTGTGACCGAGTTCGATGAAGCGCCGCGCCAGCGCATCGAGACTGGCGCTGGTGAGCAAGCCGTCGCCAAGCTTGTTGCGGGCGATGATGTCGGCGATCGTGCGGATGGTGCCGGAAGAACCGTAGGCGGTCTTCCAGTGCTGCGGATGGTACGGCGGCGCGGCATCCTCGAAATGGCTGCGCGCCGACAGGATGGCCGCCTCGAACGACGGGGCGTCGATGCGCCCGCCGATAAAAAAGGACAGGCTTTGCTTGACCGTGCCCAGGCTGAACGACTCCACGCGCTCGATATCCTGGCCGCGCCCCAGTATCAGCTCCGTCGAGCCGCCGCCGATATCCATCACCAGGCGGCGCTCGCCGGGAATGGCCAGTGAATTGGCCACGCCCATGTAAATCAGGCGCCCCTCTTCCTCGCCCGAGATGATCTCGATCGGGTAGCCGATGGCTTGCTCGGCCAGCGGCAGGAAAACGGCGCCGTTGCGCGCCACGCGCATGGCCGATGTGGCCACCACGCGCACGGCTTCCAGCTCGAAACCGGCGAGGGTGGCGCGAAAGCGCTGCAAACAGGCCAGCGCGCCCTGCATGGCCGCCTCGGTCAAGTCGCCATTGGCATCCAGGCCGGCGGCCAGGCGTATCGGGTCGCGCACGCTCTTGACCACGCGGATCGTGTCGCCATCATGCGTGCCGACGTGTAAACGAAAACTGTTGGACCCCAGGTCCACCGCTGCATACATACTGGCCTCTTGTCTTGTCATTGCTGCACCAACCGAAAAAAGTTGGCAAAATCAGTTGCTAAACTATATAAATCATTTAGACGATTTAAAAATCCTACCACACTACTCTCATCGTATGACAGCGGCGTGACAGGATTGTGACAAAACGGCAGTCGTGCGGCGGCTTACGGCACGATGGTCGTGAACAAATACACGGCAAAAATCACCAGGTGGACCGTCCCCTGCATGACCGTGGTGCGGCCCGTGCCCAGCGACAGGGTGGCCACCATCAGCGACAATAGCAGCAGCACTGTCGACTTGATATCGAGTCCCAGCGTGATCGTCAGGCCCGTGGCCAGCGACACCACCACCACGGCGGGTATCGTCAGGCCGATGCTGGCCAGCGCGGACCCCAGCGCCAGGTTCAAGCTCGTTTGCAGGCGGTTGGCGCGGGCCGCGCGCACGGCGGCCAGGCCTTCGGGCAGCAGCACGATGGCGGCGATGACGATGCCGACCAGGGTCTTTGGCGCACCCATGGCGGCAATCGCCGTTTCCAGCGCCGGCGCCAGCGACTTGGCCAGCAGCACCACGGCGCCCAGGCAGACCAGCAGCGCGCCGGCGCTGACCCAGGCGACGGTAGGCGTGGGCGGCGCCGCATGCACCTCTTCGTCGCCCACGGCTTCCTTGGGCAGGAAGTAATCGCGGTGGCGCACCGTCTGCACCAGCACGAAAGTGCCATACAGGACCAGCGAGATGACGGCGATGAAGATCAACTGGCTCGAGTTGTAGTACGGCCCGGCGGCGCTCGAAGTGTAGTTCGGCAGCACCAGCGTCAGGATGGCGATGGCCGCCAGCGTGGCCAGCGACGCGCTCACGCCCAGCAGGCCGAAGGTCTGCTCGCGGTGGCGCCCGGCGCCAAGCAGCAGGCAGATGCCGACGATGCCATTGAGGATGATCATGATGGCGGCAAACACCGTGTCGCGCGCCAGCCCCGTCGTTTCCGGTCCGCCGGCCAGCATCAGCGAGACGATCAGCGCCACCTCGATCAGGGTCACGGCCAGCGCCAGCACCAGGGTGCCGTACGGTTCGCCGATGCGGTGCGCCACCACTTCCGCGTGGTAGACGGCGGCCAGCACGCTGCCGATCAGGCCGGCCACCAGCAGGATCTGATAGAAGCCGCCGACATTGAAGGTGGAACCGAACAGGAACAGCCAGCCGGCAAGCGGGGCGGCAAGCGGCCATACAGGCAGGGATTTGAGCATTTTCATTATGGGCCTGGCAAGAGTAAAAAAGGGGAACTGCGGTGCGGACGGCAAGAGGGTCCTGGCGTGCACCCGATAGCATAACTTGCTTAGCTTAAATGAAAGTTAGGGAATACACATCTCGCGTGACGGCGCCCCGCGCCTGACCCGCCTTTCAATCACCTTGCCACAGTGCACCTGCTTGCTACCAGTAACTATAGTCCCTTTGGTAACATGCCGTTGCAATTTTCTTGTCTTTTTGCTTCCTGCCGCCGTCATAATGCAGGGTCCGCCTTCCGGGCACCGACCAAGGACTAACCATGATTTCCATAAACAGCACAGCCATGCGCACGTTCTTCTTCGCGGGCAGCCTGCTGTGCGCCGCCGCGCACGCGGACACATCGCCAGCGCAGGCAGCGCAGGTTGACGCCAACTGGGCCACCGCGCCCGCGCCTGCCGCAGAGGCACGGTGGCAAGACAGCCTGCCGCCCGCGCCGCCGGTGGCGCCACGCGAAGAAAAGATACTGCCCAGGAGCGAATGGCTCACCGTGGAGCCGATGAAGGCGCCGGACCGGCGCTGCGATCCCGGCCTGGACGCCCTGTTCCTGCCCAAGGAGTGCGGCAAGGAACCGAGCTGGCTGGGCTCGCGCAAGAAGTAAAGCCGGCTTAAATGTCCAGCGTGCTGGCGCCCTGCGCCTCGACCACGCGGTTGCGGCCTGCCTGCTTGGCCGCCTGCAGCGCCTCGTCGGCCCGCTTGAACAGGCTGACGGTGCTGTCCTCGGCGCGGATAGTGGTCACGCCCAGGCTGGCCGTCAGCTGCAGCACGGCGCGTTCCGTCTTGACGGGCAGCGCCTCGACGGCGGCGCGGATGCGCTCGGCCACCATCAGCGCATCGGCCAGCGTCGTGCGCGGCAGCTGGATGGCGAATTCGGCACCGCCCAGGCGGCCCATCAGGTCGCTGTCGCGCAGCTGCTGGCGGCAGGTGTCGACGATGGTTTTCAGCACCGCGTCGCCCACCGGATGGCCATAGCTGTCGTTGACGCGCTTGAAATGGTCGATATTGAGCACCACCAGCGCCGTCGGCAGGCCGGGCCGGCGCGCCAGCGCCATCCACGGCGCCAGCGCCTGGTAAAAGCCGCGCCGGTTCGGCACGCCCGTGGCCGCGTCGAGCACTTCCAGGCGCGCCAGCTCGCCGGCCAGTTTTTCACGCGACAGCAGCAGGTAGCCGAAGGCATTCGTCAGCATCATCAGGTACAGCGCGCCGAAGCCGGCCAGCTGCATCAGCTCCGCATCGAAACCGGGCACGCTGGCGGCCAGCACGCCGCGCGCGGCGATCAGCAGCGACAGGATGCCCATGCTGACGACGAGGAAGCGGCGCAGCATGCTCGCCTCGCGCCACTTCAGGCACAGCGCGGCCACGCCGGCCAGGAAGAAGCCGGCCACGATCAGCGAACCGCCCGCGCTGCGCAGCAGCGGCGCCACCTCGAACAGATAGCAGGCGGCAAACAGCCCTATCGCCGCGCCCAGCGCCGGCAGCACATGGCGGCGCCAGCCGCTGCGTCCGGCCGCCTGCCACAGGGCACCGGCGTCCAGCGCCATGCCGGCGAACAGCAGGCTGTTGCCCAGCAAGATGGAGAGAAAATCGGGCAGCACGCCGCGGAAATACAGCAGACACCAGGCCACGGCCTGGCATTGCTTGGCCACCGCCCAGGTGGACATGCTGAGCGACTTCTTGCGCTCGTATTCGAAGAAGAACAGGGCCGCGCACAGGCTCAGGTTGCCAAGCGCCAGGGCCAGTACCAGGGTCTTGATATCCATGGGCTATGCCATCGCCGCGCCGGCGCGGCGCATCCTGTCAGATTTCGTGTTCGACATTGGTGCTGCCGTCGCCGACCTTGCTGGCCCAGGCCTGCACGAAGTACTGCTTCTCCGCTTCGCTGGGGGCTTCATGCCAGAAAACGATGAGGGTACCCTTGTGATCGTGGATTTGCGCCACTTTCTCGATGAAGCCGAAATTGGCGGCCTGGTCGGCCAGCGCCGCCGCGTAGCCATACACGCGCGTCAGCCGCTCGATGCGGTCAGGCTCCGTGAAACTATTCGTGGCCGTGATAATGGGGTGATCCAAAAACATGCTTGTCTCCATGGTGCCCGACTGCGCGGCCGTGCCGCCGCGTGCCACAGGCTGCCTTGCGCTGCTCCAGCTTGCACGCCGGGCGTGCAAGCGGCCAGCCCGCCTCTGCCATATATGGACGCTCGGTGCGGATTAATCGGGTATGCTCACGGGAGCTTATCAGATTTCTCTGAATGCAACAAAGCATCTCCCACCGTCCACTCAGCGAAGTCGCCCTATGCCGGATAGCAAACTCCCCGCCGCGCGCGCGCCCCAGGTGCATACCTGCGGCGACCGGCGCCGCCTCGAATTCCAGCCGGGCATGATCCAGAGCGAAATGCTGCTGTCGCGCCCCGACCATCTGCTGCTGCGCTACGCGCGCGCCATGATGTGCTTTACCCTGTTCGTGCCGCGCCCGCGGCATATCCTGATGGTGGGCCTGGGCGGCGGCTCGCTGGCGAAGTTCTGCCACCGCCACCTGCCCGACACCCGCATCACCGTACTGGAACTGCGCGCCGACGTGATCGCGCTGCGCGAGCAATTCATGCTGCCGCCCGACGACGCGCGCCTGCGCGTCATCGAAACGGACGCCGTCAGCTACATCCGCCAGCATCCGGGCTGCGCCGACGTGCTGCTGCTCGACGGCTACGACGAAACGGGCTTGCCGCCGGCCCTGGGCAGCGCGCGCTTCTACGCGGACTGCCTGCGCGCCCTGCTGCCCGGCGGCGTGCTGGTGGCCAACCTGTTCAGCTATGACGAGCACTACCCCGCCATGCTGAAACGCCTGATGCTGACCTTCCGCGGCGCCGTGTGCCAGTTCGACGGCATCGCCGGCAACAACTGCATCCTCTTCGCCGCCAGGCCGGACCAGCCGGGGAAGGGCCGCGCCGTGCGCGTCGTGCGCCTGGTGCGCTGGCGCCGCGCCGCAGGGCTGGCCTTCCTGAACCGGCTGCTGCCGGCATGGCAGTTGTGGCGTTTGCGCCGGCAATCAGGCGCACGCGGCAACCGATAGTCGTCCGCGATGGCCAGAGATATTGTTGCTTATTAGCAGCGATCTGGTGCAAAATTCGCATGATGGATGTGGTTTATGACAAACTACGGCCTGCGCGGGCCGGCAGGTGCTGCCGAGCAATTGTGTCCATGAAGTGAGATAGGAAAACCCATGTTGCGTGGCCGCCTGCCATTGTCGATTTCCGCTGCGGCCGCGCTGACCTTCGCCTGCGGCGTCAGCGTGACGGCCGTGCTGTTCGCCGCCATCAGCCAGCTTGAATACGACAAGATGAGCCTGAGCCTGCAGCAGCGCGCCGGCGCCAGAGTAGCGGCTATCGAACAGGGACTCGACGATGCGGTGGAAGTGCTGACCACGACGAACCAGCTGTTTGCGGCCGTCGTGCCCGTCACGCGCGAGCAATTCCACGATTTCACCACGCCGCTGCTGCAGCGCCACCCGTTCATCCAGGCCTTCAATTTTCACCGTCTCGTGCCGCATGCGCAGCGCGCCGCGTTCGAGGCCGGGCTGCGGCGCATCGCGCCCGACTATGCGATGACGGAAATGCGCGATGGCGCCATCCATCCCGTGGCCGAGCACGCAAACTACCTGATCGTCGATTATCTCGAACCGCTGCAGGGCAACCGCCCCGCCTTTGGCCTGAACGTGCGCCCGGACGGCTTGCTGGCCGGCGCGCTGGAACAGGCCATCGTCAGCGGCCAGACCACGGCCACCGGCCTGCTGGCCCTGGCGCAGGGGCCGCAGCGCGGCTTCGTCATCCTGCGCCCCGTGTACCGCCACGGCGCGCCGCTGCAGACCGTGCAGCAGCGGCGCGCGGCGCTGATCGGCGACACGGCGGCCGTCATCCGCGCCGGCGAGCTGGTACAGAAAATCCTCGCCGGCGCCGACCTGCTGGGCGACCCGCAACTGGAACTGAGCGTGTACGCGGACGCGGGCGCCGATCCCCGGCAACTGATCTTCCGGCACGGCCAGACGACTGTCGAAAACACGGCCGGCAACTGGCAATCGCTGCCCCGCTGGCTGCAGTTTGCCTACCACAGCCGCTACGACAGCGCCTTTTCCGCCGCCGGCCGGCCCTGGCATGTGCGCGTCGACGCCCATCCGCGCCCCTTCCTCGCCGACCACCTGGGCTCGCTGTTCACCCTCATCATGGGTTTGCTGTTCAGTCTGCTGACGGCCGCCTTCGTGCAATCGCTGACGCAGCGTTCGCGCCGCGTGCAGCTGCTGGTGGAGCAGCGCACCGCCGACCTCAAGCGCAGCAATGAACTGCTCAGCGCCGACGTGCGCGCGCGCCAGCGCACGGAGCGGGCGCTGCAGGAAAGCGAGAAGCGCTTCCGCCGCCTGCTGGCCCTGTCGTCGGACTGGTACTGGGAACAGGACGTCAATTTCTGCTTCACCCACATCACCAGCGGCTTCACGGACAAGTCGAACATGCCGCTGGAACGCTTCATCGGCATGCGGCGCTGGGACAACAACCCGGAGATGCGCAATTCACGCTGGGGCAAGCAGCATATCGCCACCCTGGAAGCGCACCTGCCGTTCTCCAACCTCGAATACGCGATGCACGACCGCAATGGCCAGCTGCGCTGGTTCAGCGTCAATGGCGAACCGCTGTTCAACGAGCTGGGCGAGTTTCGCGGCTACCGGGGCACGGGCTCGGAAATCACGGAGCGCAAGCTGGCCGAGCAGCAAATCCAGCATATCGCCCACCACGACGTGCTGACGGGCCTGCCCAACCGCGCCCTGCTGCGCGACCGCCTGACGCAGGCCATGGCCCTGTCGCGCCGCAAGAACCGCGCGCTGTGGGTGCTGTTGATCGACCTCGACCGTTTCAAGTTCGTCAACGACAGCCTGGGCCACAAGGCGGGCGACCTGCTGCTGAAAACCATCGCCACGCGCCTGCAGGCCAGCCTGCGCGAAAGCGATACGGTGGCGCGCCTGTCGGGCGACGAATTCGTCGCCATCCTGTGCGAGCAGGCCGACGAAGCGCTCAGCGGCGCCATCGTGCAGCGCGTGATGGATGCCGTGGCCCAGCCGGTATTGCTCGACGGCAAGGAATTCTTCGTCACCTGCAGCATCGGCGTGGCCGTCTACGACATGTCGCGCTACGACGCCCCCGGCGACGTGACCCTCAATGGCGAGACGCAGAACCTGATCGAGCAGGCCGACATCGCCATGTACTGCGCCAAGAAACAGGGCCGCAACAACATCAAGTTCTACACCACGGCCATGAACCAGGCCACACTGGAGCGCCTGCGCATCGAAACGGCGCTGCGCAACGCCCTCGAACGCGAGCAGTTCGTGCTGCACTATCAACCGCAGCTGGACCTGGCCAGCGGCCGCATCGTCGGCGTGGAGGCGCTGCTGCGCTGGCAGCATCCGGACCTTGGCATGGTGGCGCCGAACCGCTTCATCGCGCTGGCCGAGGATACGGGCCTGATCGTGCCGATCGGCGCCTGGGTCATGCGCCAGGCCTGCGCCCAGGTCAAGGCCTGGCATCGGGAGGGGCTGGGCAATCTGCGCCTGGCCGTCAACCTGTCGGCGCGCCAGTTCAACGAGCCGAACCTGGTTGCCTCGATCGCCGCAGTGCTGGCCGAAACGGACCTGGCGCCGGCCTGCCTGGAGCTGGAATTGACGGAAAGCCTGTTCATGCACGACGTGGCGCTGGCCGTGAGCCAGCTGCACGACATGAAGGCGCTGGGGGTGCAACTGTCGATCGACGATTTCGGCACCGGTTATTCCAGCTTCGCCTACCTGCGCACCTTCCCCATCGACGTGCTGAAAATCGACCGCAGCTTCATCAACGACGTGGCGCGCGATGCGGACGACGCGGCCATCGTCGTCTCCATCATCGCGCTGGCGCACAATTTGAAGCTGCGCGTGGTGGCCGAAGGCGTGGAAACGGCGGAACAGCTCGATTATCTGCGCAGTCACGATTGCGACGAGGCGCAAGGCTATTACTTCAGCCATCCGCTGCCGGCGCACGAGGTGGAACTGCTGCTGCGGGCCGAAACGAAGGACGTGAACGCCATGGCCTGACGCGGCGTGCGCGCCGGCTAGCGCGCCGGCAGCCTGGCGAGCAGCGCCAGTTCCTCCCAGTCGTCAGCGAGGCCGGCTGCCGCCAGAAACTCCGCCACGCCCTCGCTGGCGTCGATATCGGGCGCGCTGTCCGGATCGGCCCACAGGTTGTCGCATTCGGTGCAAACGACCACCTTTTGCCCCGTCTTCCTGACTTTCGCAAGAACCAGGTCGCCGTATTCGTCGCAGGTGGGACACTGCATGATTGCCTCCTTCGCCGGAACAGGCATGGGTCCGCCTACAGCTTCTGCTGCAGGAATTCGAGGAAGCAGCTGATGCGCTGCGCCAGCTGCGTATTGCGGTAGTACACGGCGTGGATCTGCTGGCGGTAGCCTGTATAGAACGGTTCGAGCACCTTGACCAGGCGGCCGGCGGCGATGTCGTCACGCGTCATGAAGTCGGACAGGCAGACGATGCCCTGGTCGTGCAGGGCCAGCTGGCGCAGGGTCTCGCCGCTGGAGGCGGCCAGCGCGGGCACGATTTGCAGGCTGTTGCCGGCGGCGTGGCGCAGCGGCCAGCTATTCCCCGGCTCATATTGCGCAAAGCCCAGCAGCGCGTGGGCAGCCAGGTCTTCCGGCGTGGCGGGCGTGCCGTGGCGCGCCAGGTAGGCGGGCGTGGCCAGCACGTGCAGCGGGCTGGCGCTGAGCGGGCGGGCATGCAGGGTCGAGTCGACCAGGGCGCCGATGCGGATGGCGATATCGGTACGGTGCTCGAGCAGGTCGGCGATCTGGTCATTGCTGGTCAGCTCCAGGCGGATGTCCGGGTACATGGCGCGAAATTGCGCCATGTGGGGCACCACGCAATGGAGCATGAAGGGCGAGGCGGCGTCCACGGAAAGACGCCCGGCCGGCTTCTGGCGGCGGATGCGGATCGATTCCTCCACGTCTTCCATCGAGGCGAGGATGGCGCGCGCCTTGTCCAGGAACAGCTGCCCTTCTTCCGTCAGCTCCATGCGCCGCGTGGTGCGCGTCAGCAGCGAGGTGGCCAGCTTGTCTTCCAGGCGGGACAGGGCGCGGCTGACGCCCGAGGTGGTTTGTCCCAGGTGCACGGCGGCCGCGCTCAGGGTGCCGCTGTCGATGACGGTGACGAAGATTTTCAGATCGTCCGAATTGATATCCATTGTTGCCTTATTATTGCTGCATTGTTGCCCGAGTTTCACATATCGCGTCATTATAATGGAATCGTGGCAACAGTGAAGGCGGCAGACAACGTCAGGCAACGTAGAACAAAATGGCGATAAAATGACAGCTACTGCCGGCCAGCACGAACAGGTGCCAGATGCCGTGGCCATGGCGCAGCTTGTGGTCGGTGGCATAAAAAACAATGCCGCCCGTGTAGCACAGGCCGCCGGCGACCAGCCACAAAAAGCCGTTCCACTCGAGCGCCGCCAGCAGCGGCTTGATGCCGATGACGACGAGCCAGCCCATGGCCACGTAAATCACCAGCGACAGGATGCGCGCGCCGCTGGCATACACATATTCCTGCACGATGCCGAACAGCGCGAGGCCCCAGACGACGCCGAACAGCGACCAGCCCCATGGCCCGCGCAGCGTCACCAGCATGAACGGCGTGTAGGTGCCCGCGATGAGCAGGTAGATGGCGCAGTGGTCGAGGCGCTGCAGCACGGCCTTGGCCTTGCCGCGCACGCTGTGGTACAGGGTGGAAGTGAGGTAGAGCGTGAGCAGCATGGCCGCATACACGCTGCAGCTGACGATTTTCCAGGGGTCGCCCGTGCGGGCCGCCACGACGATCAGGATGACGCCGCCGATGGCCGCCAGCGCGGCGCCCACCGTATGGGAAATGCTGTTGAACCGTTCACCGTGATACATGCCTGACCGCCCGCCTCGTTAAAAACAGGCTCATCGTACACGCTTGGGGGAACGGGGGGCGCGGTTTGCGCAAGGCAAGGCCAGAAAAGCCGGGGCGCATGCGCTTGCCGCCCCGCTTGTTCCTGCTCAGGCTATCAAGCCGCTTCCGCCTTCTTGCGCGCGGGACGGCGCGCCGGCGTCTTGCGCGGCGCCTTGGCCGGCTTGTCCTCCGCCACGACGGCCGCTTCCACCGGCGCCGCCTCAATCACGGGCGCCGCTTCAACCACGGCGTCGGCCGCTTTCTTGGCCGGCTTTTTCGCCGCAGCCGCCTTGCGGGCCGGCGTGCGCGGCTTGGCCTTCGGCTTGGCTTCGGCGGCGGCTGCCACGACCGCTTCCGGGACCGGCTCAGGCACCGGCTCGGGTGCCGGCTCGGGTGCCGGCGCGGCTTGCGCTACCTCAAGGGCCCCGGCACGCGCTTCGCGGGCGCCGTCGCCATTCTTGCGGCCACCGCGGCCATTGCGGCGCGAACCGCGCTTGGCGCTGCTTTCGTCCGCCACCGCTTCGGCCACTTCATGCAGGACCTCGGGTTGCGGCGCTTCCGGATACGGCTCGATGACGGCGACGGCCGCTTCGGCCTCGGCCACCGGCACGAAGGCCTGTGGCGCGGACTCGCCGCGGCGCTGCTCGTTCTGCTTGCGGCCGCCACGGCCATTGCGGCGCGAATCACGGCGGCTGCCGCCTTCGCGGCTGCCCTCTTCGGCCGTCACGACCGTTTCGCCGGCGACGACTGCTTCGCTGGCCACATCGCCGCTCACGGCGGCCGGCACGGCCGCCAGGGCGTTGCTGCGGTAGACGTAGGCGCCCGATTTCTCATCGCGGCCAAATTCCAGCAGGCCGCGCGTCTGCGCTTCTTCCAGCAGGTTGCCGAAGGTGCGGAAGCCGTAATACGACTCGCTGAAGTCGGGCTTGCGGCGCTTGATCGCCTCTTTCAGCATCGAAGCCCAGATCTTGCCGCTGTCGCCGCGCTCGGAGACCAGCGCGTCGAAGGTGGCGACGGCCATCTCGATCGCTTCCGTCTTGCGCGACTCGTATTTTTCCTTGCGGCGCACTTCCTCGTCGGGCGAACGCTTGGCTGCCGGCGTTTCGCGCGCGTCGCGCTTGGCGGCCGTGCGGCGGCTCTCGCGCACCAGGTCATCGTAGAAAATGAATTCGTCGCAGTTCGCCACGAGCAGGTCGGAGGTCGACTGCTTGACGCCCACGCCGATCACCTGCTTGGCGTTTTCGCGCAGTTTCGATACCAGCGGCGAGAAATCGGAGTCGCCGCTGATGATGACGAAGGTATTCACATGGGCCTTGGTGTAGCACAGGTCGAGCGCGTCGACGACCAGGCGGATGTCGGCCGAATTCTTGCCCGACTGGCGCACGTGGGGGATTTCGATCAGCTCGAAGTTCGCCTCATGCATGGTGCCCTTAAAACTTTTATAACGGTCCCAGTCGCAATATGCCTTCTTGACAACGATGCTGCCCTTGAGCAGCAAGCGTTCCAGGATAGGTTTGATATCGAATTTTTCGTAATTTGCATCTCGCACGCCGAGCGCGACGTTTTCAAAGTCGCAAAACACGGCCATGCTGAGGTTTTCTGGGGATGACGCCATAAGGGTGAATTCTCGCTGATGATAAGGGCGGACGGGAAGCGCAACGCCTCCCTTTTCGCCTAGTATATTCGCCCATCCCCCGTTTCGGCGACAACTATCGTGCGCAGCCGCTTAATCGGCGCCGCCGGCGGCGCTTGCGCTGGGGACGCGAGCGCCGCCCGGCCACACGACGCTCTCATCGACCGAGTATAGCTGGCAGGGGGTGCTGCTGCGCCGCTGGCACGACGCCAGCGCGCGGAAATCGGGACTTTCGCCCTCTTCCGCCCAGCCCCAGGCGCCGCTGGCCGAGACGGCAAAGGCGCGCGGCGTAGTCTTGCCGAGGAAGGTGCGGTAGGCGGCGCGCCCCTGCTCGGCCAGGTAAGGCACGGCGGCGATGTCGCCCTGCAGCGCGAAATGCGTGTCGGGCGGAGACGGCGCATCGGCCACAGCGTAGACCTGGCGCACCGGCATGCCGATTTTTTGCAGGAAACGCTCGGCGGGCGGCAGCCAGACGGCCACGCCATCGCGGCTGCCCAGGGTCAGGTGGGCGTCGCGCTTGAACGGTCCGTAGGCAAACAGCTCGCCCCTGCCGCCCGAGCCGGCAAACGAGTGGAACAGGCGCTGCACCAGCGCCGGCGCAAAATAGGAGTCGTTCGCGCCATACAGCCACAGGCTGGGGATGCGGCTGTAGGCGCCGAAGGTGGCGAAGGCCTTGGCCAGGGCCGACGGCCAGTCGCAGCCTGGCATGTCGACGCGCAAGCCCCCGGCGAAATTGAACACCCCGCGCACGCCGGGCAGCGCCCGGGTAGCCAGCGCCAGCGCCGCCATGCCGCCATACGACTGGCCGGCCACGACGATGCGCTCGGGGTCGACCCAGCTCTGGCGCCGGGCATAGGCCAGCGCATCGAGCACGTCGCGCGCCTGCCCACGGGCGTTGGCCAGCATGTCGCAGCCGAAATCGCGGTAAGTGCCCGTGGATTGGGCAAATCCAGTGCGCATGGGCAACATCACGGCATAGCCGCGGCGCACGAATTCGGTCGCCATGTAGATGAAGCGCTCGCGCTGCTGCTGCCTGGCCGGCCCCGCCTGTTTGCCATGATTCATCAGCAACAGGGGAAACGGGCCGGGGCCGCCGGGGCGAAATACCGTCGTTTCCAATGCTTCATGCATGCCGTCACCGGCAGGCACCATGATGATCTGCTCGTTCAGGCGCGCATCGAGCGGCAATGGCACGCGCTGGGCTTGCGAGGGAAGGCAGAGCGAGCCGAGCAGCAAACTCGGCGACAACAGGCGGGCGACGCGGGAAATGGCGGACTCCTGATCAGGCGCATGAACGATTCCCAGCCAGTCTAGGCAGCGCCATGCCACAGAACAATATCAAACAGTTACGTTAAATAATTTTTTTTAGAGAAAACAACGGGCAGGAAAATTATTGCCTTGCGCCAAGCACTTTTCCGCTGGCGGGAGTAAACTGGAAGCCTTCTGAAGGAGTCGCCATGTCCATATCCGCCCTCACCACCGGTACCTCGGGGCTGACCGCCAACCAGCGCGCGCTGGACGTGGCCGCCAACAATGTCGCCAATGCGAATACGCCGGGCTTCCAGCCGCAATCGGCCAACTTCCAGGAAGCCAGCCCGGCCGGCACGGGCGTCACCCTCTCCGTCGAAGGGCGCAAGCTGGCCGCCAGCGAAAGCGTCAGCGGCGCCAACGCGAATGCGGCCAAGGCAGCCGAAAGCCGGCCGAACGGCGTGGGCCTCGCTTCCGAACTGACCGATAACCTCGTCTACAAGGCTGGTTTTAATTTATCGGCAAATGTCGTCAAGGCGGCCGACCAGGCCCTGGGCAGCCTGATCGACGTCAAGACTTGAAGACACCGACTATCGACAAGCTAGTCTAGCTTTGCATTTCCAGCGCCAGCGGCGCCATGGCCGGCGTGATCAGCGCCAGCAGCCGTTCGGCAGGAATGCCGTCGCGCGCCTGCACCGACAAACCGTGCAGCAAGGCCGCATAGTAGTCGCCCAGCGCCTGCACGTCCGCCTCTCCTTTTAATTCCCCAGCCAGCTGCGCCGCGCGCAGGCGCTCGATGACGGCTTGCGTGCGCGCGCGGCGGTGCTGCGCCAGCCAGTCGGCGATGCCGGCGTTGTCCGCGCTCGTATTCGTGGCGGCCGTGACCACCATGCAGCCTTGCGGCTGGCCGCTGCGCGTGTACAGCAGCACGGCTTCTTCCAGCATGCGCGCCACCGCGTCGCGCACGCTCAGGCTGGCCGCCAGCGCGTGCACGGCAAACGCGCCTTCTCCCGTTTCATACAGTTCCACGGCTTCGCGGAACAACTGCTCCTTCGAGCCGAACGCCGCATAGATGCGCGCCGAGGCAATGCCCAGCGCCGCCACCAGGTCGGCCATCGATACGCCTTCGTAGCCGCGCGTCCAGAACGCGTCGCGCGCTTTTTCCAGCGCCAGCGCGCGGTCAAATTCCCTCGGTCTTCCTGCCATCTTGATCCTCTGCTTGCGAAGTGGCGGCCAGTATAACGCCTGGCGCCCGCGGCGCGTTCCCGATTTATTTTGCATCAGCGTCTTGACCGGACGGGAAATTTCGCCTATTCTTTGTCGATCGACAAACAATAGGAGCCGATATGAAAACCATCCAAGGACCAAGCCTGCACCTGGCACAATTCGCCGCCGACACGGCGCCCTTTAACACCCTGCCCGCCATTGCCGAGTGGGCGGCCGGCATGGGCTTCAAGGCCCTGCAGATTCCCGCCTGGGATGCGCGCCTGTTCGACGTGGCGCAAGCCGCGCACAGCCAGCAATACTGCGACGAGCTGGTGGCCATGCTGGCCAGCCATGGCCTCGTCATCAGCGAACTGACGACGCACATCCTCGGCCAGCTGGTGGCCGTGCACCCGGCCTACGACGCGCTGTGCGACAGCTTCGCCCCGGCACACCTGCACGGCCAGCCGGCCGCGCGCACCGAGTGGGCCATCGAGCAAGTGAAACTGGCGGCCATGGCCTCGAAACGCCTGGGCCTGACCGACATGGGCACGTTCTCCGGCTCGTTCGCCTGGCCCTACCTGTTCCCGTTCCCGCAGCGCCCGCCCGGCCTGATCGAGGCGGCTTTCGACGAGCTGGCGCGCCGCTGGCTGCCCATCCTCGACGTATGCGAGGAACAGGGTGTCAACCTGTGCTACGAAATCCACCCGAGCGAAGACCTGCATGACGGCATCAGCTTCGAGATGTTTTACAAGCGCGTGGGCCGCCATCCGCGCTGCAAGATGCTGTTCGATCCCAGCCACTTCGTGCTGCAGCAGCTCAATTACCTGGAATTCATCGATATCTACAAGGACCACATCCGCATGTTCCATGTGAAGGATGCGGAATTCAATCCGACCGGACGGCAAGGCATCTATGGCGGCTACCAGTCGTGGGAAAACCGCGCCGGGCGCTTCCGCTCGCTGGGCGATGGTCAGGTCGATTTCAAGGCGATTTTTTCGAAGATGGCGCAGAACGACTACGCCGGCTGGGCCACGCTGGAATGGGAGTGCTGCCTGAAAGACCAGGAGGTAGGGGCGCGCGAAGGCGTGGCCTTCATCAACGCCCACATCATCCCCGTGACTGACAAGATCTTCGACGACTTCGCCGGCGCCCCCGTCAGCGCGCAGCAGATCAACACCCTGCTCGGCATCGAGCATAACTAAACAAGGAAACCCAATGAACGATTTTACCGACGAATTTACACATGATTACGTCCGCCTCGACGGCGAGCGCCTGCATTGCGTCATCGCTGGTCCCGGCACCGGCAAGCCCGTGCTGCTGATTCCCGGCTGGCCGCAGACCTGGTACGCGTGGCGCCATGTGATGGCGGCGCTGGCCGCCAACGGCTATCAGGCCATCGCCATCGACCCGCCGGGCAGCGGCCACTCCAGCCGGCCGGCCGGCGGCTATGACACCGGCGCCGTGGCGGCCACCCTGCACCGCGCCATGCTGGCCCTGGGCCACGCGCAGTACGACGTGGTGGGCCATGACATCGGCATGTGGGTGGGCTACGCGCTGGCCAGCGATTTCCCGCAGGCGGTGACGAAACTGGCGCTGACGGAAGCCGTGATTCCCGGCCTGGCGCCCGCGCCGCCGATTTTTGTCGCGCCGTCCGACAACATCTTCCTGTGGCACTTCATGTTCAACCAGGTGCTGGATTTGCCGGAAATGCTCACTGCAGGCAAGGAGCGCGAATATATCCGCTTCATTTTCGACCGCTGGTCATACCGCCGCGACCAGGTCGCCGTCGACGTGTATGCGGACGCCTACGCCACGCCGGGCGCCCTGCGCGCCGGTTTCGCCTACTACCGGGCGATTCCGAAAACCATCCGGCAAAACCTGGAACGGGCAAAACGCAGCCTGGCCATGCCCGTGCTGGCCATCGGCGCCGACCACGCGACCAATGATGCCCCGCTGCTGACCATGCAGGGCAAGGCGGATATTCTCAAAGGCGCCATCGTCGCCGAATGCGGCCACTTCATCATGGAAGAACAGCCGCAAGCGTTCATCGCCCATCTGCTGCCCTTCCTGGCAGGAGATGCGGCATGAGCCTGGACCCGCTGATCGCCGCCTGGCTGGAACAGACGAAAGACGCGCCGCCGCCCGCCTCGCTGGCGGACCTGCGCGCAGCCACGGAAACGGGGTTGCGCCAGCTGCACGGCGCCCTGGAGGAAGTGGCGTCCGTCACCGACTACGTGCTGCCCGGCGAACATGCGCTGACCGTGCGCGCCTACATGCCGGCCGGCGCGGACATGGGCCAGCCCTTGCCGGCCATCGTCTTCGCGCACGGCGGCGGATGGTGTCTGTGTTCGCTGGACCTGTACGACAATCCATGCCGCGCGCTGGCCAACGCCACCGGCTGCGTGATTTTCTCCGTCGACTACCGGCTGGCGCCCGAGCACAAGTTCCCCGTGCCGCTAAGCGACTTTTACAGTGCCCTGTGCTGGGTCGCCGACCAGGCGGAGATGCTGGGCATCGATGCGAAACGCCTGGCCGTGGGCGGCGACAGCGCCGGCGGCAACCTGGCCGCGGCAGCGGCCCTGATGGCGCGCGACCAGGCCGGACCGGCGCTGGCGCACCAGCTGCTGCTGTACCCGGCGCTCGATTTCGCCTTCGACACGCCTTCCTACCAGCGCTACGCGGATGGCCATTCGCTGACCCGGGAAGCGATGCGTTTTTGCTGGTCTGCCTACCTGAACGAGCCGGCCGACGGCGCGCAGCCTTACGCGGCGCCCCTGCGGGCGGCCTCGCTGAAGGACTTGCCGCCGGCGACGGTGCTGGTGTGTGAATACGATCCGCTGCATGACGAAGGCGAAGCCTATGCGCGGTATTTGCGCGACGACGGCGTGGCGGTGCAGTGCGTGCAGCTCGACGGCATGATCCACGCATCGATGCACATGCTGGGCCTGACGCCAGCGGCGCGGGGACTATTTGACATCGCAGGCCAGGCGATGCGGCAAGCGCTGGCAACATAAAAAAACGCGCCGGGGATGGCTCCACGGCGCGTTTTTCCTCCATCAGCTGCGCATCACTCCACCAGCTTGCGCACCTCAATGCCATTGAGCCACTTCACATGGCGCGGGCCCGTGCGGATGTCCTTCGCCGAGATGAGGGCAATCTCTCCATCGTTGTCGTCGAGCGCCTTGCCGTTCTTTTCATAGTAGACGATCACGCCCTCGCCGGCCGGAGCGTTATACAGCTCGCCCCAGGAAAACACCACCGCATAGCCGTCGGTGGCCGTGGCGATGACGGCGAGCTTCTTGACGTCGTTATGGCCGGGCGCATCGAGCACCGCCTTGTCGAGAATGTCGCGCAGGCGCACGCCCTTGTAGCTGGTGATGGTCTCGGCCTTGTCGCCATTGTGCCGCGTGACGACGATTTCCCCGCCGTTGGCCGGCGGCAGCTGGCGCAGGTCGGTCACCTTCAGGCTCAACGGCGTTTCCACCATGCCCGTCACGGCCAGCGCGTGGCTCATATTGTCGCGCGCGGGAGCAGGAGCGGCAGACCACGCGGGCGCCGCGGCCAGCAACGCCACCGAGGTAAAGCCAGCCAATATTTTCTTCAACATGCTGTGTCCTTTCATTGAGTAGTCAAAAAATCAGAACTGGTACTGCGCATTGGCCAGCCATGTGCGGCCCGCGCCGGGAAAGCCGTCGGCCAGCGCAAAATTGCGGTCACCGAGGTTCGCCACGCCCGCTTCCAGTGTCAAAGCCGGCAACGGGCGGTACACGGCCTTCAGGTTCAGCGTGGCAAAGCCGCCCAATTCCAGCGTATTCGAGACCCAGCGTCCGCTGTTCGCTTCAGCGATGGCCACCACGTCGACCTGGCGCGCCGCGTGCAGCACGGCATGCGCCGTCAGCTTGTGGCGCGGCACGTCCGTCAGGCGCGTGGCGCGGTCGCTGACATTTTTCATGTCCGTGTACGTGTAATTGCCGCCGACCTCCAGCCAGGCGCCGGCGCGGCCACGCAAACCCAGCTCCACGCCGCTGATATGCGCCCTGCCCACGTTCTGCATCTGCGCACGCACGCCAGAAACATTCGCCACGCTCTGAATCTTGTCCTTCACGTCGCTGTAGAACAGCGCCGCTTCCAGGCTGGCGCCCTGCACGTTTCCCTGATACCCAAGCTCATAGTTCATCGCCTCTTCCGCGCGCAAGGCCGGGTTTTCGATATACGTGCCCAGGCGCTGCGAGTAGCGGTCCTTCAGGGTCGGCAGACGCGACTTGCGCGCCACGGTGGCGTACACGCGCGAGTCAAGACCAGTCTTGTGGAACAATCCCGCCTGCAGGTCGGTGGCCGACTGATTGCCGGGCAAGGTATAGGCATTGCCGGCGCTGTAGACGGTGTCCGGGCGCAGCGCGTTGCGCGAGGCGCCCAGCGACAGTTCCGTCGCCGCATTGAGGGCGATGCTGTCTTCCGCGCCCAGGGTCCACAGCGCATCCTTGTACCAGGTGTTGCGCACGCCCCTGGCGTCGAGTTCCTGGTGCTCGTCGGCCTTGTAGCTGGCGACAAAGCGCAGGCTGTGCGCGGCCAGGCGGAACGATTCGAGTTCCACCGCGCCGCCATTCGTGCGGTCGTTGTAGATGCTGCGCCCGCCGCTGACGCTGCCCTGGCCGCTGGTCTTGATGGTGCTGTAGCTGCCATTGGTGAACGAGGTGATTTCATTGTCGTAGCTGTCGTGGTAAAGGCGCAGTTTCAGGCGTTCCTGCTGGCCCAGTCGCGTCTGCGAGACGAAATACACGCTTTCCTTGTTCCAGTACGGCCATTGCCAATAGCGGGCGCCGGCGGGATTCGTCGATGGCGGCTGCCCCTTTTCGCCATGCTGCTTGTAGTAGCTGAAGGCATACTCGTCGCCGCCCGCCGGCGTGTAGCCCACCTTGAACGACAGTTTATGGTCCTTGCGATACGCGTTGTTGCGCATGCCGCCGTCTTCCGTGGCCGTGGGGCGGAAATCGGACGACATGGGGAAGCCGTCGCTGTCGATGTACGACACGCCCGCCTGCAGATACCACAAACCCTGGTTCGTGCCCACGTTCGCCGACACCTGGCGCTCGCTGCCGGAGCCGAAACCGACGGATACGTCGCCCTCCATCGGCGCGGACGGCTTGCGCGAGATCAGGTTGATGGCGCCGCCCAGGGTATTGGCGCCATACGCCACGGAGCTGTAGCCCTTGGCCACCTGGATGGCGGCCAGGTCGGCCGTCGTAAATCGGTTGAAGTCGACGTAGCCGTCATACGGCACGTAGACGGGAATGCCGTCGATGTACAGCGGCACCTGGCGCGCATCGAAGCCGCGTAGGGCGACGGTTTTCTCGTTGCGCGAATTGGTCGACAGCGACACGCCCGAGAGCAAATTCAAGGCGTCTCCCACGTTGTCGCGGTTAAAGCGGCGCATCTCGGCCCGGCTCACTTGCGAGGCCACCTGCTGCTCCATCTGGCCTGCCTGCTCCCGCTGGCCTACCACTGTCACCGTGCCCAGCACGAACGGCGCCGCCCCATCCACCTCATCCTTGCCGCTTGTCTGCTGCGCCTGCGCCATTTGCGCCAGCGCCAGCATCACCGCGCCTGCCATTACCTGTTTCAACATCGTCTTGATCTTTCCACTCTCGCTATATATCGTCTTATATAACGATATTCAAAAAAGCGGCCGCCTTGCGACAGCCGTTACCCAGCAGCGCAATATACAGACGTATATAGCGATGCTCAAGCGACAAGACCAAAAGCGTGCGTGCAAGTCAAATTTCAGGCCTTTTTCATGCATTGCAGCATTTCGCTATGCGAACGAATGTTTCACAAAACGATTGACACGCGGAATGGCGCTAGGCAAACTGGTTTCCAGGGAGTCAGCAAATGAATGCAAATATGACAAATATTCAGGCCGCAGCAGATCCGGAAATCATCGTCTTCAGCGACGACGACGAAGGCAAGGACCGCCAGTTCGTCAATGCGCTGGCGCGCGGACTGGAAGTGCTCCGGTGCTTCCGTCCCGGCGAAGTCTATCTGTCGAACGCAGACATGGCCAAGCGCACGGCCATCCCGAAACCGACGATTTCGCGCCTCACCTACACCCTCACCAAACTCGGCTACCTGAACTACTCGGACAGCCTGGGCAAGTACCAGCTGGGCGCCGGCGTGCTGGCCCTCGGCTACCGCATGCTGTCGAACCTGGACGTGCGCAAGATGGCGCGCCCGCTGATGGAAGAACTGGCCGAGCATGCGCAGGCGTCCGTCTCGCTGGGCACGCGCGACCGCCTCAGCATGGTGTACGTGGAAACCTGCCGCAGCAGCGCCAACGTCACCCTGCGCCTCGACGTCGGTTCGCGCATTCCCCTGATGACCACGGCCATGGGCAAAGCCCTGCTGTGCATCCTGCCGCAGGCCGAGCGCGACTACCTGATGGACCATGCGCGCGTGCACGAGACGGAGCGCTGGCCGCGCATCAAGGCCGGCATCGAGCAAGGCTTCAAGGATTACCAGGACCGGGGCTTTTGCATCTCGGCCGGCGAGTGGCAGAACGACGTGCATGCCGTGGGCGTTCCGATGCTGGGTGCCGACGGCGAACAGGTGATGGCCTTCAATTGCGGCGGCCCCGCCTTCCTGCTGTCGCGCGAAAAACTCGAGTCCGACCTGGGACCGCGCCTGGTGGCCCTGGTCAAGACAGTGGAAAAAAACCTGGGCCGCGGTTAGACTGCGCGCCCCTTCTCAATATCGCCTTCGAGGACCCCGATGATACGCGACGAAGAAACCCTGAACATCCTGCTCGACAGCATCGCCCGTTTCGTGCGCGAAGTGCTGGTGCCGAACGAGGCGCTGGTGGCCGAGACGGACACGATCCCGCCCGCCATCGTGGCGCAGATGCGCGAACTGGGCCTGTTCGGCCTGTCCATTCCGGAAGCCTACGGCGGCCTGGAACTGAGCATGGAAGAGGAAGTGCGGGTCGCGTTCGAGATCGCCCGCACCTCGCCCGCCTTCCGCTCGCTGATCGGCACGAACAACGGCATCGGCTCGCAAGGCATCGTCATCGACGGCACGGAAGCGCAAAAACAATACTATCTGCCCAAGCTGGCGGCCGGCGAGATCATCGGCTCGTTCGCCCTGACGGAAGCGGGATCGGGGTCCGATGCCGCCTCGCTGCGCACGACGGCCGTGCGCGATGGCGACTTTTACATCCTCAACGGCAGCAAGCGCTATATCACCAACGCGCCCGAAGCGAGCATCTTTACGGTCATGGCGCGCACGGACCCCGTCAAGCGCGGCGCCTCGGCCATTTCCGCCTTCATCGTGGAAAAGGATACGCCGGGCCTGTCGCTGGGCAAAATCGATAAAAAAATGGGCCAGCAAGGCGCGCATACCTGCGACGTCATCTTCGAAAATTGCAAGGTGCCGGCCGCGAACATCATCGGCGGCAAGGAAGGCGTGGGTTTTAAAACAGCCATGAAGGTGCTCGACAAGGGTCGCTTACACATCGCCGCCGTCTGCGTGGGCGCGGCCGAGCGCATGCTGGCCGACGCCCTGGCCTACGCCATGGAGCGCCAGCAGTTCGGCCAGCCCATCGCCGAATTCCAGCTGATCCAGGCCATGCTGGCCGACAGCAAGGCCGAGATCTACGCGGCGCGCAGCATGGTGCTCGACGCGGCGCGCCGGCGCGACAACAAGGAAGACATCTCGACGGAAGCGTCGTGCTGCAAGCTGTTCGCCTCCGAAATGTGCGGCAGAGTCGCCGACCGCTCCGTGCAGATCCACGGCGGCGCCGGCTACATCAGCGAATACGCGGCCGAGCGCTTTTACCGCGACGTGCGCCTGTTCCGCATCTATGAAGGCACGACGCAGATCCAGCAGATCGTCATCGCCCGCAACATGATCAAGGCAGCGCAAAAGTGAAGGAGGCCGCGATGGACATTCCCGCCCTGCTGGCCCACTTGCCGGCGCGCCTGTCGGCCATTCCCGCCCACTGGGCGGCGCGCGCGCCCGATGCGCCCGCGCTGCATGAAGGCGGCCGCAGCTGGACTTACGCCCAGCTGCAGCACAGTGTGGAACATGCGGCACAGTTGTTGCGCCGGCTGCACGTGCGCGCCGGCGACCGCTTGATGGTGGTGGGCGAGAACTGCGCGCTGCAGGTGGCGCTGATTTTTGCCGCCGCCAGCATCGACGCGTGGATCGTCAACGTCAATGCGCGGCTGTCGGCGCGCGAGATCGACACCATCGCCACGCACAGTTCCGCGCGGCGGCTGCTGTTCCTGGCCGGCGCCTCGCCGGAAGCGGCCGCCCATGCCGCACGCCTGGGTGCCGCCGCCCCCTTCACCGTCGACGGCATGGGCGAGCTGCTGGCGGGCGACTTGAACGAGGCGGCCATGGCGGAAGACACGGTGCCCGGCAACGAACAGGTGGCCGCGCTGATCTACACGACAGGCACCACCGGGCAGTCGAAGGGCGTGATGCTCACGCACCGCAACCTGCTGTTCATCGCCGCCGTCTCCAGCACCCTGCGCGGTTTGAGCAGCACCGACCGCGCCTACGGCGTGCTGCCGATTTCCCACGTGTACGGCCTGGCCTCGGTGGCCCTGGGCACCCTGTATGCGGGCGCCGCGCTGTACCTGGTGCCGCGCTTTTCCGTCGACGGCTTGCTGGCCGCACTGAAAGACGACGGCTTGACCATCGTGCAAGGCGTGCCCGCCATGTATGCCAAGCTGCTGCAAACCCTGGGCGGCGCCGATACGCCGCTGGCCACGCGGCTGCGCTTTGCGTATGCGGGCGGATCGCCGCTGGCGCCGTCGCTCAAGCGCGACGTGGAAAAGCTGCTGGGCACCGCACTGCACAATGGCTACGGCATGACGGAAAGCGCCCCCACCATCAGCCAGACGCGCCTGGAAACGCCGCGCCTTGACGATTCCGTCGGCACGCCGATTCCGGGCGTGCAAGTGCGCGTGGTGGACGTGGCCGGCAAGGACGTGACGCCGGGCGAGCCCGGGGAATTATGGATACGCGGACCGAACGTCATGGCCGGCTATTACCGCGAACCGGCCATGACGGCGGCCACCATGCGCGACGGCGGCTGGCTCAACACGGGCGACATGGCCCGCCAGGAGCCTGACGGCGCCCTGTTCATCGTCGGCCGCACCAAGGAACTGATCATCCGCTCCGGCTTCAATGTGTATCCGCTGGAAGTGGAAACGGCGCTCAACGCCCACCCCTCCGTGGTGCAGTCGGCCGTCGTCGGCCGCAGCCTGGCCGACGGCAACGAGGACGTCATCGCTTACGTGGAACTGGACCCGCAGCGCCCCGTGACGGTGCAGGCCTTGCACGATTACCTGGCGCAGACCCTGTCGCCGTACAAGTGCCCGTCCGCCATCCTCATCATGGAAGCGCTGCCGGCTGCCGCCACGGGCAAGATCCTGAAGGGGCAATTGCGGCAGATGGCACAGAACTAGTAGTCAATTCAACATTGCACTTGCTCTCAAGAGACCCGACAATAAAACCAAGCCACATCACCGGAGGAGACACGATGAAACGCACCTACACACGCATCGCCATGGCAGCGCTGGTCGCCAGCGCCTGGATGGCACAGGCCAGCGCCGACGAATTCCTGGTCGGCGCGGAAATCCCGCTGACGGGCAACCTGGCGCGGGTCGGCGCCGGCATGCAGGAAGGGATCATGGTCGCGGCCGAAGTCTTCAACAAGACCAACGGCAAGCACACCATCAAGATCATCACCGTCGACGACGAATCGGCGCCCGCCAAGGCCATCGCCGCCGTGGAAAAACTCGCCAGCCAGGGCGTGGTGGCCATCACGGGCGGCTACGGCTCGAACAATATCTCGCCCGCCTCGGACACGGCCAATAAACTGGGCCTGGTCTACATCACCTCGGGCGGCGTGGACGACAGCCTGGTGGCCAGCGGACGCAAGAATTTTTTCCGCATCAATAACACGGCCGGCTACGAAAAAGCCATGCTGGGACTGCTAGCCGACGTGGGCGCCAAATCCGTCTCCATCGTGTATTCGACCAAGGACGCCACCACGGGCCTGGCCAAGGACGTGGAGAAGGCCCTGAGCGCCAGGGGCGTGAAGGTGACGACGCACTCGTTCGACCCGGCGATCACGGACTTCAAGCCCATCATCAACAAGATCAAGCTGCAGGATAAATCCGAAGTCGTGGCCATGGTCGGCTACGAAAACGACTACGTGGGCATCATCCGCGCCGCCCGCGTGCTGAAACCGAAGATCAAGGCCATGGTGGGCGTGTGGTCGCTGGCCACGCCGAAGATGGCGTCCGACTTCCCCGACCTGATGCCGAACGTCTTCGGCACGGCCCTGCTGCCCTTCCCGACCGAATTCAAGACGGCCGACGGCAAGGCCTTCAGCGACGCCTACAAGCAGCTGTACAAGAAGGAGCCGGACTACCTGGGCCAGTTCGGCTATGTGCAGTCGATGCTGCTGTTCGAGGCGATCGCCCGCGCGGCCGACAAGGGCACGCTGAAGAAAGGCGGCGTGGCCGAGGAAATGCGCAAGACGGACCGCGAAACCCTGATCGGCCGGGTACAGTTCGCGGCCAATGGCGACAACCTGAACTTCGTGCACCGCATGGCGCAGCACCAGGACAAGAAGGTGGTGATCGTCTGGCCGAAGGAGCACGCCACGGGCAAACTGAACTACCCGGCCCTGCCCTGGTAAGCAGCCTCCCGCTGCACACGCGCGCGCCCGCCGGGCGTGCACCGATGAACGGCGGTCCTGGTGCCTCTTCGCGATGCGCCCGGGCCGCCTGACGGGATGACGACATGACAGAATTAATCTTGCAGGCCCTGTATTCGGGCTTGCTGCAGGGCGGCTCCTACGCCCTGATCGCACTGGGGCTGGCGCTGGTCTTCGGCACCATGAAAGTGATCAACCTGGCGCACGGCGAACTGGTGCTGCTGGCCGCCTATATCGCCTACAGCGTGGAGTCAGGCATGGGCCTGGGGCCGATGTTCGCCATTCCCATCGCGCTGGTGATCGTCAGCCTGACGTCCGTGGGCGTCTACCTGATCGTCAGCCGCATCAAGAAGGACCGCGAAATCAATTCGCTGATCCTCACCTACGGCATCGGCGTCATCCTCACCAACTTCATTTTGCTGGTCTGGAAGGCCGACATCCGCTCGACGTCGTCGAGCTGGCTGCAGGAAGGCTTCGAGATCGGCCCGTTTTTCAGCATGCGCAGCGAAGTCATTTTCTTCGGCGTCAGCCTGGTGCTGATGGCGGCCCTGTGGCGCTGGCTGTCGACCAGCTGGTATGGCCGCGCCGTGCGCGCCGTGTCCAGCAACCGCGATGCGGCCAAGCTGATGGGCATCGACCCGGGCCGCACGGAACTGGTCTCCTTCTTAGTCGCCGGCATCCTGGCCGCCTTCGCCGGCGTCGCCCTGTTCAGCTATGGCGTGATCCAGCCGGCCTACGGCGGCGCGCTGACAGTGAAAGCCTTCATCATCACGGTACTGGCCGGCATCGGCTCGATACCGGGCGTGCTGCTGGCCGCCGTGCTGCTGGGCGTGGCCGAAGCGCTGACCGTCACCCTGGCCAGCTCCGCGCTGCAGGAATTGTCGGGCATGGTGCTGTTCCTGCTGGTGCTGTTCATCATGCCGAACGGCCTGTTCGGCGCACAACGGAGGCGCGGATGAAGCGCTCGACCTGGATTTCCACGGCAATCCTGCTGCTGGCCGCGTATGTCGCCGTGCCGCTGGCCCTGGGCGCCAACCAGTACGTGATGAGCATGGTGGTGGCGGCGCTGATCATCGGCGGCGTGGCCATGTCCTGGGCCCTGCTGGGCAACCTGGGCGGCATGGTCAGCTTCGGCCACGCGGCATTCTTCGGCGTGGGCGCGTATGTCTCCGCGCTGGCCACCGTGAAACTGGGCGTGCCCGTGTTTGCCGCCATGCTGCTGGGCGGCATCGGCGCGGCCCTCGCCGCCGTCATCATGCTGCCCGTGCTGCGGCTGCGCGGGCCGTATTTTGCGCTGGCCATCCTCGCCTACGCCCACATCTTCCGCATCCTGGCCACGGAATGGAGCTCGGTGACGGGCGGCGCCGGCGGCATCAACAATATCCCGGCCTTGCCCGCCGTCTTCGGTTTTGATCTGGCCAGCAAGACGGGCGCCTACCTGGTGGTGCTGACTCTGGTGGTGGCGTGTGCGTTCGCCTACGGCCGCATCCGCGCCAGCCATTACGGCATCGCGCTGCGCGCCATGCACGACAGCGAAGACGCCACGCGCGTCGTCGGCGTCAACAGCACCTTGCTGAAAGGCGCGATGCTGCTCGTGTCGGCCTTCATGGCGGGCCTGTTCGGCGCCTTCAACGCCCACTACATCAACTTCCTCGAGCCCGACTACGCCTTCAACAGCCTGTGGGTCACGTTACCGATCGTGGCGGCCATCTTCGGCGGCTACCGCACGATACTCGGCCCCGTGCTGGGCGCCGTCGTGGTGTACCTGGTCGACCAGCTGGTTTTCAAGTCGCTGATTCCCACCGGCCACCAGCTGGTGCTGGGCGTGCTGCTGGTGGCGATGATCGTCTTCAGCCCGAACGGCCTGCTGCCGCTGCTGCAAAAATGGCTGAAAAACATGTTCAAAGCGAAGGGGAAAGCACATGCTTGAACTCGATAATGTATCCGTGCGCTTCGGCGGCCTGACGGCCGTCGATGCCGTCACGTTAAAGGTGGGCAGCCACGACGTGATCGGCCTCGTGGGCGCGAACGGCGCCGGCAAGACCACCCTGTTCAACGCCATTTCCGGCCTGGTGCGCCCCACCGGCGGCGGCATCCGCTTCGAGGGACGCGACATCATGGCCACGCCCATGTACCAGCGCGCGCGCCTGGGGCTGGGCCGCACCTTCCAGATTCCGCAACCGATGCATGAATTGACGGTGCGCGAAAACCTCGTCGTGGCGCAGCGCTTCGGCACCGGCAAGATCGACATGCGCAAGATCGATGAAATCCTCGATTTCACGAGCCTGGCGGACAAGGCGCAGCGCGACGCGGCCAGCGAACTGGCGCTGACGGAGCTCAAAGCGCTGGAAGTGGCCAAGGCGCTGGCGACGAATCCGAAACTGCTGCTGTTAGATGAAGTGCTGGCCGGCCTGGAAACAAACGGCAAGCGCCGCTTCATGGGCATGCTCAAGGACTTGCACGCCGCCTTTGGCGTGGGCATCGTCATGATCGAGCACGATATCGAGACCATCAGCAATCTGTGCCAGCGCGTGGCCGTGCTCAATTTTGGCCAGCTGATCGCCGACGGCACGCCCGATTGCGTCTTCCGCGATCCGGCCGTCATCGAAAGCTATACGGGAGCCGCTCATGCCTGAATCGATGCTTGAAACGATGCCTGAAACGATGCTTGAGATAAATCAACTGCGCGCCGGCTATGGCGCCATCAATGTGCTGTGGGATGTATCGCTGTCCATCCAGAAGGGCAAGCTGACCACCATCATCGGCCCGAACGGCGCCGGCAAGACGACCTTGCTGCGCGCCATCATGGGTCTGCTGCCCGTGGGCGCGGGCAGCATCGCGCTCGACGGCACGCCCATCAACGGCACGCCGACGTGGAAGATGAGCGATGCGAGGGTCACCATGATCCCCGAGGGACGCATGACCTTCCGCGACATGAGCGTGGAAGAAAACCTGATCATGGGCGCCTTTCCGAAGGAGCACCGCCGCCACATGCCTGCGCGCCTGGCCCAAGCCTACGCCATGTTCCCGCGCCTGCACGAGCGGCGCAAGCAGCTGGCCGGGTCGCTCTCCGGCGGCGAGGCGCAGATGCTGGCGATGGCGCGGGGCCTGATGTCGGATCCGTCGCTGCTGATCATCGACGAGCCGTCGCTGGGCCTGGCGCCGCTGGTGGTCAACGAGCTGTTCGAGATACTCGCGCGCCTGAATGACGGCAAGCGCACCATCATTTTAGTGGAGCAGAACACGGCGCGCGCCGTCGGCGTGGCCGATCACGTCTACCTGATGCAAAGCGGTAAGGTGGCGCTGTCGCAGGCGGCGGTTGATGTCGACCTCGAGCATCTGCATGCGCTGTATTTTGCGCGCTGAGCGGCATGGCCGGCGCCGAGGTAGAGCGGCCTGCGGCCATCAATCCTCGTCCTCGTCCTCGTCGTCGGCCAGTTTGTCGAACACCTGCAGCTCACTCTTGCCGAGTCCGGTCATCACGAAGGGGTCGTCGGCAGGAAGGCGGCCCGTATCGACCAGCATGCGCAGCTTGCTCAAGCGCTCGCCCTGCGCCAGCGCTTGCGCCTGCGGATCGGCATCGGCTTGCCAGGCTTGCCCGATCGCGCGGGTGACGGACTCGGGGAACTCCCACAATTCGGCGATCCGCACCGACAAGATGCGCGCTTGCGCGAACACCTGGGCAATGAAGGCGTCCGATTGCGGAAAGGCGTCGGGCGCATGCATCTGGTCGATCAGCCGGAAGGCCACCACCAGGCCGACATTGGCCATCAGTCCCGCCAGGTAGGCGTCGAAGGCGTTGGCCTGCAGCGCAGGCGCGACCAGGTTGGCCGCCAGCGCGCATTTCTCGGACTGGCGCCAGATCAGCGGCGCCGTGCGGATGGTCAGCCCGCCGCTCTGCATGCTGACGATGGGGCGGAAGGCGACGCGGGCCAGCAGCATGCGCATGCCGTTCTGCCCGAGCAGCATGATGGCGCCTTCCATGTTGTCGATCGACGGGCTGGCGTTGTAGCGCGAATGGTAGCAGGGCCGGTTCGCTTCGCGGTAGACCTCGGCGACCAGCAGCACGTCCTGGGACAGCTGGCGCGACAGCTGGGCCGCGCTCATGTTTTCATCTTGCAGGGTACGCATCAACTGCGGAATGATGGCCGGAATGCGCGGCACCAGCGCCGCGCCGGCGACCGGTTCACTGGCCAGGCGCGTCAATTCGTCCAGAATCTGCTGTTCGGCCTGCTTTGACGCCTGCGCCGAACCCGCGGCCGCCAGCCAGCGGTAGTAGACGGCATCGATTTCGGTGATGGTGGCTGGCTGCCGTGTCATCTCGGGCGCCGCCGCTGCCGTGAGGGGAGCCGGCTTGTTTTTGTCGCCGCCGTTCAGTAATTTTCCTATCCAACCCATTTTCTTCTTCCAGCCCTATGTGCATCACTATCGCGCAATCCGCTGCGCGATTTTACTTGATGACAGCAGCGCTGGTGCGGCTGGCGTGAGCGGCGTTGTTCAGCCGCCGCAAAGTGCTACAGTAGCACTCTCGCAGGTCCCCCTGCTTTGCAAGGTATATCATGAGCAATATGCTGGCCCAGTACGTCACCAGCCAGGCGTACAACAACGCCTGGGCCAACCACCGCCTGCTGAAGGCTTGCGGGCAGCTGACCCAGGCCGAGTTCCAGGCCACGCGCGTCAGTTTCTTCCCCACCATCGGCTACACCCTGAACCACATCCTCACATGCGACTGGTTTTATCTCGACGCGCTCGAGCGCGAGCTGCGCGGCGAAGCGCCCCACCCCGACTGCTATGTCTTTTTTGAAAAGGACGAGCCATTCGCCGACAGTGCGGCCCTGCACGCGGCGCAGCGCGCCTCGGATGCGCGCCTGATCGCCCATTGCCGCAGCCTGTGCGATGCGGACCTGGCGCGGCCCGTGACGATATTGCGCGACACGCCGCAAATCGACACGCGCCAGCGCCTGCTGGCGCATCTGTTCCAGCACCAGATTCACCACCGCGGACAAGTCCACGCCATGCTGGCCGGCACGCGCATCGCGCCGCCCCAGCTCGACGAGTTCTATTGCGCCGGCGAAGCGGACGAGCGGGCGCAGGATTTTCTGGAGCTGGGATGGACGGAGGACGGCGTCTGGGCACCGCGCTGAATCATTCTTCGGCGTGGCAGCAGACGCACAGCTTGTTGCCATCGAGGTCGCGGAAGTAGGCGCCATAGTAGTCGGCATGATAATGCGGCCGCAAGCCGGGCGGCCCCTCGCACACGGCGCCCAGCGCCAGCGCGGCCTGGTGGCAGCGGTCCACCTGGGCGCGGCTGGCCGCCAGCAAGGCCGTCATCTGGCCGTTGCCGGCAGTCGCCGGCAAGCCGTCGTGCGGTGCCGTCAGCACGAACAGGGGACGCGGCGCGCCCTGCGCCATCCAGCCAGCCCAGGGCCGGGCCGGGTCATGAAATTTTTCGATCAGGTCGAGTTCTCCCAGCAGAACCGCATAGAAGGCGTAGGCGCGGGGGAAATCGTTGGTGCCGAGGCAGAGATGGGACAGCATGCTGCTCCTTCATGAATGCATACGGGTGTGCGGCGAAGTGCGCGAGCTGATTATAATGGCGCATCGCTACCCGACACCATCCCATGCCAGACATCGACCGCCTCCAACTGTCCCCCCCGACCAGCGCCGACCTCCCCGGCTTGCTCGCCTTCGAGCTGGAAAACCGCGCCTATTTTGAATCCTGGGTCACGGCCCGGGCGCCGTCCTACTACCACCAAGAAGCCATCGCCGCCGCCATCGAGCAGGCGCAGCGCGAACGCGAGAAAGACACGGCACATCAGTACCTGGCCAAGCTGGACGGGCAAATCATCGGCAGGGTCAACCTGACGGCCGTCACGCGCCCGTATTTCAACAAGGCAACGCTCGGTTACCGTATCGGCGAACGCTTCGGCGGACGCGGCTACGCCACGCGCGTGGTCGCCCTGCTGCTGCAAGAGGCGTTCGGCGCACTCGAACTGTGGCGCCTGGAAGCGACGGCGCGGCCGCAAAACCTCGGCTCGATCGCCGTCATGCAACGCAACGGCTTTCACCAGTATGGCAAGTCGGCACAAGCCATGTTTTTCCAGAATGCATGGTCGGACTTGCTGTACTTTGAACGGCGCAAGGACCATGCCATGCTCGAGTAAAACCGAGCAATTGCTCTATTGAGCAGCCATG
The DNA here is from genome assembly GCF_059421435.1 of Janthinobacterium sp. GW821-FHT03A03. NCBI lineage: Bacteria > Pseudomonadati > Pseudomonadota > Betaproteobacteria > Burkholderiales > Oxalobacteraceae > Janthinobacterium > Janthinobacterium sp. GW821-FHT03A03. The sequence continues at coordinate 34,673 of NZ_JBWKUZ010000009.1, read as the reverse complement.
CTGCCCCTCGATGTTATAAGATAGGCAAATATGGCACGGCCTCCGCCGTGCCGCTTGCCAGCCTTTCGCGCACGCGACTGCGCACACATTCGGGGAAAAACATGAGTAATACAGACAAAAAAGCCTATCTGGTAGGCGGCGGCATCGGCTCGCTGGCCGCGGCGGCCTTCATGCTACGCGACGGCGGCATGCAAGGCAGCAATATCAGCATCTTTGAAGCGGCGCCCGTGACCGGGGGCAGCCTCGACGGCGGTGGCAACGCCGAGGATGGCTACACGCTGCGCGGCGGGCGCATGCTGACCACCGACAATTATGAGTGCACCTGGGACTTGTTCAAGAGCATCCCCTCGCTCGAACATGCGGGCCTGAGCGTCTACGATGAAACCATCGCCTTCAACGAACGGCACATTCCCCACTCGCGCGCGCGCCTGATCGACCGCAACCGCTTCAAGGTCGATGTCAGCAGCATGGGCTTTTCCATGCAGGACAGGCTGGAACTGCTGAAGCTGACGGAAGCCGATGAAGACACCCTGGGCAGCAGCGCCATCACGGACTGGCTCTCGCCCGCATTCTTCGACACCAGCTTCTGGTACATGTGGGCCACCACGTTCGCCTTCCAGCCCTGGCACAGCGCGGTCGAGTTCAAGCGCTATCTGCACCGCTTCATGCTGGAGTTTTCGCGCATCGAAACCCTGGCAGGGGTCAAGCGCACCGTCTACAACCAGTACGATTCGCTGGTGCGCCCCCTGGTCGCCTGGCTGCAGGAGCAAGGCGTGACCATCGTCATGGATTGCGCCGTCACGGATATCACGCTGCAGGAGACCGACGGCCGCCTGACCGCCACCGCCCTGCACTGCCAGCGCCGCGGCCTGGCCGACGTGATTGCCGTTGCCGCCGGCGACCTGGTGTTCTTCCAGAATGCCTCGATGACGGATGCTTCCAGCTATGGCAGCATGCACAGCGCGCCGGCCAAGCGCACGAAGAACGACAGCCATGGCTGGCGCCTGTGGGAAAAGCTGGCCGAAGGCCGCCCGGAACTGGGCCGTCCCGCCGTCTTCAACAGCAGCATCCCGGAATCGTACTGGGCGTCGTACACGGTCACGCTGAAGGACAGCGCCTTCTTTGACAGGATGGAACAATTCACGGGCAACAGCGCGGGCACGGGCGGCCTCGTCACCTTCAAGGACAGCAACTGGTTCATGTCGGTGGTGCTGGCGCACCAGCCCCATTTCGCCGGCCAGCCCGCTGGCGTGCAAGTGTTCTGGGGCTACGCGCTGCACCCCGACCGCATCGGCAACTTCGTCGCCAAGCCCATGTCCGAATGCAGCGGCGAGGAGATCCTGCGCGAACTGTGCGGCCACCTGAACTTCGACCTGGACATCATGGCCACGGCCAACTGCATTCCCTGCCGCATGCCCTACATCACCAGCATGTTCATGCCGCGCGCGAAAAGCGACCGTCCGCTGCCCGTGCCGGCCAGCTGCGTCAACCTGGCCTTTGTCAGCCAATTCGTGGAAATCGCCGACGATGTCGTGTTTACCGTGGAATACTCGGTGCGCGCGGCGCAAACGGCCGTCTACCAGTTGCTCGGCGTACAGCGCGAGGTGCCGGCCATCCACGCGCACGACAAGTCATTGAAAGTCAAGCTGGACGCCGTCATCAAGGCCTTCAAATAGCCGCTTTGCCGGACAGCAATGCGCCTGTCCGGCAATCCGGCGCGACTTTGTCGCAGCGCAAAGCAGTGCGATATTGGACTGATAACGTCAAGGTACGGGAATCTTCCCTGCCTTGCAAAGTCCGACATGAAATTGCGTCAACGCCTATTTGAACATGTGCTGCTGGTACTGGCATTGGCGCTCGCCATCTTTGCCGCCGCCATCGTGCTGGCGCGCATGACGCAATGGGCGGAAGTGCAGGAACTGCCCGCCTACCTGATACAGGGCATGCACCTGGTGGGCAAGATCCTGTTTTTCCTGGACGGCTGCATCGTCATCGCCGTCAGCAGCATCCTGGCCGCCCGGCTGTTCCGCATGCTCACCAAGGAGGATTTATGAACAACCTGCACTACCTGCTGACCCTGCGGCATCCGCGCCGCTTCTGGTGCAGCGCCATCGTCATTGCCGTGGCCTCGGCCATCGTGCTGGGCCCATGGCTCGACAGCATTCCATGGCTGGTGGCGATCCCCCTCGTGGCTGGCGGCCTGCTGGTGGCGCTGGGTGAACTGTGGGACGACATGCACGGCAAGCGCCTGCGAAACGGCGGCGACGATACGCATACGCCGTGCCGGCATCCGTGAAGCGGGAACGGAAATGTTGAAACGCGAGTGATGTATGCACGCAACAGCGTTCCCGCCATTGCGCCCAGTCCCCTGATTTCTCACCGGATTTAAGACCGGCTTCAGCCTCGCCGTGCATCGTGGCATGGCGCCGGTACCGCTGGCGCGTTCCCCAACGATCACAGGCACTGGCCGAAAGCGAGACACGATGAAAACATGGATGCGCGCCAACAAAGGCTTTTTGATGTTTCTCCTGCTGTTCGGCGTGTTCCGCACGGCCGTGGCGGACTGGAATCCCATACCGTCGGCATCCATGCGCCCCAACCTGCTGGAAGGGGACGTGGTCTTCGTCAACCGCCTCGCCTTCAACCTGAAAGTGCCGCTGACCGATATCGTATTGCAACGCCTGGGCGAACCACAACGGGGCGACATCGTGACCTTTTCCTCGCCAAAAGACGGTACGCGCCTGATCAAGCGCATCATCGCCCTGCCCGGCGATACCGTGGAGATGCGCGAGGAACAACTGATCATCAATGGCCAGCCTGCCCAGTACACGGCACTCGATACGGCGCCCGAAACCATTTCCCACGTGGGCCGGCTGACGGCGCAGCGCATCAGCGAACGCAACAGTACGGAACAGCACCGCATCCAGCTCTTGCCGCAGATCAAGGGCGCCGCACGCAGTTTTGCTCCCGTGACGGTGCCCGCCGACCATTTTTTGATGCTCGGCGATAACCGCGACAACAGCGCCGACTCGCGCTATTTCGGCTTCGTCCCACGGCAATTGCTGATCGGCAAGGCCGAGCGCATCCTCGTCTCGGCCAACGTCGAAGAGCATTGGCAGCCGCGGCTGCAGCGCTTCGGCATGAAACTGGAATAAGAGCCTAGCTCAGTCGATGAATGCGGGGATAGGCGCTCAGCCCCGCCCCTGCGACGATGCCGTGCTTTTCGGTTAGCATGGCGCATCATGCAAAACTTTTCTTCAGCCAGCCAGCGGCCCGCCAGCACGCATCACGTCCTCGATCAGCTGGCGCAATTCCTGCAGCGCCATCCGGACGTGCTGCTGCTGACAGGCGCCGGCATCAGCACGGCGTCCGGCATCCCCGATTACCGCGACGCGGACGGCGTGCGGCGCGGCAATGCCCCCGTGCAAGGACCGGATTTTCGCCGCCAGGAAGCCGTGCGCCGCCGCTACTGGGCACGCAGCATGGTGGGCTGGCCTACGCTGGCGCGGGCCGCGCCGAATCCGGGCCACCTGGCCATCGCGCAACTGGCGCAGCGGCGGCACATCGGCGCTCTGGTCACGCAAAACGTGGATGGCCTGCATCAGCAGGCAGGCAGCGGCGCCGTCACGGAGTTGCACGGCAGCATACATGGCGTGGTGTGCCTCGATTGCCGCGCCAGCCACACCCGACGCCTGATCCAGGACATGCTGGAACACGACAATCCGCAGATGCTGGGCGCCACGGCCACGCCGGCGCCCGATGGCGACGCCCTGCTGGAGCCGTCCCGGCTGGCCACCTTCCACCTGCCCGTCTGTCCCCGCTGCGGCGGCACCCTGCAGCCGGACGTGGTGTTTTTCGGCGATGGCGTGCCCTCGGAGCGGGCCGCCGAAGCCGGGCGCAAGATGGCCGAGGCCAGCGCCCTGCTGGTGGTGGGCTCGTCCGTGATGGTGTATTCGAGCTTTCGCCTGTGCCGCATGGCGGCCGAGACGGGCAAGCCCGTGGCTGCCATCAACCTGGGCAAGACGCGCGCCGACCATCTGCTGGCGTTCAAGACGGAAGCGGCGGCACAGGACATCTTGCCCGCAATAGCGGCCATGCTGGGCTGATACCGGCTCGGCGCTACGCCGCGCTCGCTATACTGTGGGATTGACGAGGAGAATTCATGCTGGAACTGTTGAGTGAACACGCCTGTTTTGGCGGCGTACAACGTTTTTATCGCCACGACGCGCAAGCCACCGGCTTGCCCATGCGTTTTTCGGCCTTCATTCCCGACACGGCGCCCGGCGCCACGGCCCTGAGCAAGCGCCCCGCCCTGTTTTACCTGGCGGGACTAACTTGCACGGAAGAAACTTTCATGATCAAGGGCGGCGCCCAGCGCGTGGCCGCCGAGGAAGGTCTGATCCTGATCGCCCCCGACACCAGCCCCCGCGGCGCCAACATCGCGGGCGAGACGGATGCCTGGGATTTCGGCGCGGGCGCCGGCTTTTACGTGGACGCCACCGAAGCGCCGTGGAACAGCCACTACCGCATGTACAGCTACATCCTGGAATTGCGCGCGCTGCTGGAGCAGGAACTGGCTATCGATGCGCAACGCACGGGCATCTTTGGCCACTCGATGGGCGGCCATGGCGCGCTGGTGCTGGCCTTGCGCAATCCGGAACTGTTCCGCTCCGTCTCCGCCTTCGCCCCCATCGCCGCACCGAGCCAGTGTCCATGGGGCAAAAAAGCATTCACGGGCTACCTGGGCAGCGACGAAGCCAGCTGGCAGCCCTATGACGCCAGCGCGCTGATGCGTGGCCTGCAGGGCAAGCCGGCGCTATTTCCTGACGGCATCTTGATCGACCAGGGCCTGGCCGACAAGTTTTTACCGGAACAACTGTACCCCGAGGTGTTCGAGGCGGCCTCCCGCGACGCCGGCCAGCCCTTGCAGCTGCGCCGCCAGGCCGGCTATGACCACGGCTACTACTTCATCGCCACCTTCATGGAAGAGCATGTGCGCTTCCATGCGAGGAATCTGCGCGCGCTGGCCTGACGCCCTTGCCAGATTGAACTACTGGGCCGAGCTCGTATGCCCGTTGAAATGGCGCATATACCAGTCCGTGGCCAGCAGGGCCGCCTGGTGGCGCGTGTCGGGGCCGCCAGGCGCGGCGATCTGTTCCAATTGTTTGTCGCAGCGCAAGGCGGCAAAGGCCATGCGGTTCAGGCCGGCCACGTCGGGATCGCGCCCGCCCACGATCAGCAGCGAAGGCACGCGCACGTTTTCCAGCGCCGCCTTGCCCGCCATTTCCACCTGGCCATCGCAAACGGCCAGCGCGGCGATCTCGGCGCTGCGCCAGGCTGCCAGCTGCATCACCACGGCCGCGCTGGTGCCGTAGCCATACAGGCCGCAGGGCAGGCGCCGCGTGGTCGGGTCGACCTGCAGCCAGCCCAGGGCTTTTTCCAGCTGGCGCGCCAGCAGCACGATATCGCTGCGCACGAAATACGCATGGCCGTTGCTGCCGCCGCCAGGCTCGACACCGCCCTGGTCGAAGCGCAGGGTGGCGATGCCCGCTCGCAAGAAATCTTGCGAAGTGGCGTGGCTGGAGGCGTCCAGGTAGTCGCTGTCGGCGCGCGCGCCGTGGGCGAACAGGACGATGCCCACGGGCCGCTCGGGCATTTCAAGCACGCCGTCCATTTGAAGTTCATCGGCCGTAATGCTGACAAATTGTTCTTGCATGGCTGCCTCCGCTATCGAACTGGAATCGAGCTGACATCACGCTGAAATCACTCTGCAATTGCGCTGATCTTGCCGGGCCGGGCACAGCCTGCGCGCCCCGAGCGGCAAGCCTCAGTGTACCAGCCTGCGCCCGTTCACGCGCGGCGCACGTCAAATTTTGCCGCGCGCCGCCGTCAGACGGCGCCGTGCCGGTCCAGCCCCTTCAGCACGGCTTCCGGACGGATCGGCAAATGCCGCACGCGCGAGGCCACGGCGGCAAAGATGGCGTTGCCGATGGCGGGCGCCACGACTGTCGTGGGCGGCTCGCCCATGCCCGTCGCCGTTTGCTTGCTGGCGACAAATTCGATGTCGAGCTCGGGCACGTCGGCCATGCGCAGGGGCGTGTAGGTATTCAGATTGGTATCCTTCACTTCGCCATTGAGGAAAGCCGTGCCTTCATGGATGGCCATGCTCAGGCCCCATAGCGCCCCTCCTTCCGCCTGCGCCAGCGCGCCATCGGGGTCGACGATGGTGCCCGCGTCGATCACCATGGTCAGCTTTTCCACCTTTACCATGCAGGTGCTGCGGTCCACTTTCACCCTGGCAACGCACGCCGTCCAGGTGGGCATGTCGCGCTCCTGGCCGAAGGTGGCGGCGATGCCCAGGCCCGTGTCGGGCGGCATGGCCGTGCCCCAGCCCGCCTTCTCCGCCGCGCGCCGCAGCACGTGGGCCAGGCGCGCGGCGCCGCCGACGGCATTCGGCGCGCTGCCCGCATTGCGCCCCGTGGCCTGCAGCAAGGACAGGCGGAAGGCCAGCGGATCGACCTTGGCCGCCTGCGCCGCCTCGTCCATGAAGCTTTCCACGGCCCAATTCGTCCAGCCCGGCCCCACGGAGCGCAGCCAGCCGGGACGGAAGCTGCTGTTGGCCAGGTCGTTCGACACGGCCCGCACGCGCTGCGCGCCCACCGTGTACCAGTGGTCGGCGCCGGCGATGGCGAACGGATCATACGGATGACCTTGCTTATCCTTGGCCAGCAAGGCCGGTATCATGGCCTGCGTGGGCCAGCCCGCGCTCGCTTCATGCACCATGGCCGCCACCTTGCCGGCCTCGTCGAAGGCCATGCGCAGGTGCTGCACGGAAGGCGACCGGGGCGAATCGAAACGGGCATCGTCGGCGCGCGTGCAGATCATCTTGACGGGACGCCCCACGGCTTGCGCCGCCAGCGCGGCCGGCACGCAATAATCGCCGTTCAGGCGCCGCCCGAAGCCGCCGCCGAGCAGATAGGTGTGCAGCATCACCTTGCTCTCCGGCACCTTGAGTGCTTGCGCCAGCACGGGCAGGATCAGCGATTGCCATTGATTGCCCGCATGAACGTGCCAGACGCCGTCGATTTCCTGCGCCAGCGCATTGACGGGTTCGAGCTGGAAATGCAGCACCGTGCTCGTCGTGTAGTGGCGTTCCAGCTTCAGGCTGGCATCCTTGAACGCTTGCTCCACGCCCTCATCATCGACCACGCGGGCGCCCAGGCTGGCGTCGGCCAGCTGCTTGGCCGCATAGCTGACGATATCCTGCTCCGACACATGGGCCGCCGCGCCGGCCCGCCATTTCACCTGCACCAGCTCGGCCGCGCGGCAGGCGGCCGCATACGTTTGCGCATAGACCATGACCCAGCCGGGCACCGTGCCGCTGGGATCCTGCAAGGCCACGCTGCGCAGATAGCCCTGCACTTTTTTTGCCGCCGAGTCGTCGATGGAGACCACCTTGGCACCGTAGCGCGTGGGCGGGATCTTCGGGCGCGCATACAGCATGCCCTCGACCTGCGCATCGATGCCGTACACGGCCGTGCCATTCGTCTTCGCCGGAATGTCCAGCGCCGGCACCTGCTGGCCGACCAGCCTGCGCTGCTGCGGCGTTTTCAGCACGATAGCCTTCAGCTGCTCCGGCGTATAGCGGCGCGCCAGCTTGCCGCGGCGCACGATCTCGCCATAGGCAATCGAGCGGCCCCGTCCATGCACGACGCCCAGCCTGGCGTGGCAGGCGGACACGGGCACGCGCAGCAGGCGCGCGCCTTCTTCCACCAGCGCGAGGCGGCCGGCCGCGCCGGCACGGCTGAGCGGGTCGAAATTCTGCCAGACGGACCAGCTGCCGCCCGTCACCATCAGCCCCCATTTCGGGTCCGTATCCACGTAATGCAGGCGCACCTTGCTCCAGTCCGCTTCCAGCTCCTCGGCCACGATGCGCGCCAGGGCCGTGCCGATATGCTGGCCCATTTCCGCCTTGGCGATATTGACGGTGATCATGCCGTCGCGGCCAATCTGGAACCAGATGCTGGGATCGAACGCGGGCGCGGCACTTTGTTCTGGCGGTACGGATGCCGCCTTGCCGGCGGCCAATGAGCTGTCGGCGCGCAAAAAGGCCAGCGTCAAACCCGTGCCGGCGGCGGCGATCAGGAAACCGCGCCGGTCCAGCGCACCGGGACGGCCGGAAGAATTTTCTTTAGGCAACTTAAACACCAGGCGCCTCCTGCATGCCGGCCGCCAGTTTAATTGCCTTGCGGATCCGTACATACGCCATGCAGCGGCACAGGTTGCCGCTCATGACGGCATCGATATTCGCGTCCGTCGGCTGCGGATAGTCGCGCAGCAAGGTGGCCGCCTGCATGATCTGGCCCGACTGGCAATAACCGCACTGGGGCGCCTGCGTGGCGATCCACGCCTGCTGCAGCGGGTGCGTGCCGTCCGGCGACAGGCCCTCGATGGTGGTGATGGCACAGCCGGCCACGGCGGCAATCGGCGTGATGCACGAGCGCATGGCGCGGCCATCGACATGCACGGTGCAGGCGCCGCACATGCCGATGCCGCAGCCGAACTTGGTGCCTTTTAAGTTGACTTCGTCGCGCAGCACCCACAGCAGGGGTGTCTCGGCGTCCGCCTCGGTGCCGAAAGGCTGGCCATTGACGGTAATGTTATACATAAGAATTGCACATAAGAAACTTTCAATAATTACTTGCCGGCGCCATCCATGCCAAGCGCCGTGGCACGGGCGCGCGCCACGGCCGCTTCCAGGTTCGTCCAGGCCGGCTGATGGCTGCGGCTGCGGCGCAGATAGGCGGCCAGCTGGGCCACATCGTTGTCCGTCAGCGCGGCGGCAAAACCGGGCATCAGCACGCCGGGCATGGCCGCGTCCTTGCTGATGCCGTGCAAAATCACCTGGATCAGGTTGGCGGGATCGGGCGCGCTGACGGCGCTGTTCAGGCTCAGTTCCGGACGCAGGGCCACGGGCTTTCCATCGCTGTTCGAGTGGCACGACGCGCAGGCGACCACGTACAGGCTGGCGCCGCGGTCGTTGTCGACCAGGCTGACGCGCTGCGAACGGACGATGCCGGCCTTGATCACGGCATCGGCATCGACCTTGCGCTGCTCTGCCCCCGCCACGCCGGCAAAATACGTGGCCAGGGCGCGGATATCGCTGTCCGGCACGGCATCCATGCCTTCATGCACGACGGCCGACATGGGGCCGGCCGCCACGCCGTGCAGGGCCGTCGCCCCCGTGCGCAAAAAGGCATACAGTTCGTCCCGCGTCCAGGGCAGGGGCGCCGTATTGGCGCTGGTCAAGGCCGGCGCATACCAGTGGTCGATGGATGCGCCCAGATACGCCGCACCGCCAAGCTCGGCGCCCAGCGCATTGCGCGGCGTGTGGCAGGCGGCGCAATGGGCCAGTCCCTCGGCCAGGTAGCGGCCCCGGTTCCAGTCCAGCCCTTGCGCAGGATCAATCCGGTAGCTGGCCGGCTTGAAAAACAGCAACTTCCAGCCCGCCTGCAAGGGCCGCAGGTTCAAGGGGAACGGCACGCTATTGGCGGGCGTCACCGCATACACGGGCGGGCGCGTCATGAAGTAGGCGTACAGGGCCGTCAAGTCCGCGTCCGAGACGAGATTGAAATGGGTGTACGGAAAAACTGGAAACAAATGGGCGCCATCGCGGCCCACGCCTTCGCGCATGGCCCGCAGGAAGGCGGCCAGCGACCAGCGGCCGATGCCCGTTTGCTTGTCCGGCGTGATATTCGTCGCGTAAATCGTGCCGAACGGCGTGGCCAGTCCGTGGCCGCCCGCGTAATCGGCGCCGCCCCTGGCCGTGTGGCAGGCAGCGCAATTGCCCATGCCGGCCAGGATGCGGCCCCGGTCCACCGCCTGCGCAGAAAACGCCGCGGCGGCGGGCGGATTGACGGGCGCCAGCGCGGGGCGCCAGTAATACAGATACGCGGCGAGCACGGCGGCGATAAGCATCGCCAGCAACGACAGCAGGCCGGTGAAAATTTTCTTGAGCAAAACAGGAATCCGGTAAAAGGCTAAGCACGCGCCCGCCGCGCAGGGACGGCGGCGGCAAACGATGGTGACAATCTTACCGCGATTGTGACTTGTTGTATGTACGCAATGACACGCAGGCGGTTCCGCAGGCGGGCTGCGCCTTATAATCAGCGTTTCAGCACCCCGCCGCTCTCCTCAATGCATACCGTTACCATCATCCTCATCCTCGTGTTGACCGTCGTCCTGTGCGGCTTCATTGCCCGCTCGCGCTGGGTCAAGCTGCCGCTGCCGCTGATCCAGATCGCCGGCGGCACGGGATTGGCCGTGTTTGGCGTGCAAGTGCCGCTCGATCCCGACATTTTCTTCTTGCTCTTCATCCCGCCGCTGCTGTTTCTCGACGGCTGGCGCATTCCCAAGGGCGCCTTCTTTTCCGACGCGCGCTCGATCCTGATGCTGGCCATCGGCCTGGTGCTGTTTACCGTGCTGGGCATGGGCTTTTTCATCGACTGGCTGATCCCCAGCGTGCCGCTGGCCGTCGCCTTCGCGCTGGGCGCCATCCTGTCGCCGACGGACCCCGTGGCCGTGTCGGCCATCGCGGCCGGCAACCCGATTCCGCCGCGCCTGATGCACATCCTCGAAGGCGAGTCCCTGCTGAACGACGCCTCGGGCCTGGTCTGCTTCACGTTTGCCGTGGGCGCCATGATGACGGGCGGCTTTTCCCTCGGCGCCGCCTCGCTCAGTTTTCTGCAGGAAGCAGGCGGCGGCATCGTCATCGGCCTGGGCATCTCCTGGGGCGTGGGCCTGGCGAATAAATGGCTGGTAAGCAAGGTCGGCGAAGAGCCGGGCCTGCAGATCCTGATCAGCATCCTGATCCCGTTTGCCGCCTACCTCGGTGCCGAGCAGATCCACGGCTCGGGCATCCTGGCCGCCGCCACGGCGGGCGTGTCCATGCATTACGCCGACCTGATCGGCCGTCCGCTGGCGGCCACGCGCACCCAGCGCAAGGCCGTGTGGGACACCGTGCAACTGGTCCTGAACGGCGCCATCTTCGTCATGCTGGGCGCGCAGCTGCCCGCCACCGTCGCCGGCCTGCCGGCCGCGTCCGCCGAAGTGGGCGCCGGCAGCGCCTGGAAGCTGCCGCTGTTCGTCATCGCCATCACGGTGGGACTGACCTTCATGCGCTTCATCTGGGTCTTCATCTCGATGAAGCTGACCCTGTTCAAGCACCACAAGAAGGTGGCCGGCGAACCGAAGGAGGCGGCGCTGCTGGCGCGCCCCAGCCTGCGCCTGCTGCTGGTGGCCTCGTTCGCGGGCGTGCGCGGGGCGCTGACCCTGGCCGGCATCCTGACCCTGCCGCTGTTCTTGCCTGACGGGAATCGTTTCCCCGCGCGCGACCTCGTCATCTTCCTCGCCATGGGCGTGATTTTACTGTCGCTGCTGCTGGCCAGCGTGACCCTGCCCCTGCTGACCAAGGGCCTGGTGTTCGCGCCGCCCGCGCGCCGCTCGACGGAAGAACGCAATGCGCGCGCCGCCGCGGCCGAGGCGGCCATCGCGCGGCTGGAAAAAGTGTGCGAAGGCATCGACAAGGATGACAAGCAACAAGTCGTCACGGAAGCGGCCAACCGCCTGATCGAAGCCTACCGGCGCCGCCTCGCGTATGGCGAAAGCAGCAACGACGAGGCTGCGCGCATGCAGGAACTGGCCAAGGCCGAGCGGGCCCTGCGCCTGGAAGCCCTCAACGCCGAGCGCGACGAACTGTTCCGCCGACGCATATCAGGCGAACTGGACGACTCCATTCACTTGCGCCTGTTGCGTGAAATCGACTTGCTGGAAGCGACATTGGAAGAATAGAGACAATCTCTGCTATTTTTAGCAATGTTGAAGAGTAATCTTCATGGCAAAGAATGCAAGTTTTAACATTAGTGTTTATAATGCAAGGTTATATGTAGCGCTGTGATTTACTTTCTCCATGCAGTTCCGTACAGTCTGCATTGAAGAATCGCCATTTGAGCAGCTACCCGACCTGAATAAAGACACTCGACGCCGTGCCCTCTTCCCCCTGCCACCGGCAGCGCATCGCGCCGCCTGCCCAGTTCACTGCCGTGCTGCTGGCGTTCGCCTTGCTCCTGCAGGTGCCGGCCGCGGCATGGGCGCAAGCGGGCGCGGCAATGGACGCCAGGCGGCCGGCCGAAGTGTCCCAGGTCCTGTTCGGCATCATCAGTTATGTACGCTGGCCCATGGCGCGCCCCGAAGTGCGCGTCTGCATGGTCGGCGCGCCCCGCTACGGCGCGGCCATAGTCGATACGCCCGGCTCCAGCACGGGCCAGCGCATCCGCGTCAAGCTGCAGCCGGCGGGCCTGGCCGCCAGCGAATGCGACGTCGTCTACATGGGCAGCCTGCCCGACGGCGAACGCGAACACCTGCTGGCGCAGATCATCGGCAAACCCATCCTGTCGGTCGCCGAACCGGGCACGGGCTGCACCGTGGGCACCATGTTCTGCCTGCGCCTTGCCGACGCGCAGATCGGCTTTGACGTCAACCTCGACGCCATCGCCCGCAGCGGCCTGCGCGTGCATCCGAACGCCTTGCAGATTGCACGTCGCAAGGGACCGCAGCCATGAGCCGCCGGATCGACGTCAAAGCGGCCGGCAAACCCCGGCCCACGCTCGACAGCGTGCTGCGGCGCGCCCACCTGAGCGTGTCGCTGGTCGCCGTGCTGGCGGCCGGCCTGACCCTGACGGCCGTGGCGCTGCTGGCCCTGCGCGTGTATTCGGAGCAGAATCTGCGCCTGGTGGCCCGTTCGATGAGCTATACGGTGGAAGCGGCCGTCGTCTTCGGCGACCCCATGGCCGCCAAGGAAGCAATGGCCTTGATCGGCATCAATGAAGATATCGACCAGGCGCAAGTCAACAGCAAGGATGGCCAGGTGCTGGCCCGCTGGGAGCGGGGCGAGCACGGCACCCGCTACGTCATCGAACGCACCTTGACGGGCTGGATGCTGCCCGATTCCCTGACTTTCCCCATCACGCATGATGACAATGTAATCGGCAGCATCAAGCTGGTGCCGCATAGCCGCAGCCTGCTGCCCTTCCTGCTGAGCGGTCTTTCCTGCCTGCTGGCGTGTCTGGCGCTGAGCCTGATCGTCGCCGTGCGCCTGTCGCGCCGCATGGAAACGGATATCACGGCGCCGCTGCGCCACCTGGCCGAAACGGCCCACCGCGTGCGTCGCGACCGTTCGTTCGAGTTGCGCGTGCCGGCCGCCGGGATCGCCGAGCTCAACCAGATCAATGACGACTTCAACGCCCTGCTCGACGAGCTCGAAGCGTGGCAAAGCCATCTGCAGATGGAAAACGCCTCGCTGTCGCACCGCGCCAACCACGACAGCCTGACGGGCCTGTCGAACCGCGCCTTCATGGAAGCTGAGCTGGAGCGCGCCATCCTCGAAGCGCGGATCGGCAATGGAAAAGTTGCCGTCCTGTTCCTCGACAGCGACCGTTTCAAGTACATCAACGATACCTTCGGCCATGCCTCGGGCGACCGCGTGCTGGTGACGATTGCCGCGCGCATCAAGCAGCAATTGCGCGAAGGCGACCTGGTGGCGCGCCTGGGCGGCGACGAATTCGCCATCCTGCTCAAGCCCCTGCGCAACAGCAGCGATGCCATGCACATCGCCGACAACATCATCGCCGCCATGGCGCAGGCCATTGAATTACCTACCGGCAACAGTATCGTCAGTTCGCTGACCATCGGCGTGGCCGTCTTCCCCGATCACGCCATCGACGCCGTGTCGCTGGTGGGCGCGGCGGACGAGGCCATGTACCGCGCCAAGCAGGCGCAGCGCGGCACGCGCCAGGTGGCGCGATTACCGCAGACACACCTTCACCCCTGACCGCAAGGAGCTACACCATGCAATTCCTCTACAAGCAACTACGCCTCGGCTTTCTCGGCCCCGTCATCCTGATGCTGGGCCTGCTGGCCGCCTGCCAGAGCGCGCCTGAAAAGAAAGCGCCGTTCAATGCCGACCAGATCGCCACCCTGACGGAGCAAGGCTTCGTGCAAACGGATGACGGCTGGGAACTGAGCTTTACCGACAAGCTGCTGTTCGATTTCGGCGCTTCCAGCCTGACGGCGCCAAGCCGGGCCGCCATCCAGAAAATCAGCGCCGCCCTGCTGAAAGTGGGCATCACGCACATGCGCGTGGAAGGCCATACGGACAACGAAGGCGCCGAAGTGCTGAACAACAAGCTGTCGCTGGCGCGCGCCAACGTGGTGGCCGATGCCATGGGCGTGGCCGGCATTCCACGCGGCAATATCGTCGTCAAGGGCCTGGGCATGAGCAAGCCCGTCGCCTCGAACGCCACCAAGGCGGGCCAGGCGGAAAACCGCCGCGTCACCGTCATCGTCTCGGCACCGTGAACGTGGGGGCGCCCGCCGTGCGCTGGGTCGTGATGGGCGTGTCCGGCTGCGGCAAGAGCGCCGTCGGCAGCCTGCTGGCCGCTGCCTTGCACGTGCCGTACGTGGAAGGCGACGACGTGCATCCCCCGGAAAACGTGGCCAAGATGGCGGCCGGCATCCCGCTTGACGATGCCGACCGGGCCGGCTGGCTGGCCGCCTTGCGCGAGCACATCGCCACGGCCCGCGCCCAGGGCGGCGGCCTGGTCGTCTCCTGCTCGGCCCTGAAGCGCGCCTACCGCGACCTGCTGCGCGAAGGCGACCCGGCCCTGCGCTTTGCCCACCTGGACGGGCCGCGCGAGTTGCTGGCGCGCCGCATGCAGCGGCCCGGCCATTTCATGCCGCCCAGCCTGCTCGACAGCCAGCTGGCCACCCTGCAGCCTTTGCTGCCGGACGAAGCCGGCATCGTGCTCGACATCCGCCAGCCGCTGGCCATGCTCGTGGAACAAATCCGGCAAGCATCCTGACAGGCGCGCGGCTGGACAGCCCGCGGCACGCTGTGTAGACTGGCGCGCACTTTCATGAGGGATTTTATGACCACACCAACCACCAAACCAGCACCGGGCCCGGAATTCTGGGAACGCGCCGACCAGGTCATCGCCCTGGCCAATGAACAATGCATGCACAGCGGCGGCAATGAAGTGGCCACCTCGCTGTTGTACGCGGCCGCCCGCTTCAACGCCTTCCTCGTCGCCAGCAAGAGCAATGACGTAGCAAAAATGCAACAAGAAAAGGAAGGCGCCGTGGCCTTCTTTACGGAACAGTACAAGCGCATGCTGACCGACAACTTCAACGACTACATCACCAACTTCGACAAGTACACGCAACCGTCGTCGGCCCCCAAGGCCTGATGCCGACGGCCGGCCTGGCCAGCCACCGCGCCCGCGCCACGCACGCCGACAGCGTGCTCAATGGTTCAGTACGCCATGCGCCTTTGCCATCGCTGTGGCTGACGCTCATGCTGGCCGGCGCCGTCAGCGGCGCCCTGTTCTTCTTCAGCTGGAGCGGCCTGCTGCTGTTTGCGGCCGGCACGGCCATCGTCCTGCTGTTCGGCCATTCGCTGGGCAGCCACCGCAAGCTGATCCACAACAGCTTTGAATGCCCGCAATGGCTGGAATACCTGCTCGTGTATCTGGGCGTGCTGGTGGGCCTCAGCGGCCCGCTGGGCCTGCTGCGCCAGCACGAGCTGCGCGACTACGCCCAGCGCCTGTCCGACTGCCACCCCTACCTGCGCCACGGCGCCGGCTTCTGGCGCGATGCCTGGTGGCAACTGTTTTGCCGCCTGGACCTCGACCACCCGCCGCACATCGCCATCGAGCCGCGCATCGCGCGCGACCGCTTCTATCGTTTCCTGGAATCAACCTGGATGCTGCAGCAACTGCCGTGGGCCGTGCTGTGCTTCGTCTGGGGCGGCTGGGGTTTTGTCTGCTGGGGCGTCTGCGCCAGGGTCAGCGCCGGCGTGCTCGGCCACTGGCTGATCGGCTACTTCGCCCACAACCATGGGCGCATGCATTTTCATGTCGACGGGGCCGCCGTGCAAGGGAGAAACATCCGCCTGACGTCGCTGCTGACCATGGGCGAATGCTGGCACAACAACCACCACGCCTATCCCGGCTCGGCCAGGCTGGGCCTGCTGCCGGGCGAATGGGACCCGGGCTGGTGGGCGCTGCTGCTCTTGCGGCGCCTGGGCCTGGTGTCCGCCCTGCGCCTGCCGCAAGACCTGGCGCCGCGGCCGGAACTGCGCCGCCTTGATGGCGCTGGCGGTCAGGCGTCGTCGCCGCCGGCCAGGTAATTGTTCTTGACGCGCACATAGTGCTCGGCCGAATAGCGCAGGTAGGCAATCTCCGCCTCGGTTAGCGGGCGCACCTTGGCGGCGGGACGGCCCACGTACAGATGGCCGCTTTCCAGCACCTTGCCGGGTGACACCAGGCTGCCCGCGCCCAGCATCACGTGCTTTTCCACCACCACGTCATCCATGACGATGCTGCCCATGCCGATCAGGCATTCGTCGCCAATCGTGCAGCCGTGCAAGATCACGGAATGGCCTATGGTCACGTACTTGCCGATGGTCAAGGGTGAACCATCAGGCTTGGCCGCATTCTTGTGCGACACATGGCCCATGGAAAAGTCCTGGATGTTGCTGCCTTCGCCGATGACGATGCGGTTGACGTCGCCGCGCAGCACGCTGTTGCACCAGATGGAACAGTCGTCGCCGATCTGCACATCGCCGATCACTTGCGCCGTGTCATGCAGGTAGACGCTGGCGCCCAGCACGGGGCGGGTATTCAGGTAGGAACTGACAGGCATCGCTTTCTCGCTTTTCATTATTGATTAATAAACATTTACACCCAGCCGGCCGCCAGCGCAAAAATCGCCAGGCCGTGCGCCAGCGCTGCGCCCAGCAAGCCGGCACGGCAATATACCAGCCCCGCCACCACGCCCTCGATCACGGTAAAGACGAGGATGGGCGCGCCCACCTGCGTGACGGTGGTGGCGAGAAAAGCGTGGCACAGGCCGAACAGCAGGCCCGACACGAGCGCCGCGCGCCACGCCGGCAGCCAGGCACGCAATTGCTGCTGCAGCAAGCCGCGGAACAGCAATTCTTCATAACAGTTGGCCGCCAGCGCAAAACCCAGCAGCAAGGGCAGCGCGGACGGCGCCACGGGCGCCAGCGACGGCAGGCCGAACACGGCTTTCAAGCCCGTTGCCAGCGCAACGATCACGCACGCACCCGCCACGCCCAGCAATACGGACAGGGCTGGCCGCAGGCCGACCCAGCGGACCTGGCGGCGCGCCTCACTTTCCAGCCAGCAAGTACTTGCCACCAGCCCCAGCGATAGCGCGCCCAGCGCCAGCAAGACCGGCGGTGGCGCCGTGAAGCGCAAGCCGCCCGCCGCCACCTGCCAGTAGCCGTGCGCCGTCATCGCGTCGCGCGCCAGCACGAAAAACAGGATGTGCACGAGCACGCGCAGCAGCGGCACCGCGCGTGGCGCAGTACGTGGCAAGGCCAGCAGCAAGGCGGCGCAGACGAGGAAGGCGGGCGTGATCGCCAGCAAATACGGCGCCAGGGAAGACAAGTCGGCCATCGTTCACGGTAAGGAAAAATACGGTGCCAACGGGCACGGGCGCAGCAATTGTATGCGGAGGCAGGAAAAATGGGCGGAAAATCGCCCATCGTCCCCCATCAGTGCGCCGCAGGCTTGCGCCAGCCATGGATCACCATGTGCGCCGCCAGGCCCGCCGCCAGCCCCCACAGGGCGCCGCCCACGCCCTGCAGGGTCACGTTCGCCGCCGTGGCGAGGAAGGTGATCAGGGCAGTCTCGCGCGTGCGCACGTCCGCCATCGCCTGTGCCAGGCTGTTGCCGATGGCGCCGAGCAGGGCCAGGCCCGCCAGCGCCGTAATAAAACTGCGCGGCAAGACCATGAACAGGCTGGCCAGGGTCACGCCAAAGATGCCCACGAGGATATACAGCACGCCGCAGGCCAGCCCCGCGACATAGCGTTTCGACGGCTCCGCATGCGCATCCTTGCCCGTGCAGATGGCGGCCGTGATGGCGGCCACGTTGAAGGCGTGCGCGCCGAACGGCGCCATGAGCAGCGAGCCGAGTCCCGTCGCCGTCAGGATGGGATTGGCGCTGAGCTGGTAACCGTCATTGCGCAGCACCAGCATGCCCGGCATGTACTGGCCCGTCAGCGTGATCAGGAACAGCGGCAGCGCCACGCCCAGCAGCGACGCCACGGAAAAGCGCGGCATCTGCAGCACGGGCGCGGCCAGGGCCAGCTCGATGCCCTGCGCATCGATGCGCCCCTGCGCCAGCAGCAGGACCAGGCCGATCAGCATGATGCCGACCACGGCGTAGCGGGCCGTAAAGCGGCGCAGCACGGCGTACGACAGCAGCAATACCACCACCAGCAGCGGGTCGGCGCTGGCGCCGCCGAAGGCGTTCACGCCAAACTGCAGCAGGATACCGGCCAGCAAGCCGGCGGCAATACCGCCGGGAATCAGCCGCACGAGGCGCTCGAAGGCGCCGGACATGCCCAGCACGATGAAGGCGAGCGCGGACGCCATGTAGGCGCCGATCACCTCGGCATACGGCGTGTGCGGCATGACGGTGGCCAGGAAGGCCACGCCGGGCGTGGACCAGGCCGTGATGACGGGCGCGCGGTAGCGGCAGCTGAGCCAGATGCCCGTCACGCCTACGCCGATGCTCAGCGACCAGACCCAGGACGCCGTCTGCGCGGCGCTCAGCTGGGCCAGTTGGGCCGCCTGGAACACCAGCACGAAGGTGCCGCCATAGTTGACGAGGACGGAGATGAAGGCCGCCATCGTGGGGGACGCGAGGTCTTGCCAGCGCAGCCTGTCCGGCACCCCTGCTGTTTTTGCACTTGTTGCGCTTGTTGCTCCTGTCGTCATGCGGATAGCCTCCCTTGCCAGTGAAAGGAGGCATCTTAAGACGCACATGGACTGCTCAGACAGTCCAATTCACCACCTCACGGCAGACCACATACATGGACTTACCCCAGCGCGCGGGCCAGGCCGATGATGCCGTTGTCGATCTCGTGCGGCGTGAGCGCCGCAAAACCCAGCAGCCAGCCGCCCCGCGCCGGCGGCTGCGCGTACAGGCGGCTCAGGCCCGGCAGCGCGATGCCTGCCCGGGCCGCCAGGCGTTGCGTGTGCAGCTCATCCCTGCCCTCGTGCAGCAGACAAGGCAGCTGCAAGCCGCCAGGCGGCAGCTGCGCCGTGACGACGTGCGGCAGATGCCGCTGCACGGCCTGCGCCATCGCGTCGCGGCGCACGGCATAGACCTTGCGCATGGCGCGCACATGGGCGGCGAAATGGCCATCGGCGATGAAACGGGCCAAGGTCAGCTGGTCCAGCTGCGGCGTGTGCCCGTCGAGGATGCTGCGCGCATGCGTCATCGGCTTGACGAGGGCCGGCGGCAGCACCATGTAGCCGATGCGCAGCCCCGGATACAGCGACTTGGCGAAGGTGCCCAGATATATGGTGCGCTGCCGCGTGTCGAGTCCCTGCACGCAGGCCGTCGGCAGGCCCGCGTAGTGAAACTGGCTGTCGTAATCATCCTCGATGATCCAGCCCTGGCGTTCCGCCGCCCAGGCAACCAGCTCCAGGCGGCGCTCCAGCGCCAGGGTGACGCCCGTCGGATACTGGTGCGACGGCGTCACATAGACCGTGTTGGCGCCGCTGCGGTCCGCGCGCAGGCTGGCGATGGACAAGCCGTGCGCATCGACTGGCACGGGCACGACCTGCAATTGCGCCATCTCGAAGGCCTTGCGCGCGCCGAAATAGCCTGGATCTTCCATCAATATCGGGCCATGCGCGTCGGCCAGCACCTGCGCGCACAGGTACAGGGCCTGGCGCGTGCTGCTCAGCACCAGCACCTGGTCCGCCGTGGCCCGCGCGCCCCGCTCCAGGTTGACATAGTCGGCGATGGCCTGGCGCAGCGGCTGCGCGCCTTGCGGCTCGCCGTGCAGCAGCACATGGTGTTCGCTGGCGGCCTGGCGCCGCAGGCGCTCCCACACGTCGGCGGGGAAAGCCCGCGTTTCCGGCAATCCCGTGGCAAACGCCTTCACGCTCTGCTGGTCGGCCACGCCGCCGCTGGCGAGAATCTGCGCGCCGCGCGCGCTGAGGGCCACCGGCTGGGTGCACGCGGGCTGGAATGCCGACGACGGCCTGCCCAGCAAGCTGGCCCCTATCGTCGCCGACACGAAACTGCCCGATCCCGCCTGCCGCTCGATATAGCCGTCCAGGCGCAGCTGCGCGTACGCCATTTCCACCGTGTCGCGCGACAGCCCCAGCGACTGCGCCAGCGCGCGCGTGGCGGGCAGCCGCAGGCCGGGCGCGAGCACGCCATCGAGTATCAGCTGGCGCAGCGCGCGCTGGACGCGCACGCGCAAGTCGAGCGCCGCCAGTTGCGGGGCGGCGATGCGCATTTTCAGGGTGTCGAGTTCGAGCTGCGGCGTCATGTGGCCTTCGGGATGGCGCTGGCAGCCGCCACGGCGGCCATGCTGCTGGCGTGCGAAAAGCCGTGCTGCTGCAGCACCGCCACCAGTTGCTCGCTGGCGCAGCCCAGGCGCAGGTTTTCCGCCACCCAGTCCTTCCAGGCGGCGCCGATTTCCGGCATCGCTTCCGGCGCCAGGGTGAGACCGAGTATGCACTGGGCCAGCAAGCCGTTGATGCGCTGCGTGTCGATCAGGTGCTGCACCACCGCGTGTCCCGAGTGCGGATACGGGTGCAGGGTGCAGCGGCCGAAGGCGGCCAGGCGCTGCGCGTGCATGGCGTCGAGGTTGACCGATTCGCCGGCGCCGGCCGCGTCAGGCCGGGCCACGTCAGGCCGGGCCGCGTCAGGCCGCGTGCCGAATACCAGGTGGGTATGCGTACGCTGCGTCGCCCTGGCGCGGCACAGGGCGGCCAGGTCGTAGTAGCCGGACAGCGGCGGGTCCTGGGCCAGCGACTCCATCACGGGCAGCCAGCGCAGCTCATGGTACAAACGCGCCTGCTCCACGTCGAGAAAGGACAGCGGCCCGAAGGCGACGATCTGCTGCACCTCCAGCAGCAAGCCATACATGACGGCCGCATACGCGCCCATGGACTGGCCGATGGTGGTGACATTACCCGGCGCGATGCGGCGCACCAGCTCGCGCAGCGCTTGCGCCGTTTCGTCGACATGGCTGCCCAGGCCTGCGATGCGCCGGTGATACCAGGCATTGGCCGAATCGCGCACGAGGATTTTGTTCAGGTGCTGTCCGCTGGCCTGTTCCAGCTTTTTCAGGCGGCCGAAAAAATCAAAGGCGGGACGCGTGGTCCATGAAACGAAGCCGAAGGCGATGACCAGCGGCGCGCCCGGCACGATATGGTCCACCAGCACGTCATCGCCGCTGGTGGCGACCAGTCGGTTATTGAGCAATTGGGCTTGCTGCATCACTTCGGCTCCCCGTGACAGGATAAAAAGGCATAAAGCATGAGTTTAATGCCAATACTGCCTAAATGAAAAATAATCGCCGCTGCGCTGCCGTACCGGGGGACGGGCGGATAATCTGCTAGTCTGGCAGCCATCATCCACCTTCACGGGAGCATCCCATGCTGCATCGACTGAAACACCTGCCCCTGGCCGCCGCCATCGCCCTGGCCGCCGGCTGCGCCGGGACAGGCGACCATGCCGCTCCGGGCGACGCGCTGGCCCCCAGCTACAGCCTGACGAATACCTACTGGAAGCTGACGGAACTCGATGGCGCCAAGGTGGCGATGGCTCCCGGGCAGGAGCGCGAAGTGCGCATCACCCTGTCCGATGACGGCAAGGTCACCGGTTTTACGGGCTGCAACCGCGTCATGGGCGGCTATACGCTGGCCGGCACGGCCCTGCGCTTCACGCAGCTGGCCGGCACCCGCATGGCCTGCCCGCCGCCTTTGATGCAGCTGGAAAGCGCCGTGCTGGCCAACTTGAGCAGCGTGACGGGCTACCGTTTCGAAGGCGAATATCTGATCCTGCTCAAGGATGGCGCGCCCGTGGCCCGGTTTGAATCGGTCTACCTGTGAAATAAAAATCGACTGCCGTTACAATGGCTTCCAGCCCATCATCTGGAAGGAAGCCATGTCCGCCCTGCCCTCGCCGTCGCAGCAGCCACCGTTATCGCCGACGCCGCCCCGCGCCGCAGGCCGCTACCGCGCCCTGCTGTTCGACATGGACGGCACCGTCATCAATTCCATCGCCGCCGCCGAACGCATCTGGGGCACATGGGCGCAGCGCCAGGGCCTCGACGTGGCGGCCTTTCTGCCCACCATCCACGGCGCGCGCTCGGTCGACACCATCGCCAGGCTGCGCCTGCCCGGCGTCGACGCGCAACGCGAGTCGCAAGGCATCACGGATGCCGAGATCATCGACGTGGCGGGGATCATTGAAGTTGCCGGCGCACGGCGCCTCCTGCGGTCGCTGCCGCCGGCCCGGTGGGCCATCGTCACCTCGGCGCCGCGCGCGCTGGCCACCGCGCGCCTGCAGGCGGCCGGTATGCCCATTCCCGCCATCATGGTGACGGCGGAAGACGTCAAGGCCGGCAAACCCAGGCCGGATTGCTACCTGCTGGCGGCAGAAAAACTGGGCGTGGCGCCCGTTGACTGCCTGGTCTTCGAGGATGCGTCGGTCGGCATTGAGGCGGGCGAGGCGGCCGGCGCGCAGGTCATCGTCGTCACGGCCACGCATGCGCAACCGCTGGCCACGCGCCATCCGGCCATCGCCAATTACGAGGGCATCGTGGCGACGGTGGATCCGGACGGCTTTATCGTGCTGGCGCAGTTGCCTGCCCCTGCTGCGGCTGCAGCACGCGCGACAAGATAGCCTGCTCCAGCGCGGCAAAGGCCGCATGGCCGCGCTGGCGGGGGCGCGGCAAGTCCACCCGCGCGTCCAGCGTGATCTGGCCATCCTCGATCAGCAGCACGCGGTCGGCCAGGGCCACGGCTTCGGCCACGTCGTGCGTCACCAGCACGGCCGTAAAGCCGCGCGCCAGCCACAGCGATTCGATCAGCTGCTGCATTTCGATGCGCGTCAGGGCGTCGAGCGCGCCCAGCGGCTCGTCGAGCAACAGCAATTGCGGTTCGTGCACGAGGGCGCGCGCCAGCGCCACGCGCTGCTTCTGCCCGCCCGACAGGGCTGCCGGCCAGTCATCGGCCCGTTCTGCCAGGCCCACCGTCCACAGGGCGGCCGCCGCCGCGCCCACGGAGCGGGGCAAGCCCAAAGCCACGTTTTCCAGCACGGTTTTCCAAGGCAGCAGCCGCGCTTCCTGGAACATGATGCGGATATCGGGCGCGCCCACGCCGCTGCCGATGGCAACCATCCCTTCCGCGACGCTTTCCAGCCCCGCGATCGAGCGCAGCAAGGTGCTCTTGCCGCAGCCGCTGCGTCCCACGATGGCGACAAACTCGCCCGCTTCGAGCTGCAGGTCGACGTTGTTCAGCACGGAGCGTGCGCCATACGCCTTGCTCAATTGCGTCAATGCCAGCGGCACGCCGCGGCGCTGCAAAGGAGTTTGCGGGGCGCCCCTGGCCTGCGGCGGCGCGCTGGCGGGGTCGTACTGCACGAAATGGGACAGAAAATCCGTTTCAATCTGGATCGGTGCAAGCAGCATGGTGTCCTCTTCAATTATTGGCGGTAGGCGGGATTCCAGCGCAGGCAGCAGCGTTCCAGCCGGCGCGAAAGCAAATCGGCCAGCTTGCCCAGCAAGGCGTACAGCAAAATCCCCACCAGCACCACGTCCGTTTGCAAAAATTCGCGCGCATTCATGGTCATGTAGCCAATGCCGGCCTGCGCCGAGATGGTTTCGGCGACGATCAGCAGCACCCACACGAGGCCCAGCGAAAAGCGCACGCCGACCAGGATCGAGGGCATGGCGGCCGGCAGGATCACGTCGCGGTACAGGGGCCAGCCGGACAGGCCATAGCTTTTCGCCATTTCGATCAAACCCTGGTCGGCCGCGCGGATGCCGTGGAAGGTGTTCAGGTAGACGGGAAAGAACACGCCGACGGCCAGCAGAAACAGTTTCGCCGTCTCGTCGATGCCGAACCACAGGATCACCAGCGGAATCAGGGCCAGGGCCGGGATGTTGCGCACCATTTGCAAGGTCGTGTCGAGCAGGGTTTCCGCGTGGCGGAAGCTGCCCGTCAACAGCCCCAGCAGCAAGCCCAGTCCGGCGCCCACGGCGAAACCGACCGTGGCGCGCCACAAGCTCGTCTTCAGGTGCAGCCACAGCTCGCCCGACAGCGCCAGGTGCCAGAAGGCCTTCGCCACGGCCCATGGCTCGGGCAGGATGCGGCTCGACAGCCAGCCCCACTGCGCCGCCAGCTGCCAGGCCAGCAGCAGCGCCACGGGCAAGGCCCATGGCGCCAAGACATTGCGCCAGGGCGTGCCGGAAAGGCGCTTGACGGCAGCCGTCGCCATTTCAGGCCGCCTTTTTCTGCGGCGCGGCCGGCACGATATTGCTGGCCATGACTTCACCGAAAGGGCCGCTCAAGGACTGCTCACCCACGGTCTTGCCCTTGCCCAGCAGCGGAAATACCAGTTCGGCGAAACGGTACGACTCTTCCAGGTGCGGGTAACCGGAGAAAATGAAGGTGTCGATGCCCAGGTCCGCGTATTCCTGCATGCGCGCCACCACGGTCGGGCCGTCGCCGACCAGGGCCGTGCCCGCGCCGCCGCGCACCAGGCCCACGCCCGCCCAGAGATTGGGCGACACTTCGAGCTTGTCGCGCCGCCCGCCGTGCAGGGCCGCCATGCGCTGCTGGCCCACGGAATCCATCTTGCCGAACGCCGCCTGCGCCTTGGCGATGATGTCGTCGTCGAGGTGGCTGATCAGTTCATCGGCCGCGCGCCAGGCCGCCTCGTTGGTTTCGCGCACGATCACGTGCAATCGGATGCCGAAGCGCACCGTGCGTCCCCGCTTGGCGGCGCGCGCGCGGATGTCGGCGATTTTCTCGGCGACGGCGGCGGGCGGCTCGCCCCACGTCAGGTAGACGTCCATCTGCTCGGCCGCCAGCGCATGCGCCGGCTCCGACGAACCGCCGAAATACAGGGGCGGATACGGTTTCTGCACGGGCGGATACAAGGTTTTCGCGCCCTTCACCTGGATATGCTTGCCCTCGAAATCGTAGCCGGCAGCGCCGCCCTCGCCCGCCAGCGTGGCGCGCCACACCTTGATGAATTCATCGGAGATTTCATAGCGCTTGGCGTGGTCGGCAAACAGGCCGTCCGCTTCCAGCTCGCCCTGGTCGCCGCCCGTGACGACGTTGATCAGCAATCGCCCATTCGACAGGCGGTCAAAGGTGGACGCCATGCGCACGGCCAGGCCGGGCGTGGACAGGCCGGGCCGCACGGCCACGAGGAATTTGAGCTTTTGCGTCACGCTGATCAAGGATGACGCCACCACCCACGCGTCTTCGCAGGAGCGGCCCGTGGGCAGCAGCACGCCGTCGTAGCCAAGCGTGTCGGCGGCCACGGCCACCTGGCGCAAATAATCGGCGTCGACGGGACGCGCGCCCTGCGACGTGCCCAGGTAGCGGCTGTCGCCGTGGGTGGGGATAAACCAGAAGACATTCAATGACATGATATTTATTCCTTATTTTGCGCTGGTGGCCAGCTGGCGCGCCGGCAGCAGCGCGTCCTTGACAACGATCGGCTTCGGTATCAGCTTCAGGCTGGAAAAGGCATCGGCCACCCTTTGCTGCGAAGCGATGACGTCGACGGACACGGGTTTGACGCCATACGCATAGCGCGCGGCGGCCAGCGCCACCACATCCTTGCCCAGCCCGGTCTGCGCCGACAGGATCGTCGCCACCTCGTCCGGGTTGTTGCGGCCCCAGTCATCGACCTTGGCCACTTCGTCGAGCACGATGCGCAGGATCTCGGGATGCTTTTCCGCATACGTGCGCGACGCCAGATAAAACTGGTAGTTCGCCACCAGGCCCTTGCCGTCGGCCAGCACGCGCGCGCCCAGCTGCTTTTCGGCGGCCGCCAGGAACGGGTCCCAGATGGCCCAGGCATCCACGCTGCCCCGCTCGAAGGCGGCGCGCGCATCGGCCGGCGGCAGGAACACGGGCTGGATGTCGGCATACGCGACGCCGGCCTTTTCCAGCGCTTTCAACAGCAGGTAATGCACGTTCGAGCCCTTGTTCAGGGCGATTTTCTTGCCCTTCAAATCGGCCAGGGTGCGCAGGCCGGAACCCTTGGGCACGACGATGGCTTCGCTGGCGGGCGACGCCGGCTCATTGCCGACATATACCAGATTGGCGCCGGCCGCCTGGGCAAAGATTGGCGGCGCCTCGCCCACGGTGCCGAAATCGATGCTGCCCACGTTCAAGCCTTCCAGCAGCACGGGACCGGCTGGAAATTCCGTCCATTTCACGCCCACGCCCTGCTCGGCCAGGCGTTTTTCCAGCGTGCCGCGCCCCTTCAACAAGGTCAGGGTGCCGTATTTCTGGTAGCCAATACGCACCTGCACCTGTACTTCTCCCTTGGCCTGCGCCTGCGCCGTGGCCGGCATGCCGGCCGCCATCACGCCGGCAGCGGCGGCGAACAGCAGGCCCAGAGTGGTACGGCGCGAGAGGCGTTGTGCGTGGCGATGTGTCATGGCGGTTCCTTTGGTCGGTGAATAATCAGGCGGCTTGATACTGGGGGGCGTAAGGCTGGTCTTGCAGCGAACGCACGGGAGGCGGGACCTCTGCCGGTGCCGGCGGGCGCTGGCCCTCCAGCACGAACAGGCCGGCCACCACTTCCTCGACGCCGGCCTGCACGCGCGCGGCGATCGGCGTGTCCAGGCTCAGGCGCCGCTCTTCGTCCCACGCCAGTTGCTGCGCATTGGCATAGATGCTGGTGAACACCTGCCTGGCGCCCAGCGCATGCAGCACGGGGCGCAACGCGTAATCGAGCGCCAGGGTGTGGGCGTGGCCGCCGCCCGTGGCCAGCGGCAGTACCAGCTTGCCGGCCAGGCCATCCTGCGGCAGCAGGTCGAGAAAGGCTTTCAGCAAGCCTGTGTAGGACGCCTTGTAGATGGGCGTGGCGATCACGATGGCGTCGGCGTCGGCCACGGCGCGCACGGCGCGGGCGATCGCCGCGTCGTCATGGTCGGCCAGCAGCAGGGCGCGCGCCGGCAGGTCGCGCACATGCAGCCTGGCGCAGTTGTGGCCCCGCAGCGCCAGCTGCTCGCCAACATGCAGCAGCAAGCGGCTGGAACTCGATGGGAGTTGCGGGCTGCCGCCCAATAACAAGATGCTCATGTGGTGTCCGTCCCTGTGCGTGATCGATCAATTTGGCTACTCAAGATGCTTGCAGCCTATCGCCATCAGGGGCGCGTTAAAACGAATGCTTTCGCGCTTCCATATGCGTTTTTTGACTATCCGCGCCTGACGCCCCGCCAGCCGTGGCGCCGTCGCCGGCGCGGCTTTTTTCGCATATCCATGCGCGGTTTTCTTCGTGTACGGCGCACGCGGAGCGGTGCAATATCGGCTGCATCGTCTTTCTGGAATGTCACCCATGTCTAGCGTTTTTCTCCAGTCCGCCCGCTCCCGGGCCCCTGCCCAGCAAGCGCTGCAGGACGCCATCCACATCGCCACGTCGCTGGCCGCGCGCCTGGCCGAAACAGCCAATGCCCGCGACCAGGCCGGCGGTCACGCGGCCCGGGAACGCGAATGGCTGCGCGACTCGGGTCTTCTCACCTTGTCGATTCCCGTGGAATTCGGCGGCCAGGGCGCATCCTGGCCCCTCGTGTACCAGGTGATCCGCATCCTGGCGCGCGCCGACAGCGCGCTGGCGCATGTCTTCGGCTTCCACCATCTACAACTGGCCGGCTTGCAGCTGTACGGCAGCGCGCAGCAGCAGCGCCGCCTGCTCACCCTGACCGTGGACGAGCGCCTGTTCTGGGGCAATGCGCTCAATCCCCTCGACAAGCGGGTCGCGGCCAGCGACAGCGACAACGGCTATATCCTCGACGGCATCAAGAGCTTTTCTTCCGGCTCCGTCGGTTCCGACTGGCTGACCGTCTCCGCCTGGCATGCGCCCACGCAGACGGCGCTGATCGCCGCCCTGCCCACGCGCCAGGACGGCGTGACCGTGCAGGCGGACTGGGACGCTTTCGGCCAGCGCCAGACGGACAGCGGCAATGTCCGCTTTGAAGGAGTCGCCCTGCCGCAGGAGCTGGTGCTGCAGGCGCCCGCGCAGGCCGCCACGCCGCAAGCCACCGTGCGCTCGCAGATCGCGCAATTGATCATGACAAATTTATATCTGGGTATCGCCGAAGGCGCCTTCGAGGCGGCGCGCCGCTACACGGACGAACAGGCGAAAGCCTGGTTCGCCTCGGGCGTGGCCAGGGCTGCGGACGACCCTTTGATCCAGCACCGCTACGGCCAGCTATGGCTGCTGCTGCGCCCCGCGCAGGTGCTGGCCGATGGCGCGGCGCAGGAACTGGAAAAAGTGTTCCGCAAGGGCGCGCTGGTGACGGCGCGCGAACGGGGCTTGCTGGCCGTGGCCGTGGCCGAAGCCAAATGCCTGGCGCACAAGGCGGGCCTCGAAATCAGCAGCCAGATGTTCGAACTGACGGGCGCCCGTTCCACCTCGGCCCAATACGGCTTCGACCGCTATTGGCGCAACGTGCGCGTGCATACGCTGCACGACCCCATCGACTACAAGCTGCGCGACCTGGGACGCTTTGCCCTGACTGGCACGGTGCCCGAGCCGACCGCGTACTCATAATTTACCCACCAAGGAGCCACCATGACCATCGCCCGCCGCAGCATCGTCCTCACCGCCCTGACCCTGGCCTTGACAGCCAGCTTCGCCCACGCCAAGGACCCGAAAGACATCACCATCGGCACCAGCGCCGGGCCGTACGCGGACCAGATCAAGCTGGGCATCAAGCCTATCCTGGAGAAACAGGGCTACAAGGTCAAGCTGGTGGAATTCAACGACTACATCCAGCCGAACTTCGCGCTGGCCGAGGGTTCGCTGGACGCCAACGTCTTCCAGCACATCGTCTACCTGAAGAAGTTCGCGACCGAGCACAAGCTGGCCCTGACGGACCTGATCACGATCCCCACGGCGCCGATCGCCATCTACAGCAGGAAGCACAAGACGCTCGATGACGTGAGGGAAGGCACGACGGTGGGTTTGCCGAACGATCCGACCAACCAGGCGCGCGCGCTGGTGCTGCTCGATCAATTGGGCTGGATCAAGCTGCGCGCCAGCTTCGACCCCGTGCGCGCGTCGGAAAAGGATATCGCCGTCAACACGAAGAAAATCAAGCTGCTGCCGCTGGAAGCGGCGCAGCTGCCACGCTCGCTGGGCGACACCGATTACTCCTTCATCAACGGCAATTACGCGCTGGCCTCGGGGCTGAAACTGACGGATGCGCTGGTGGCCGAGAAAATCTCGCCCAACTACATCAACCTGGTGGCCATCCGCACGGCCGACAAGGACAAGCAGTTCGCCAGAGACCTGGCGGCCGCCTACCGCTCGCGCGAATTCCTCGACATCACCAATAAACACTTTGCCGGCTATTCAAAACCCGACTACCAGCAAGCCTTGCAGACGGCGGCCAAATAAGCCATGGCCAAGACGATACGCTTCAACGCATTCCAGATGAATACGGTAGGCCACCAGTCGCCGGGGCTGTGGACGCATGCGCGCGACCGCAGCCACCGCTACACCGATCCCGAACACTGGACGGAACTGGCGCGCCTGCTGGAGGCGGGCCTGTTCGACGCGGTATTCCTTGCCGACGTGCTGGGCGTGTATGACGTGTACCGGGGCAGCCTCGATGCGGCCCTGGAACACGGCGTGCAGGTGCCGCTGAACGACCCGCTGGCCCTCGTGCCCATCATGGCGCAGGCCACCACGCACCTGGGTTTCGGCGTCACCTGCGCCCTCACCTATGAGCACCCGTACACGTTCGCGCGGCGCATGTCCACGCTCGACCACCTGACGGGTGGGCGCATCGGCTGGAATATCGTCACGGGCTACCTCGATAGCGCGGCGCGCAACCTGGGCCTGAGCCAGCAGCTGGGCCACGACGAACGCTACGACCTGGCCGATGAATACCTGGAAGTCGTCTACAAGCTGTGGGAAAAAAGCTGGGACGACGACGCCGTCGTCAACGACAAGGCGCGCGCAATCTACGCCGATCCGGCCAAGGTACATCCGATCAACCATGCCGGGCGCCACTACCAGGTGCCCGGCATCCATTTGTGCGAACCGTCGCCGCAGCGCACGCCGCTGCTGTACCAGGCGGGCACCTCGCCGCGCGGCACGCGCTTCGCGGCGCGCCACGCGGAAGCCACGTTTGTCAGTGGCCCCAGCAAGACAGTCGTCAAGCGTTACGCGGACGACTTGCGCGCCGCCGTGCGGCAAAGCGGGCGCGATGGTGATGCGCTGCTGATCTATGCGCAGGCGCTGGTCATCACGGGCGCCACGGAAGCGCAAGCGCGCGCCAAACACGCCGACTATCTGCGCCATGTCAATATCGAGGCGGCGCTGGTGCTGCTGTCGGGCTGGACGGGCGTCGATTTCAGCCGCTATCCGCTCGACGCCACCATCGACTACATCGATTCCGAGGCGGGACGCTCGGCGCTGGCCTCGTTCAGCCAGGCCGACCCGGAACGCCGCTGGACAGTGCGCGAGGCGGCCGAATACATCGGCCTGGGCGGACGCGGCCCCGTACTGGTGGGCGATGCGCGCCAGGTGGCCGACCAGCTGGAAGCGTGGCTCGACGAAACGGGTATCGACGGGTTCAATCTTGCCTTCGCCGTGGCCCACGACAGCATGGCCGACGTGGTGGCCCACATCGTGCCGGAACTGCAGCGGCGCGGCCGCTACCGCACGCATTATGAAGAAGGCACCCTGCGCCACAAGGTCTTCGGCCGGGGCCCGCGCCTGCCGGCCGGTCACGCGGGACGGCTGGTCAGCATCGGGCCCGGCGAGGAGGCGCTGGCGGCGGCCTGACGGCGCCAGTGACAAGCGTTATCAATCATGTTAGCTTGTCATGTCAAAAACACACAGGCGACGACGTGCACCTCCTTTCCTTTCGCGGCAAGCGCCCTTCGACCTTGCTCTTCGCCCTCCTGGCCGCCAGCCATGCCGCGGTGCAAGCGGACGCGCCGGCCGAAACCGGCCAGTCCATCCACATCAACAGCATCCGCAATCCGGAACTGAAATCGTACCGCGTGATGGCGGCAGGTCTCGACGCCTTCGATGAATACCATGCGCTGGCGCCGCAAGCGCGCGAAGTGCGCTTCAGGCTGGTCGCGGGCAGCCGCGCGCCGGCAGACGCCATGCAGGACCTGACCTTGCGCATCGCCGGCAACGAAACCGCGATTGCCCTGCCCCTGGCCGCCGACGGCAGCTTCGTGCTGCCGCGCAGCGCGCAGGCCGACAGCGAAGACGCGGACCTGATCACGAACAAGAAAAAAGGCCATTACCGCTGGCAGCCCTCCGTCTACAGCGACGGCGTGCCGGCCAACATGCGCCGCCTGGGTGACTTGCGCCTGCAATGCCAGGTGATGATCGCCATCGCCAAGAAGGAGATTGCGTTCTGGGTACGGACCCTGGTCGGCACCTTGCTGCGCACCACCGACTGGTGCTCCTCCGAACAGCTCAAGCTGGGCGCCCGCAGCGATGTGCCCCTTGCCAGCGCCACCCTGCTCGCCGGCGAGCGCCGCGTGCCCCTGAAGGTGGAAAAAGAAGGCGCTTCCTTCGTCGCTCCCATCGGCGACACCAGCTATCCGGACGACACGCTGATCGAACTGCAGTACAGGAATGACGCCGCTGGCGGGCCGCCGGCGCCCCCGTGAACATTTGCCTCGGGCCCCGTTCCATGTCAGCATACGCCATCCTGGCACCACTGATAAGGACTGCAATGCCCCTCACACTCCCACGCACGCTGGCCATGACCACGCTGCTGGCCATCCCCGCCACGCTGGCGCTGGCGCAGGCGCCAGCCACGCCGCCGACACCGGGCTGCGACGTCTGCGCCGCCTGGAACGCGGACCAGGCGCCGTTCCGCATTTTCGGCAATACCTATTATGTGGGCGTCAAAGGCCTCAGTTCCGTGCTGGTGACGTCGCCCCAGGGTCACGTGCTGATCGACGGCGGCTTGCCGGAGTCGGCGCCCAAGATCATCGCCAATATCGACGCGCTGGGTTTCCGCATCGAGGACGTCAAGCTGATACTCAATTCGCACGGCCATATCGACCATGCGGGCGGCCTGGCCGAACTGCAGCGGCGCAGCAATGCGCTGGTGGCCGCCAGCCCTTCGGCGGCGCTGGACCTGGCGTCGGGCGAAGTGGGACCGGACGACCCGCAATACCATGCGCTGCCCAAGTACCCGCCCGTGACAGACATGCGTCTGGCGCGCGAAGGCGGCCAGTTCAACGTCGGCCCCATAGTCCTGACGGCGCACGCCACGCCGGGCCACACGCCCGGAGGCCTGAGCTGGACCTGGGAATCGTGCGACGGCCCCCGCTGCCTGAACATGGTCTACGCGGACAGCCTCAACGCCGTTTCTCGCCCCGGCTTCAGGTTCAGCGCCAGCAGCGAGTATCCGAATGCGGTGGACGACCTGCGCCGCAGCTTCGCAACCCTGGAAAAACTGCCCTGCGACGTACTCATCTCGGCCCACCCGGAAGCGTCGCAGCTGTGGGAGCGACTGGAAGCGAGCGTCACGGCCGGCAGCGAGGCCTTTGTCGACCAGCAGGCCTGCCGCGCCTACGTGGCGGCGGCGCGCGCCCTGCTCGAGGCGCGGCTGGAGCAGGAGCGGTAGACTTGTCAACCGTGCACGCCGGCGCGGCGCGTATCTGCTACGCTGGCGCCATTCATTTGAAGAAGGAAATGCCATGTTCAAGATCGCCAGACTGATTCCCCTCGCCGCCATCATCGCCATTACGGCCGGCTGCGCACAGACACCCGCGACCAGCGATGCGGCCGCCGCCGCGCCAGGCGCCACCTCGCCAGCCAGGCCGGCGCCGAAGCTGACGGGCACGCAGTGGAAGCTGAAGGAATTGAAGGGCAAGAAAGTCGCGCGCAAGGCGCCCGAGCAGCGCGACGTGACGCTGCTGCTGGCCGAAGGCCGCGCCAGCGGCCACAGCGGCTGCAACCAGATGATGGGCGGCTACACCAGCGACGGCGTCAGCACCCTGGCCTTCTCGCAGCTGGCCGGCACCATGATGATGTGCCAGCCGCAGGATATGGACCTCGAACGCGAACTGTTGACCACCCTGGGCGAAGTCAACGGCTACCGCTACGCCGACCAGGAACTGCTGCTGCTCAACGATGGCGTGCCCGTGGCCCGCTATGAGGCGCTGACGGTGAAGTAAGGTCTTTGCAAAGCCAGGCGCCACGCCCGGCTTGAAGAGTGCCCGAAAAACGTTCAGGGCAAGGCGCAGCGCCGCAGGCAGTGCGCTGGTACGGCCAGGCGCTGCAACGCCGCCATGGACGTTTTCTCGGCCACTCCTCAATCGTTGCGCATCTGCGCCTGCGATACATTGCTGTTCGCCGGCACGCTCTGCGTCAGCCACACATTCCCCCCGATGGTCGATCCCGCGCCGATGGTAATGCGCCCCAGCACCGTCGCGCCCGCGTATATCACCACATCGTCCTCGACGATGGGGTGGCGCGGCGTGCCCTTGATCAGCGCGCCGGCGGCGTCCGCGGGAAAACGCTTGGCGCCCAGCGTGACGGCCTGGTACAGGCGCACGCGCTGGCCGATGATGGCCGTCTCGCCGATCACCACGCCCGTGCCGTGGTCGATGAAGAAGGAGGCGCCGATGCGCGCGCCCGGATGGATGTCAATACCCGTCAAGGTGTGCGCGATATCGGCCACCAGGCGCGCCAGGAATGGCGCACCGAGCGCGTGCAGCTGGTGCGCCAGCCGGTGGTACAAGATGGCGATGGTGCCCGGATAGCACAGCATGATCTCGGCCACCGAGGTGGCGGCCGGGTCGCCCGCATAGGCGGCCTGCACGTCCGACACGAGCAGGGCGCGGATGTCGGGCAGGCTGGCGGCGAAGGCGCGCGTGATGTCGCGCGCCCGCTGCGCCAGGGCCGCATCGTCGCCGGCGCCGCCGTCGTCATCGCCGGCCGGAGCGGAAAACAGCAGGCCGCGCCGCACCTGCTCGCTGAGGCGGTTCAGGGTGGTGTTGAGCGTGTCGCCGACAAAATAGTCGATGCTTTCATCGGTCAGGTTCGGCCGTCCGTAATGCGTGGGGAACAGGGCCGCCGACAGGCCGTTGACGATGCTGGTCAGCGCTTCGCGCGACGGCAGTTCGCGCACCCTGCCGTTGTGGCGGATCTTGTGCTTGTCTTCGCGCGAGCTGCGCAAGGCCTGGATCACGGGCCCCAGGTTCCACTGGGCCGTGTCGTCGGCTGGCGCCGCGGGGTAAATACTGTGCATGGCGTGTCACTTCCAAAAAAACGGCAAACAGGCCGGGTCGCCCCAGCATAACGGCGGCGACAGGCAAAACAAACGAAGGAATTCAATGTTCGATATGCGAAAAACGCATATCGACGACCAACAAGGCCCGCGCCAGACCCGATTGTTGCCGCTAGCGTAAAATGACGGACTAACAAAAACACTGTTCAACATGACTAAATTATTAACCTGGATTTTGGCGGGCCTGGCCATGGTCGGACCGCTTGCCATCGACACCTATCTGCCGTCTTTCCCCGCCATCGTGC
>NZ_JBWKUZ010000008.1:0-235481 GCF_059421435.1 Janthinobacterium sp. GW821-FHT03A03 | reverse complement strand
AGCATTTGCATGCGTCGTTCAGCGAGGGGGCGAATTATAGCCCTGCCCCGCACGCCCCGCAAGGGCTAATTTGCAGCCCCATCCAAACAACTCCCCGCCCAGCAGGCAAAGTGCTCACTTCAAGCGTCCTTTTGTGCAGCCTGTCGCAAGGGGCTGGCGTCACGCCATGGCTTTAGGCACAGTGGCAACATCAGACTCTGACACGGCGCAACAACAGGTTAAACTTGTCCGCCGCGTCGATTAACTCTTGTATCCTGTATTTGAAAGCGTCCACATGCTCCCGATTTCCAACTTGCCGCAACTGTTGAAAACCATCCTCGCCTGGTTGCAACGGGCATTTGACGCGACCACGACCTGGGTCACTCAGCTGTCTTGGTGGAAATTTTTCCTGTTTGCCGCCCTGGCACTGATCGCCGGCTCCATTTTGCAGGATGAACTGTTCTCATCGAGTCCGAATGAGGAGGTCGTCATCAAGTCGCACAAGCGCAGCAGCAAAGGCACGGGCGATACCAATATCCTGATCGACGACACGGGCATCCATTTCAATCCGCGCAATGGCAAGAACCGGCGCAACAGCACGGCCGATGCCGCCAGTGAACCTGCCGATGCCGCCGAGGCGGACGAACAGGCCAGCGCCGTGCCGCCGGCGCCGCCCGAGCCGCCGGCCGCTCCCGCGGCGCCGGCCAAGCCCAGCTATCCGGTGACGACCAATGCATCCGGGGAAGAGGTTCACATCGAATTGCCGCCACAAATCGGCGAAGAACTGTCGAACGCCATCGAGGAAGCCGTTGATGACGCCGCCGAACAAAAGGTTTCGCGCTACCACCAACAAGCTTCCACCTGGTTCAAGAGTTTTGTCTCGCTGCTCGTATTGGCCCTGTTCGCCATGAAGGCCCTGGTTGGCGGAAAGAAACGCGCCGAGGCGGAAACCGTCACGGCCAACGAAGCGGCCGAGCGCGAATCCATGCAGCGCCAGCTCAGCGAAGCGAAGATGCAGATGATGCAGGCGCAAGTCGAGCCGCACTTCCTGTTCAACACGCTGGCCTCCGTCGAGCACCTGATCCAGACCGACCCGCCGCGCGCGGCCAAGATGCAGCGCAGCCTGATCCAGTATCTGCGCGCCGTACTGCCGCAAATGCGCGACAACGCCCTGATTACCAACCTGGGGCGTGAAGCGGACATGGTGCAAGCCTACCTGAACCTGCTGAAAATGCGCATGGAGGAACGCCTGACCGTCGATTTCCAGATTCCCGACGGCTTGCGCAGCGCCGCCTTCCCGCCCATGATGCTGCAGTCGATGGTGGAAAACGCCATCAAGCACGGCCTGGAAGTCAAGCCGGAAGGCGGCACCCTGCGCATCGTGGCCGAAGTGGCGCACAGCAAGCTGCGCGTGACGGTCACCGACGACGGCCTCGGCTTTGGCGTCGTGCCCAGCGATGGCACGGGCCTGGGCTTGCCCACCATCCGCGAACGCCTGAAATTGTTGCACGGCGACCAGGGCAGCCTGACCATTACGCCAAATCAACCGTCCGGCGTGTGCGCCGTGATCGAAGTGCCGTATCAGTTGTCCAAATAAGACAGTTGATAAAAGCGCTAAATCATTGAATAATCAATCTTCGCCAGTTCACACTTGAGACCTATGCCTACCGCTATTATTGCCGACGACGAAAGACTGATGCGCGACCAGCTGCGCCTGCGCCTGGGCCAGGCCTGGCCCGAACTGGAAATCATCGGCGAAGCCAAGAATGGCGACGAAGCGATCGAACTGGTGGAGCAGCTCAAGCCGGACTTTGCCTTCCTCGATATCCGCATGCCGGGCAAGACGGGCATGGAAGCGGCGCAAGTAATTGGCAGCAAGAGCCATATCGTCTTCGTCACGGCCTACGACACCCATGCCGTCGAAGCGTTCGAACGGGGCGCCGTCGACTACGTGCTCAAGCCGCCCGAGCACGAACGCCTGCTGGTGACGGTGGAACGCCTGAAAACGCACTTGAACAAGCCGGCGCTGGACGTCAACAGCAGCGTCACGGCCATGCTGTCGCAGCTGGCCGAAAAAATCACGGCCAAGCCCACCTATTTGCAATGGATACAAGCGAGCATCGGCCAGGACTTGCGCATGATCCCCGTGGAAGAGATCCTGTTCTTCCGTTCCGACGAGAAATACACCTGCGTGCAGACGGCCAAGTATGAAGCGCTGATCCGCAAGCCCGTGCGCGACCTGGCGGAAGAGCTCGACCCCTCGCTGTTCTGGCAAATCCACCGCGCCACGCTGGTCAACGTGAACGCCATCGAAGGCGTGACGCGCGACATCCGCGGCCGCCACCTGGTGCTCATCAAAGGCAAGTCCGACAAGCTCGAAGTAAGCCGCAGCTTCCTGCACCTGTTCAAGCAAATGTAGTCCCTCCCGCCGCCGCCCGGTCCGCCCGGTGCGGCGCCTTGATTTCGCCCGCCGCCCTTCCTGCGCCACATCAAGCCGCGCCGCCCCAGCAGGCATAGGCTAGATACAGTCCTGCCGCCATCCCCGTCTTGCCTGCCTTCCTTCGTACACGTTCGCAAGGAGATATACCCATGCCTGACCGAGGCAACTCCGGACTGCTGCGCATCCTGCCCCTGGGCATGACGGCGGCGCTCTTGCTGCTTTTATTCCCCCCGCTCAAGGCCAACCGGCAACGGCAGGCGCGGGGCCAGGCCATCATCGACAGCGCCAGCGACGCCATCATCAGCATCGACAGCCGCCAAGTCATCCTGCATGCGAACCCGGCCGCAGCCAGGCTGTTTGACGACACGCCGGCGCGCATGCGCGGCATGCGCCTGGGCCACTACA
Source organism: Janthinobacterium sp. GW821-FHT03A03 (assembly GCF_059421435.1). Taxonomy (NCBI): domain Bacteria; kingdom Pseudomonadati; phylum Pseudomonadota; class Betaproteobacteria; order Burkholderiales; family Oxalobacteraceae; genus Janthinobacterium; species Janthinobacterium sp. GW821-FHT03A03. Next base: position 232,657 of record NZ_JBWKUZ010000008.1, on the reverse strand, counting down.
TCCTGCGCGACTTGCGCAGCCTGGGCAATCACGACAGCGATGCGCCGTTTGGTGACATCAGCCAGGAGCTGCGCCTGACCGGCCGGCGGGCCACCGATTACACCTTGACAGGCAGGCGCAGCGACGGCGCCATGTTTCCCCTCGAAGGGTCGCTGTCGGCCTTGCAGGAAGGCGGGCGCACCGTGTACACCATCATCGTGCGCGACATCAGCGCCCGCAAGCAGGTGCATGAACAGCTGGCCCGTTCCTTTTCGCAACTGCGTGAATTGTCGAGCGCGCTGCAAACCATCCGCGAGGAAGAGCGCAAGCATATCGCGCGCGAACTGCATGACGACCTGGGGCAGTTGCTGGCCACCTTGCGCGTCGACCTGACCCTCGTGCGCCAGCACACGGACACGAGCACCTCCCTGCAGGCGCTGCTGCAGGGCATGGATGGCTTGCTGGTGACGGCGATTACCTCGCTGCGCCGCATCGCCAGCAATCTGCGGCCGCGCGCACTCGATGAGGGGGGGCTGTATTTCGCGCTGCAAAAACTGCGCCATGACTTTCTGTTGCGCCGCGCCATACATTTCGACTTGCTGGCCGATGAGGCCGACCTGGTGCTCGACGATGCGCGCAGCACGGCCATCTACCGCATCGTGCAAGAGGCGCTGACGAATATCGCCCGTCATGCCGAGGCCAGCCATATCACCATCGCCCTGCACCGCATCGATTCCTCGCTGGCCATCACGATCCAGGATGACGGCCGCGGCATCGCCGAACAGGACATGGAAAAAGCCACGGCCCTGGGTCTGCTGGGCATGCGCGAACGCGTATGGGGTTTGCATGGCAGCATCCATATCGGCGCCGATAGTGAACTGGGCGGCACGCGCATCGAAATCTCGCTGCCCATGCATGCCAAAGCAACGGAAACGGTCATGCAGGAATGAAAAAAGGCGCCCGCAGGCGCCTCGCATTGCATGGTTGCTGGCGATGCTTAGAACTTGTGCGCGATACCGACCTGGTACGAGGTCAGCGACTTGACGCGCTCGCGACCAGCGTAGGCGTACACGTCGGTGCGCTTCGACAGGTGGTAGTCGTAACCGATGCCGAATTCCTTGATGGTGTCCAGGTCATTGACCTTGTTATTGCTTTGCTCTTGCTTGCCGTACGATACTTTGGCATCACCGCCGCCAACCGTGTAGTTCAGGCCGATCAGGTAGGACTTGAATTCGCCGGTCGTGGCAACCTTGGTGTCGCCTTTCGAGTAGGCGGCCGTGATCTTGGCTGGGCCGAATTTATAGCCGCCACCGATCGACCACAGGTCGGCCTTTGGCGCTACAGCCGTTGCCTGCACGACTTTTTCGTAGCCGGCATGCAGGCTGATCGGGCCATTGTCGTAGGTTGCCAGGCCGAGCACGCCGGCATCAGCGCTGTTGACTTCGCTCAGCACGTATTGCAGGCTGGCCACGAAGCCGTCAAAGCTCGGGCTGTTGTAGGTCACGGCATTGTTGACGCGCGACGTGCCGACGCCCGAACGCAGCAGGGCTTCATTGTTCTTGCCGACCACGCCGTAGGTGTTGAATGGGTCGACGCGGGCGATGGTGCCATCGACCAGATTCTTGGTGCGGCCCAGGATGGCGGTACCGAAAGCGCCTTTCAAGCCCACGTAGGCTTGACGGTCGAACAACACGCCTTTTTGGGCGCCAGTGTCGGCCAGGAATTCACTTTCCAGGTTGAAAATTGCGGACAGGCCGCCACCCAGATCTTCCGTCCCCTTGAAACCGAGGCGCGACGCATTGTTTTCGCGCTCGACGGTTGGCTGGCCAGTGGTCTTGGCAATACCGAGGTCAACCAGGCCGTACACGGTGACGTTCGATTGTGCTTGTGCCGTAGCCGCTGCAAAGGTGCCGATGATCAATGCTGCCAGAGTAATTTTTTTCACTTGAGATTCTCTACATTAGGTTGGACAAGATGAGCTGCTGCTGAGCTACTTAGCTGCTGAACCGAATCATGCCCACGAAATACTTCAACAATATGACATCGACAAGATGTTGCTTTTTGGCACAACACCGTGTTACATAAAAACAACAGGCGAAAAAAAACCGCCCGCAGGCGGTTTGTCTTGCCGTGCCGGCCTTACTTCAGGCGGCAGCTGAGCAGCCAGTAGTACTCCAGGCGCTTCATGCGGATTTCGCGGGCCGAGTGGGCAAACTTCTTGCGCAGGTGGCTATCCGATGGAAAATTCTTCAACACTTCATAGCGCTCACCCGCATCCGTCGTGCGGAACTGGTGGGTATTGCCTTCCAGATCAGTGCGCGCGATCACGGTGCTGCTGCCATCGACATAGGAATTGTCGATCAGGACCAGCAGGATGTCCTTGCCCAGCTTCGCGCGCAATTGCTTCAGGTATTTGTCCTGGTCTTCGCGCTTGACGTGCGACCACCAGAAACCGGCGAACACGGCCGTAAATTTGCCCAGCAAATCGTCGGGCAGGCTGAACGCGTCGAGCTTGGCGAAGGTGACGTTGTCGGGCAAGCCGCGCTTTTGCGCCAGCGCCAGCATTTCATCGTTGATATCGGTGGCCAGCACGGACTCGGCCGAGTCGGCGAGCACTTCCGTCCAGTAGCCGGTGCCGCAGGCCAGTTCCAGCACGGTGTGGCCTTCCAGCGCGTCGGCGACCTTGTCGCGCAACACTTCCAGGTCTTCCTGGCGTTCGGGCTTGTCATAGACGCGCTCGTACTGCTGCGCGATGGTGGCGTAATATTTGGCAAGCTGATCGGTAATCATTGTTTCTTCTCTTCTTAAATAATCTTGGCCAGGCACATCGCCCGGCCGACTTCCTGCATTGTTAGAGTTCGTAGTGCTCTTTATCACCGCTCATCGCCTGCTCGATGAGCTTGCGGTTCAGGGTCGGCGTCAGCAACTCGATAAAGGTATAAATATAGCTGCGCAAGTACGCGCCCTGCTTGACGGCCACGCGCGACACATTCATGCCGAACAGGTGGCCGACAGGGATGGCGCGCAAGCCTTTGTCGCGCTCGGCATCGAAGGCCATACCCGCTATGATACCAATCCCCATGCCCAACTCGACATAAGTCTTGATCACGTCCGCGTCGATGGCTTCCAGCAAGATGTCCGGCTTCAGGCCGCGCAGCACGAAAGCATGGTCGATCTTGTTGCGTCCGGCAAACGCGCTGTCATAGGTAATCAGGGGGAAGGCGGCGATTTCTTCCAGGGTCACGGACTTCGACTTGAGCAGCGGATGGTCGAGGGGCACCACCACCACGTGTTCCCATTGATAACATGGCAAGGTAATCAGGCCATCGATGGCGGCGATCGATTCCGTGGCGATAGCCAGGTCGGCCTGGTCGCGCTGCACCATCTCGGCGATCTGGCGCGGATTGCCTTGCAGCAATGACAATCGCACCTTGGGGAACTTCAGCATGAAGGCCTGCACCACCTTGGGCAAGGTGTAGCGCGCCTGCGTATGCGTGGTGGCAATGGTAAAGCTGCCGCTGTCCTGCGCCGCGAATTCCTTGCCGATGCGCTTCATGCTGTCGATTTCCTGCATGATCAGCTCGACGGACTCCAGCACCAGACGGCCCGGTTCCGTCAGGCCGCGGATGCGCTTGCCGTGGCGCGTAAAAATATCCACGCCCAGTTCCTCTTCCAGCTCGATAATGGCTTTCGAGACGCCCGGTTGCGACGTGAACAAGGCCTTGGCGGCGTCCGTCAGGTTGTAGTTCTGCCGGACCGCTTCGCGCACGAAGCGCAGTTGATGGAGATTCATTGCTGATTTGCCCTAGATTGCCGTGATTTGCCGAGTTTCCGCCCCACCCATGATTTTGCGTTCATGCATATACGCATATCGCATATAAGCAAATGCGTACTTAGTAGTTTGGAATAAACACTAAGTTTATTACTATTGTGAGTACTTTGGGGGTACAAGCATGACTTTGTCTTATATAGTCTCAGGATTTGCCGTTGGATTACTGGTAGGAATGACCGGCGTGGGCGGCGGTTCGCTGATGACGCCGCTGTTAACCTTGCTGTTTGGCGTGCCCCCCTCCGTGGCCGTGGGCACGGACCTGGCGTTCGCCTCGATCACCAAGAGCGCCGGCACCCTGACGCACCGCCTGCGCGGCACCATCCGCTGGGATATCGTCAGGCGCCTGTGCATCGGCGCCCTGCCCGCCGCCGTCGTGTCCACCCTGGCGCTCAAATCGTTCGGCACCCTGTCGCCGGAAATCGGCCAGATCATCCGTTACTCGATCGCCGCCTCCGTGCTGCTGACCGTCGTGGCGCTGATCTTCAAGGGCCGCATGCTGGCGTGGATCAATGCACACCCCGAGAAACAATTACAAGGTAACAAGCTTGCCGCTGCGACCATCATCGCCGGCGCCGTGCTGGGCGTGCTGGTGACGGTGTCGTCGATCGGCGCCGGCGCCATCGGCGCCACCTTGCTGGTGATGCTGTATCCACGCATGAGCTCGGCCGAAGTGGCGGGCACCGACATCGCCTACGCCGTCCCCCTGACGGCCATTGCCGCCCTGGGCCACTGGTGGCTCGGCTCCATCCACTGGGAATTGCTGGCCTCCTTGCTGGTCGGCTCCCTGCCCGGCATCACGCTCGGTTCCTGGGTGGCCCGCTCCATGCCGGAAAAGTTTTTAAGAGTGCTGCTGGCGATGACCTTGACCGGCGTGGCAGTAAAGCTAATCTATTAATTGACCGAACAAGTGACAAGAGCAGTATCAAGAACATCATCCCAGGCAGTCTTCCAGCACCCCGGCTTTTTTAGGAATTGATATGTACCATTACGATCAGTACGACCACCTCATCATCAAAGAACGCATCGCCCAGTACCGAGACCAGGTTGCGCGCCGTATCGCCAATGAACTGACGGAAGAGGAATTCATTCCGCTGCGCCTGCAGAACGGCCTGTACATGCAACGCCACGCCTACATGCTGCGCATCGCCGTGCCCTACGGCTTGCTGTCGTCCAAGCAGATGCGCATGTTCGCGCACATCGCGCGCAAGTACGACCGCGGCTATGGCCACTTCACGACGCGCCAGAACATCCAGTTCAACTGGATTGAACTGGAGCAAACGCCCGATATCCTGACGGACCTGGCGTCCGTCGAAATGCACGCGATCCAGACTTCCGGCAACTGTATCCGTAATACCACATCGGACCCGTACGCCGGCGTCGCCGCCGATGAAATCATCGATCCGCGCCCGTACGCGGAAGTGTTGCGCCAGTGGAGCACCTTCCACCCCGAATTCATCGCCCTGCCCCGTAAATTCAAGGTCGCCATCAATGGCGCCGAGGAAGACCGCGCCGCCATCGCCGTGCATGACATCGGCCTGACGGCCGTGCGCAATGAAGCGGGCGAAGTGGGCTTCAAGGTGATGGCGGGCGGCGGCATGGGCCGCACGCCCATCCTGGGCAGCGTCGTGCGCGAATTCCTGCCGTGGCAGCATTTGCTGACGTATATCCAGGCCATCATGCGCGTATACAACCTGCACGGCCGGCGCGACAACAAATACAAGGCGCGCATCAAGATCCTGTTGAAAGCCATCGGCGTGGAAGAATTCACGCGCCAGGTGGAAGCGGAGTGGGTCGACCTGAAGGACGGTCCGGAAACCCTGACGGCCGAGGAAATGCAGCGCGTGGCGGACTTCTTCAATCCGCCCGCCTACCTGGCCCTGCCGGAACTCGACTACCAGGCCGAACACGCGGACAACAAGGCCTATGTCAACTGGCTGGCGCGCAACGTCAAGCCGCACCAGCGTCCCGGCTACGTTGCCGTGGTACTGTCCCTGAAGAAAACCGGCGTGCCGCCCGGCGACGCGACGGCCGAGCAGATCGACTTCGTGGCCGACCTGGCCGAGCGCTACAGCTTTGGCGAACTGCGCGTGACGCATGAGCAGAACCTGGTGCTGGCCGACGTGGAACAGTCGAAACTGTTCGCACTGTGGCAGGAAGCCAAGGCGCACGGCCTGGCCACGCCGAACATCGGCTTGCTGACGGACATGATCTGCTGCCCGGGCGGCGATTTCTGCTCGCTGGCGAACGCCAAGTCGCTGCCGATCGCGGCCGCCATCGCGGAGCGCTTCGACAGCATCGACTTCCAGCACGACATCGGCGAGATCGAACTGAACATTTCCGGCTGCATCAATGCCTGCGGCCACCACCACGTGGGCAGCATCGGCATCCTCGGCGTCGACAAGGATGGCAGCGAATGGTATCAAGTGTCGATCGGCGGCGCGCAAGGCAACAACGCGGCCATCGGCAAGATCATCGGGCCATCGTTCTCCTCGCTGCAAATGCCTGAAGTGATCGCGCGCCTGCTGCACGTCTACGTGCGCGACCGCCATGAAGGCGAGCGCTTCGTCGACACGGCCCAGCGTCTGGGCCTGGCGCCGTTCAAGGAACATGTCTATGCAACGCCGATCACGGTCGGCAACCTGGTGGGAGAAGACGAATATGTTTGAAGTACGCGAAGAAATCATCAAAAACGCCGCCGTGGTGCCGAATACCTGGGGCTTGCTGCGCCTCGATGAGACCGACACGCCGGAAACGGTGGTCGTGCCTGCCGGCCAGGTCATCGTCCCCTTGCTCGTTTGGCAAGCCCAGCGCGCAACCCTGGCCGCCCGCCTGCCCGACATCGGCGTGTGGCTGGCCAGCGACGAGCGCCCGGAAGAGCTGGCGGCCGACGTGGACGTGCTGCCCGTCATCGGCGTGGATTTCCCGAAATTCACGGATGGCCGCGGCTACTCCATCGCCTTCAACCTGCGCGCCCGCCTCGGTTTCCGCGGAGAATTGCGCGCCATCGGCGACGTGCTGCGCGACCAATTATTCTCGATGCACCGCGTCGGCTTCGACGCGTATGCGACGCGCCCGGACCGCAGCATCCATGACGCCCTGAAAGGTTTATCGGTCTTTTCGGAAACCTACCAGGCCTCGTGGGACCAGAAAACCCCGCTGTTCCGCCGCCACCACCGCGAAGGCCAGAATCCTGACCTCGACAACGCGGCCGGCATCTGAGGGCCAATCATGAGCGATCTGACTACTTTGATTGACGCCACCGGGCAAACGCTGGCACGCATCGCCGCGGACTTTTCGCCGGCCGTGTTCGCGTCCAGCCTGGCAGCCGAAGACATGGTGCTGACCGACATGATACTCAAGGCGAAGTTGCCAATCGGCATCTTTTCCCTGGAGACAGGCCGGCTGCACCAGGAAACCCTGGCCGTGCTCGACAAGGTCAAGGCCCGCTACGGCCACGACATCACCCTGTACCGCCCGCAGCCGGAGCTTGTCGCCGCCTACGTGGAACAGAACGGCCTGAACGCCTTCTACAACAGCGTCGAGATGCGCCGCGAATGCTGCCGCATCCGCAAGGTCGAACCGCTGGGCCGCGCCCTGGCCGGCAACAAGGCCTGGGTCACGGGACAACGCCGCGCCCAGTCCGCCACGCGCGCCGAATTGCACGTCCAGGAAGACGACGCGGCGCATGCGATGACGAAATTCAATCCGCTGGCCGACTGGTCCGAGCAGGATGTGTGGGACTATATCCGTGCCAACGACGTGCCCTACAACGCGCTGCACGACCAGGGCTACCCGTCGATCGGCTGCGAACCGTGCACGCGGGCCGTGCAGCCGGGCGAAGACGTGCGCGCCGGACGCTGGTGGTGGGAAAACCCCGATTCCAAGGAATGCGGCCTGCACATGGTCGACGGTAAGTTGATCCGCATCAAATCCGTGGCAGCTTGAACAGACACACAGAATAAGAAAGCATCCAATATGAGCAATATTTTGAACCAGCGTCACCTCGACAGCCTTGAGTCGGAAGCCATCCACATCATGCGCGAAGTGGCGGCCGAATCGGCCAATCCCGCCCTGTTGTTCTCTGGCGGCAAGGATTCCGTCGTCCTGCTGCGCCTGGCCGAGAAGGCCTTCCGCCCAGGCAAGTTTCCCTTCCCCCTCGTGCATATCGACACGGGCCACAACTTCCCGGAAGTCATCACTTTCCGTGACAAAAAGGTGGCGCAGCTGGGCGAGCGCCTGATCGTCGGCTCCGTGGAAGACTCGATCAAGCGGGGCACCGTGCGCCTGCGTAACCCGGCCACGGACTCGCGCAACGCGGCGCAAGCCGTGACCTTGCTGGAAACCATCGCCGAACACGGTTTTGACGCCTGCATCGGCGGCGCCCGCCGCGATGAGGAAAAGGCCCGCGCCAAGGAACGCATCTTTTCCTTCCGCGACGAATTCGGCGCCTGGGACCCGAAAGCCCAGCGCCCGGAACTGTGGGACTTGTATAACACCCGCGTGCATCCCGGCGAGAACATGCGCGTCTTTCCCATCTCGAACTGGACCGAACTGGACGTGTGGCAATACATCGCCCGCGAACAACTGGAATTGCCGCCGATCTACTTCGCGCACGAGCGCCAGGTGATCCCGCGCAACGGTCTGCTGGTGCCGCTGACGGATCTGACGCCGCCGCGCGACGGCGAAACGGTGGAAACGCAAGTCGTGCGCTTCCGCACGGTGGGCGACATCTCGTGCACCTGCCCCGTCTCGTCCGATGCGGCAACCGTGGACGCCATCATCGCCGAAACGGCAATCACGCAAATCACGGAGCGTGGCGCCACCCGCATGGACGACCAGACTTCCGAAGCCTCGATGGAAAAACGCAAGAAAGCAGGGTATTTCTAATGAACGCAGCAATCCAGAACACCAATTTGACCGATAACCTGGAGCGCGGCATGTTGCGCTTCATCACGGCCGGTTCCGTCGATGACGGCAAGAGCACCCTGATCGGCCGTTTGCTGTTCGACAGCAAGGGCATCTTCGCCGACCAGCTCGACGCCATGTCGCGCTCCAAGCACAAGCGCACGGTGGGCGACACGGTCGACCTGTCGCTGCTGACGGACGGCCTCGAAGCGGAGCGCGAGCAAGGCATCACCATCGACGTGGCTTACCGCTACTTTGCCACGCCGAAACGCAAGTTCATCATTGCCGACACGCCGGGCCACGAGCAGTACACGCGCAACATGGTGACAGGCGCGTCCACCGCCGACGCCGTCATCATTTTGATCGACGTGTCGAAGGTCAAACTCGGTGACGATGGCAGCGTGGAATTGTTGATCCAGACCAAACGTCATTCGACCATCGCCCACTTGCTGCAGATCGAGCACGTGGTCGTGGCCGTCAACAAGATGGACCTGGTCGACTACGATGAGACGGTCTACAACCGCATCGTCGCCGCCTACCGCGAGTTTGCCCAGTCGCTGGGCCTGAAAGACATCACGCCGATTCCATTGTCGGCCTTGACGGGCGACAACGTCGTCGAGCGCGGCGACAAGCTGGGCTGGTACACGGGTCCGACCCTGATCGAGCTGCTGGAGTCCTTGTCCGTGTACGACGAATCGCACGACGCGCCGTTCCGCTTCCCGGTGCAGCTGGTGGCGCGCCACAATGGCCACGAAGCGAACGACTTCCGCGGCTACATGGGCCGCATCGAGGCAGGCAAGGTCAGCATCGGCGACACCCTGCTGGTGCAGCCGTCGGGCCAGACGGCAACCGTCAAGGATATCGTTACGCTCGACGGCTCGCTGCCGACGGCCGTGGTGGGCCAGTCCGTGACCCTGCTGCTGAATGAATATCTGGACATTTCGCGCGGCGACTTGCTGGCCAGCAACGAGCGCCCCGCCACCCTGCTGAAACAGGTGGTGGCCGACGTGTGCTGGCTGTCGGAAGACGCGCTGGACCTGCGCCGCAAGTACTGGATCAAGCACGGCACCAAGCAGACGGCGGCCAAAGTGACGGCGATCGAATCGATCCTCGACATCAATACGCAGCAGCGCCATCCGGCCGAAGGCCTGAAGCTCAACGACATCGCCCGTATCAGCCTGAACGTGCAGCAGGCGCTGGCGGCCGATGCGTATGACGATATCCGCGCCACCGGGGCGTTTATCCTGATCGACGAAGTCACCCACCAGACCGTTGCCGCAGGCATGGTCCGGCTGTAATCCGCGCATCGACCAAGAAAGGCAGCCATATGAACAGCTTCCCATCCCTGCCCGGCAAGGTCTACCTGATCGGCGCCGGCCCCGGCGCGCAAGACCTGATGACCTTGCGCGGCGCGCGCCTGCTGGCGCAGGCCGACGTCGTGCTGCATGACGCTCTCGTCACGGCCGAGATGCTGGAACTGTGCCCGCAAGCGCAAAAGATTCTTGTGGGCAAGCGCTGCGGCCAGTTGTCGACGGCGCAAGCCTTCATCAACAAGCAACTGGTCGACAACGCCCGCAAGCACGCCGTCGTGGTGCGCCTGAAAGGGGGCGACCCCATGCTGTTCGGCCGCGCCGACGAGGAATTGCGGGCGCTGGAAGAGGCAGGCATCACCGTCGAAGTGGTGCCCGGCATTACCACGGCCCTGGCAGCCGCGGCCGCCACGCAGCAGCCGCTGACCAAGCGCGGCGTGGCGCGCAGCGTGGCCTTTTTCACGTCCAGCACGGCGCCGGGCGAACCGGAGCAGACGCGCATCCCCGACTGCGATACCCTGGTGCAATACATGGGTGGCCGCGAAGCCATCGCCACGGCGCAGCGCCTGCTGGCCCATGGCTGGCGCCCGGACACGCCCGTGGTGGTAATTGAAAACTGCAGCCGCCCCGGGCAGCGCATCGTGCGCCTGCCGCTGGGCGCGCTGGCGCAGGGCCTGGGCGACACCCACGGCCCCGTGCTCGTGATGCTGGGCGACGCCATGGCCATGCGCATGCACCAGAGCGTCGAAGGAGCGGCCGCCATTCTGGCGCGCCATGCTTGAATAAACACAGCGTATTTTACCGACTTTAAAGTCAGTAACTGACGTCTTCAGAAAAAACATGATAGGATGCTGACGCATCTTTTCTCGAGAAGTTATTGCGTAATAGCAATGAAATTCACGCTACCCCCCGCCATAGCGCTTGCTGCGCGGCCTCCCGGCTGACGGGAAGCGCGCGGCAGTCTCCCCGAAAAAAGCTGCGCCCGCAGGCTGCAATACCGCCGCCGCGCAACTTTAGCAGTTACGACCCAACAATGAATGTCAATTCCATGCGCGAAGCCCTGATTTCGCTCAGCCGCAGCAATGCCGGCGTCGCCAGCGCCGTACTCCTGAGCATGGCAGCCTCCATCGCCCTGTGGACGGTCTTTCCTGATATCGATGACGAAAACCATCTTCTGGAATGGCTGCAGGCGCTGTTCCTGGCCCTGGCCTGCACGGTGCACGGCATGCGCGCCTGGCAGGAAACCGAGCGCCAGTCGCTGCGCTTTCTGATGCACGCAGGCATGTCCGCCCTGCTGTTCGGTTTCCTGCTGCGCGAACTCGATATCGACCAGTTCGGCACGGCGCCCGCCTGGGCGCAGGCAGAAAAAGCCCTGCGCGTGGTGGAATTGCTGATCCTGATACGCCTGCTGGTCTTCTTCGCGCCCAGCGCGCGCAAGGTGTTTGCGGCGGCGCCGCAGATCTTCGCCATGCGCATTACCATCCTGACCCTCATCGGCGGCCTGCTGATGGTGGCCGGCTGGCCGTTCGACAAGAAGGTGTTTCACGGCATGCCGGACGCTTATGCGCTGCTCGGTGAAGAAGTGCTGGAACTGGGCGCCTACCTGCTGCTGTTCCTCGCTGCGCTGTCCGACAGCTCGGCCGCGGCGCGCATCAGCCTGGCTTCCAGGGGAAAACAGGCCAGCTAGGTCCGTTCGAACGACGATGGCAGCGGCAGCAGCTGCTGCAAGGTGGCCGCCACGCGCAGCAGGCGCGGATCGTCATCGTCCGCTTCGTCGCAGGTGTCGTTGATGCAGAAGAATGGCAGGCGGCCGAAATGCGCCAGCAGCTGCTCCAGCTGCCGCGGCGCGTCCGCGTCGCCGCTGGCGACATGCAGCGGATCGAGAACATGCGCATGCGCATACCCCATGTGCACCATCCAGCGCGGCACCAGGTCCGGCAGCAATGCCGGCACCTGCCATGCACGGAACACCGTGGCCCGCACGCCGGCAAACATGGACGGCGCCAGCCCTTCCAGCTCGTGCAGCGCGCTTTTCAGCATGGGCCGCGGCGCATGCGCGTACAGGCGCGGCTCGTGCCGGTAGCCCGCATACTGCGCCGACAGCCATTGCCGCGACAAGGCAGCGCAATTGACGGGCGCCGCCACGTCGGCGCGCAAGCCATCCGCTTCCTGCTGCAGCGCGCTTTCCGTGAACACGCTCAGGCGGCCGTCGTCCCCCTCGCCAAACCAGAATGCCGGCTCGAACGGCGCCCCCAGGAAGACGTCGTCATTCAGGTACAGGAAGCGCTCGGACAGGCCGGGAATATGGTGCAGATACGATTCGATATGACCTGAATCAAAGACGGGCAAGGCCGCGCCGGGCATCAGGCTGGCGTGGTCGATCACCGTCAGGCGCTTCGATGCGCGCAGCCAGGCCGGCACCTGCCGGTCCGTCAGCAGGTAGATATGGCCGTGGCCGGGGAAGAAACGCTCGAGCGCGCGCAGGTTGTAGCGCAATTCGCCGTTGTCGCGGTAGCGGCCAGCCACGTTGCCGTGCAGGGCCAGCTGGCCCGGATGCGCCTGCGCCCAGGCGGCGTACGCCTGCTGCCGGCGCGCGCGCCAGGCCGGATCGGCGCCGTCGACCCACAGGTAGACGACATCGATGGCGGCGGCGCTGCCGTTCAAGGCCGGGAAATGGAAGCTGGCGCGGCCACGCAGTAATCGGCGATGGCGGCCAGCACGCTGGCGTTCTCGCCCACCGCCTCGACCACGTTCAGGCGCAGTGCCGGATGCTGCTGGCGCAGTTCGTCAAGCAACAGGGGCAAGTCGCGCAGCACATGCCCGCCCTGCCCCAGGAACACCGGCACCACGGTGACGTCCAGGATGGCGCCGGCGGGCAAGTCAGTCAGCAGGGTCGCCACCAGCTCGGGCAGGCGCGGCGTCATCAGTTCCAGGAAGGCCAGGTGCACGGCGGTGCCGGGCATGCGCGCCTGCGTCAGCTCGCGCAGGCGCTCGAACGGCGCGGCCCATGATGCGGCGCGCGCGCCGTGGGCAAACAAGATCAGTGCCTGTTTCACGTTCGTCTCCATCAGTGCCGCTCCACCCACCACAGGGCGCCCAGCGCCAGCAGCAGGTACAGGGCGCTCGGCGCCACGGCCGTCAGGAAGGCCGGCCAGGTGCTCAGCAAGCCCAGGTGCGAGAACAGCGTGTTGACCAGCATGAAGCTCACGCCGATCATGATGCCGATGAAGATCTTCAGGCTGATGCCGCCGCTGCGCGTATGCATGTAGGCGAAGGGCAGCGCCAGCGCCATCAGCACGAAGATGGCCAGCGGATCGATCAGCTTTTTCCAGAAGGCGATGCGGAAGCGCTCCGTTTCCTGCTTGTTCTCGGCCAGGTGGCGCGTATACACGGCCAGTTCGCTGGCCGACATGCGTTCCGGGTCGGACGCGGACACCGTCAGAATCTTCGGCGTCACTTCGGACACCATGTCCTTGCTCGCGCTCTTTACCGTGCGTACCAGGCTCGTTTCCTGGCCATAGTAGTTTTCCAGCTTGGGCGCGTAGCCCGGCGAGGCGGCGGCGCTGTTCGAGAACGAGGTTTCCGTCACATCGGTCAGACGCCAGGTATTATTGCCCTGATAAGTAGCACTATTGGCCACGGTCAAGGTGCGCAAGCGCATTGTGGTGTCAAATTCATACAGCTTGACGTTTTTCAGCTGGCCGTCAGGACGCGCTTCGCCAACATTGAAGAAGCGCGAGCCGGTGACGGCGCCCGTCAGGCCCTCGCTCTTGACCATGTCCTTGGTCCACAGGCCGGAGCGAAATTCGCTCGACACGGCCGCGCCGCGCGAGGTCAGCTTGAGGCGCTCGGCCAGCGGCTCCGTGCGCGGCGTGATCAACTCGCCGAAGATGAAGGTGATGACGACAAAGACGATACCGATGCGGAACAGGAAGCCGGCCGCCATCGCCGTCGACATGCTCGACGCCCGCATGATGGTAAATTCCGAGCTGGCGGCAAACTGCGCCATCGTGTAGATGGTGCCGATCAGGGCGGCGATCGGCATCACTTCATAGACGTGGCCCGGCACCAGCACCAGCACGTACAGGAAGGCGTACTGGATGCTGTAGCCGTTCTTGCCCACCTTGGGCAGCTCGCCCGTCAGGTCGATGAAAGCCTGCAGCGCCAGGAAGGCCAGCAGGACGAACAGCACCGCCTGGAAAATCGAGACGGCAAAATAGCGCTGTAAAATCTTCATTTCGATGCCGCTTTACTTGGGTTGCCGGCGCGGCGCGCGCGCTTGAAGGACGCCAGCAGGACCAGCGGATGATAGCGGTGGTTCACATTCAGGCGCCAGGCGAACAGCGCCACCACGGCCAGCGCCGCCAGCAGGTGCAGCGGCCACCAGGCCACGCCAAAGCTCAGGCGCCCCTGTTTTACGCTCGCCTCGACCACCTTGATCAGATTGCTGTACGTAAAGAAGATCAGCAAGGCCACGATCAGGTTGGCCGAACTGCCGGCGCGCGGATTGACAAAGCCCAGCGGGATGGCCAGCAGGATCAGCATCAGGCCGATCAGCGGCGCGCTGACCCTCCACAGCAGTTCGGCCATGGTGTAGGGATTCGGTTCGGCGATCAGCGCCATGGTGCTCATGGCGCGCACGCCCAGATCCGCCCCCAGGTCTTGCTGCTTGCTTTCGATGCGCATGATGTACTGCTCGAATTCCATGGTCTGAAAGTCGGCCTGCGTCGGCGTGCCCTGGTAGCGGCGGCCGCTCTTGAGGACCAGGAAGCGTTCGCCCCGGGCGTCGGTATTGATCACGCCTTCTTTGGCGACGACGACGACGGCGCTGCCTTTTTCATCGACCGTGTTGACGAACACGTTCTGCACCACGTTTTTCTCGCCGGTGACACCCTCGACGAAAAAGATGCGGTTGCTGCCGGCCGATTCGCGGAACTGGCCCGGCGTGACTTTCTGCAGGTCTTCGCGCTTTTCAAAGCGCGCCACATACTCGTCGCTTTTCTTTTGCGCCCACGGCGTGGCGTACAGGCTCAGGATGCCGGTGGCCAGCACCAGCGGCAGGCCGAAGCTCAGTACGGGCCAGATCCAGCGCGACAGGCTCAGGCCGGAGGCGAACCACACCACCATCTCCGACTCCTTGTAGCTGCGCGTGACGACCATCAGCACCGCAATGAATCCGGTGAGAATGAGGATGGTGGGCAGCTGCATCAGGGCCGAAAAGACCATCAGCGACATGACGTCGGACGACGCAATCTTGCCGCCCGCCGCCTTGCCGAGAATACCGATCAGCATCCAGGTGAGCAGGATGCTGAACAAAACAGTGAAGGTGGCCCCGGCGGCACTAGCCAATTCACGTCGAAGGGCGCGTTGAAAGATCATTCGGAGTTTATAATTCGGGTCAGTTAGTTGAGTAACACGTTACTAGTAAATGAAAACGGAGAACCAAATGGACTTTAGCATAAAAGCATTCGATACCAAGAGCACCCTCGGCACGGCCAAAAGCGGATGCATCGCGGTTGCGGTATTCGAAAACAAAAAACTGTCGCCAGCGGCAAAATCGCTGGACAGCAAGGGTGCGATTTCGGCTGCGCTGAAGTCCGGCGACATCAGCGGCAAGCCAGGCAGCACCTTGCTGCTGCGCGCCATCGATGGTGTCGCCGCCGAACGCGTTCTGCTCGTCGGCATGGGCAGCGATGAAACCGTCAGCGAAAAAAGCTTCGCTACCGGTGTACAAGCGGCGCTGAAGGCCTTTGGCTCCCTGGGCGCTGCGGACGCCATTATCGCATTACCGCTGACGGATGTGAAAGAGCGTGACGTAAATTGGGCAATCCGTTGCGTGGTGCAAGCCGCCCATGACAGCGAATACCGCTGCGACTCGCAAAAAAGCAAAAAAGATCCGGCGCCGGCAGGCGTGCGCAAGATCGTCCTGTCGGCACCTGCGACGGCCGCCACGCGCGGCGCGCTGGCGCAAGCCATCGCCATCGCCAACGGTTCCGACCTGACGCGCAATCTGGGCGACCTGCCGGCCAACATCGCCAATCCGACCTACCTGGCCCACACGGCCAAGCAACTGGCCAAGGATTACAAGTTTGAAGTCGAAGTACTCGACCGCAAACAGCTCGAAGCGCTGAAAATGGGCAGTTTCCTGTCCGTCACCAACGGCAGCGAGCAGCCGCCGAAGTTCATCGTCCTGAAACACATGGGCGGCAAGGCCAAGGATGCGCCGGTCGTCCTGGTCGGCAAGGGCATCACCTTCGACACGGGCGGCATTTCGATCAAGGCCGGTCCCGGCATGGACGAGATGAAGTACGACATGTGCGGCGCCGCGTCGGTGCTGGGCACCTTCCGCGCCATCGGCGAAATGAGCCTGAAGCTGAACGTGATCGGCGTCATCGCCGCGTGCGAAAACATGCCGTCGGGCCGCGCCACCAAGCCGGGCGACATCGTCACCTCGATGAACGGCCTGACCATCGAAGTGCTCAACACCGACGCCGAAGGCCGCCTGGTCCTGTGCGACGCGCTGACCTACGCCGAACGCTTCAAGCCGGCAGCCGTGGTCGATATCGCCACCCTGACGGGCGCCTGCGTCATCGCCCTGGGCCACCACAACAGCGGCCTGTTTACGCGCAGCGACGCGGCGCATGACCAGCTGGCCAATGAACTGCTGGCGGCCGGCAAGCAGGCCAGCGACACCGCATGGCGCATGCCGATCGAAGAAGCCTACAACGAGCAGCTGAAGTCGAACTTCGCCGACCTGGCCAACATCGGCACGCCGGGCGGCGGTTCGGTGACGGCGGCGGCCTTCCTGGAAAACTTCACCAAGAAGTACACCTGGGCCCATCT
The DNA here is from genome assembly GCF_059421435.1 of Janthinobacterium sp. GW821-FHT03A03. Lineage (NCBI taxonomy): Bacteria > Pseudomonadati > Pseudomonadota > Betaproteobacteria > Burkholderiales > Oxalobacteraceae > Janthinobacterium > Janthinobacterium sp. GW821-FHT03A03. Next base: position 215,788 of record NZ_JBWKUZ010000008.1, on the reverse strand, counting down.
GGACATCGCCGGCACGGCATGGAAATCGGGCGGCTCGAAGGGCGCGACCGGCCGTCCAGTGCCACTGCTCACGACGTTCCTGATCAACCGCGTGTAAGGAAACGCCAGACCAAACCTGCTGCGCGGGGCTATTGGCGGCCGGCGATGCTCGCTGTACCTGAAGTACAGCTGCGCTTCTCGGCCACCACTAGCTCCCGCTCGCGACGGTTTTGTCAGGCGTCGTGACACCGTAAAAAAAAACCGCCAGGTCTTGCGACCATGGCGGTTTTTTTTATGCGCAGCGCATGAATCAGTAGACGACGCGATCGGGAATCGGCAGCGGCGCCACCTTCGGCTGCACCACCGCTTCCGGCACGGCGGCCGCCGGCGGCGGTGCGGGAACCGGCGCCGGCGGCGCCATGCGCGCCGGGTCCTGCATGACGATCGTCAGGACCGACGGGTAGTCAAAGCCGGCGCCCGTGTTGCGGTCGACGAAATAGCCGACGCCCAGGGTCAGGATGACGTTGCCCCACACGCTGGCATTGAGCTTGGGATCGATGCTGTCATCGACGGCGACGGCGGGCGAGCCGTGCTTGCGGCAATCGACCTTCAGCGGTTCGCGGCTCTTGCGGATGGTGATGCGCCCGGGCGTGGTGACGAACCACTTGCCGACGTCGTTGCTGAGTATGCAGCCGGCGCCATTGAGCTCGCGGTTATCCAGGATGGTTTGCACCAGCACCATCTGATCGGCATTGCCCGTCAGGGTGGCGCAGCCGCCCAGGCCGGACAGCAGTATCGCCTTGGCGGCAAGGATGGCGGCGGAACGGAAGCCACGCATGGGTAGCTCGCTTAACGGACGGGAATCGGCTGCTCGCCGGGCACGGCGACGGCAGTGACGCTGTTTTTCGGGCTGCCTTCGATCAGGCGGTCGGAATACACGAGGTAGACGAGCGCATTGCGCTTGCTGTCGACCATGCGCACCACGCGCACATGCTTGAAGAAGATCGAGGCACGCTCGGTAAACACTTCTTCCTGGCGCGGCAGCTTGCCCTTGAACTGCAGCGGCCCCACCTGGCGGCAGGCCACGGCCGCATCGGCCTTGTCTTCGGCCAGGCCGACGGCGCCCTTGATGCCGCCCGTCTTGGCGCGCGACAGATAGCAGCTCACGCCCGCGACGCGGGGATCGTCGTAGGCTTCGACGACGATCTTGTGATCCGGGCCGATCAGTTTGAACACCGTGTCGACGGAGCCGATGGTTTCGGCATGCGCCGCGGCACAGGCAAAGCCCAGCACGAATGCGGCAGGCAGCAATTTACGCATGAAGAGTATCCCTGGCACGCACGCGGGCGGCCATCAGTTGATGGGGGCAAATCGCTGCACCATGACGCCTTCGACCTCGATCAGCTGAAAGAACACGTCTTTCGGCCGCGTCCAGATCGAACCGTCAGCGGCGCGATAGACGATCATCGGCGTCAGGTCCGCTTCCAGCGTGGCTTCGCACACCAGTTCGTAAATGCCGCCCTTGTAGTGCCGATAACGCATCGCCGCCCCCTCAAGCCGTGGAATCTTCGCTCTTGTCGTCAGCCAGTGCCTTCTGCTTCATCTTCAAGCCCTGGATCACCTTCAAAATGCCTTCCATGCCGGCCGCGCCATCGGCGCTGCTGAAGGCGTCGAGCACCTCATTGAGTACCTTGTTGCGCACGGTCGCTTCATCGGACGACATTTCCAGGGCACGCTGCGCCTTCGCCGCCTTTTCGGCCGCGCTGACCCGCGGCTTGGGAGCCGTCTTGCCATGCGTCAGAGCTGCCTGCCAGATAACCCAGCGGCGCTGGGTTTCAAAAATCAGGTACTCATCCGGTTTGTCTTCTCTTCGCCGCACAATGTGGCCGTCACGCTGCGCCCACGCTTCAAATGCAGTTCGCATTTTCTTCCTTTGCAAATGCTACGCGCAAGTCTCACTATTAAAACTGCAACATTTCAAAATAGTACCATCTATTGATGTCGCAAAACAGTCTCATAGATATAGTACTGCAATTTATATAACAAGTCTGGCGGCGCCAGGGATGGAATCGCTGCTCCGCCCCGGGCACAGTGGTCATGTAATCGGAATAGCAATTACAACTAATTACAACTGCTTCCTGTTGATTTCCTACGTTGGCAGTAACAAAACCGTGTGACACAGTTGTTACATTGTGCCATTTTAGTAGTTTTTATCGCGTCTTAGCGAGAAACTTTACACGTTTCTCGCGTTAAAAGACGATACGCATCATACCGTGCCGGCCACTTATGCCAAATCAAACATAGGGGTTGATCAATCATACACAAAAACATAATATTCATGCGCCACGATTGGCTAAAAATAAATACTTTTTCTACATTCATTTTCCCTCCCAGCAAATAAAGCGCCTGGCCGGCAAGCCTGGCACGACGCCGGCGACACGCATGCGGTAAGATTCGCGCCTATCGACACCTGATCGCCACCTACTCAAGCAAGGATTTTTCCCCATGAAACTAGCCACCTGGAACGTCAACTCGCTGAAAGTGCGCCTGCCGCAAGTGCTGCAGTGGCTGACAGATAATCCGGTCGACATACTCTGCCTGCAAGAGACCAAGTTGACGGACGACAAGTTTCCCGTCGCCGAGATCGAGGCGGCCGGCTACCAGGTCGTCTTCAGCGGCCAGAAAACCTACAACGGCGTGGCCATCCTGTCGAAACTGCCGATCACGGACGTGGTGAAGAACAACCCGCGCTATGAAGATGCGCAGCAGCGCATCCTGGCCGCCAGCATAGGCGGCGTGCGTGTCGTCTGCGCCTACGTGCCGAACGGCCAGAGCGTCGACTCGGACAAGTATGAATACAAGCTGGGCTGGCTGGCCGCCCTGCACGACTGGCTGGCCGAAGAAGCGCAGCAGCACCCGCAGCTGGCCGTGGTGGGCGACTACAATATCGCGCCCGACGACCGCGACGTGCACGACCCCGTCGCCTGGGCCGGCCAGGTGCTGGTCTCGGACAAGGAACGCGCCGCCCTGCAGCGCCTGTTCGACATCGGCCTGACGGATTCCTTCCGCCTGTTCGAGCAGGCGGAAAAATCGTTCAGCTGGTGGGATTACCGCCAGCTGGGCTTCCGCCTGAACAAGGGCCTGCGCATCGACCATATCCTGCTGTCGCCGGCCCTCGCCGCGCGCTGCAAGGCCTGCGTGATCGACCGCCTGCCGCGCAAGTGGGAACAGCCGTCCGACCATGCGCCCGTCGTGGCGACGATCGATTAACTAAGGACCACCCGCTGCAGCAACGATTGCGCATTCGCTGCAGGCACGGGCGCGGAAAACAGATAGCCCTGCGCATAGCGGCAGCCATGCGCCTGCAGCAGGGCGAACTGCTCCTCCGTCTCCACGCCCTCGGCCACGGTCGACAATTGCAGGCTGTCGGCCAGCGCGATGATGGCCGAGACGATGGCGCGGTCTTCCGCGCTGTGCTCGAGGTCCTTGATGAAGGCGCGGTCGATCTTGACCTTCTTCACGGGGAAGCGCTTCAGGTAAGCCAGGCTGGAATAGCCGGTGCCGAAATCATCGATCGACAGGCGCAAGCCCATGCCATTGATCTGCCGCAAAATCTCCAGGGTATGTTCGCCATGCTGCATCAGCGCCGTTTCCGTGATCTCGAATTCCAGCAGCGCCGGATCGATGCCCGTTTCCCGCACCACGGCGGCTATGGTCGCCACCAGGCCCTTGTGCATGAACTGGCGCGGTGACAGGTTCACGGCCAGCGGCACCGGCTGCAGGCCCTGGCGCTGCCACGCCATGCTTTGCTCGCACGCCTGGCGCATCACCCACTCGCCAACCGGCACGATCAGGCCGTTTTCCTCCATGATGGGAATGAAGCGGTCCGGCAGCACCAGGCCGTGGCCGGGACGACGCCAGCGCAGCAGCACCTCCATGCCGTGCAGGCTGCGCGTGGCGATATCGATGACGGGCTGGTAATACAGCTCGAACTGGTCCTGCGCCAGCGCCGTGCGCAAGCTGCTTTCCAGGTCGAAGTGCAGGGCCGCGGCCTGGTTCATCGTCTGCGTGAAGAACTGGTAATTGTTGCGGCCATTGCCCTTGGCGTGATACATGGCCGCATCGGCATGGCGCATCAGGGCGTCGACGTCGCCGCCGTCGTCCGGATACACGCAGATGCCGATCGACGGGGTGATGTGCAGCACGTGGCCGTCCAGCGGGAAGGCCGGCATCAGCGACTCGATGATTTTCTCGGCCACGCGCGAGGCTTCCTCGGCGCCGCGGATGCCCGGCACCAGCACGACGAATTCATCGCCGCCCAGGCGCGCCACGGTGTCGCTGGCGCGCACGGCGCGGCACAGGCGGCCGGACACTTCCTTGAGCAGCAGGTCGCCCGTCATGTGACCGAGCGAATCGTTGATGGTCTTGAAACGGTCCAGGTCGATGAACATCACGGCCAGCTTGCGCTCCGAGCGCTGCGACGCCAGCATGGCCCGCTCCAGGCGGTCAGACAGCAGCGCGCGGTTCGGCAATCCCGTCAGGTTATCGTGGTACGCCATATGGTGCACGCGCGCCTCGGCCTGGCGCCGCTCGACGATTTCCCCCTGCAGCAGCAGGTTCGCGCCGGCCAGTTCGGCCGTGCGTTCATGCACGCGCAATTCCAGCTCGTCGCGCGCGCGGCGCACCGCCTCGGCCGCCTCGCGCCGCGCCGTCACGTCGTCGACCAGCCACACGGAACGGCCATGCGCATGCGCCAGATCAAAGGGACGTCCCGACAGGCGCGCCCAGAAGCGGCTGCCATCCTTGCGCACCAGCTGGTACTCCGACATGTGCACGCGCCCCGCGCCGAAGTCGCGCTCCGTTTCGCTGCGCGCCGCCTTCCAGGCCGCCACGTCCGGATACAGCGCCTGCACGGACAGGCCGTTGATCTCGCCCGGTCCATAGCCGAACAGCTCTTCCATCTTGCTGTTGCTGCGCAAATTATGGCCGCCCTCCACCACCGAGATGCCCAGCACGGCGCTGTCGAGGATGGCCTGGTTTTCCAGCAGCGCGTTGCGCAAGGACTCCTCGGCGCGCTTGGCTTCGGTGCGGTCCTCGATGATCCAGATGGTGCCGGCGGCCGGATCGTCGGGATTGACGACATAGGCGATCAGCTGCGCCCACAGGGTGCTGCCGTCGCGGCGCATCATCTCCACTTCCGTCTGGAAAGGCTTGGCCACGGAGAGGAAGGGGAAAGCCGCCGCGCCCAGCAAGTCGTAGGACTGCTGCGACACGTACAGCGCGCGCCCGGGCAGGCCCAGCGCCTCGTCGCCGCTGTAGCCGAACATCGTGGCAAAGCCCAGGTTGTAGCGCGTGATCTGGCGGTTCTTCGTGTACAGGATGCTCACCGAGGCATTCGTCATGATGGCCGCCACTTCCATCTGCGCCTGGCGGCTGGCGGTAATGTCTTCGAGGATCCAGATGGCACCCTGCTCGCTGTGCGCCTGGTCGACGGCCTTGGCGCGGATGCGGCACCAGAACAGCGTGCCGTCGCGGCGGCGGAACAGCGACTCGTCCTGCTCGTACGGCAAGCCCTGCCCCAGCAACGGCGTGGCCTGCACGCCGAACTGCGCGTAGGCGGCGGGCGAGGGAAACAGTTCGGCGGCGGGCAGGCCGATCATCTCGTCCTGCGTGTAGCCGAACATTTCGGCGAAGCGGGGATTGCAGCGCAGGACCAGGCGCGAACGCGAGAACAGGATGCCGACGGAAGCGTTATCGAGAATGGCCTGCTGCTCCAGCATCAGCTGGCGCATCGCCTCCTCTGCCGCCTTTTGCGCGCTGCGGTCATCAAACAGCCAGATCGTGTCGCGCAGGGCGCGGTCGGGCTGGTTTTCCGGATTGAGCACATAGCCGTACGCCAGCGCCCAGAAGGTCGAGCCGTCGCGCCGGCGCATCTCCATCTCGCCCTGGAACGGCAAGCCGCGCCGCAGCAGGGGCGCCGCTTGCCGCACCACGTTCTCGTAGGCCGCGCGCGACGGGTACAGCTCGGCGACAGCCAGACCCACGCCGCTGTCGCCGTCAAAGCCGAAGCATTCGGCAAAGCGCCGGTTGTAGCGCAGCACGCCCTTGTCGCGCTGGAAGCCGATGGCCAGCGGCGCGTTGTCCATCACGGCCTGCATTTCCAGCACGGCGCGGCGCAACTGGTCCTCGTCGCGCCGGTGGTCGCTGATATCCTCGACGATCCATACCGTGCCGTCATGCGTGTTGAGCGGATCGACGGCGCGCCCGTGCAGGCGGCTCCAGAACAGCGAGCCATCCTGGCGCCGCAATTCCAGCTCCGTGCGGTACGGCTTGCCCTTCGAGAGCAGCGGCGCCGCTTCCAGTCCCAGCACGCGGCAATGCTCGGCGGAGCGGTACAGCACCGCGCCCGGCATGCCCGTCAGCTGGTGGCGCGCATAGCCGAACATTTCGGCGGCGCGGATATTGCACTCCTCGATGAAGCCGCCCTTGGAAAAGACGATGCCGACGGCCGCGCTCTCCAGGATGGCCTGCTGCTCGAGCAGGGTCTTGCGCAAGGCCTGCTGGTCGCGCTGCTGCACGCTGATGTCCGCAAACACGAGCGTCGCGCCGGGCAAGCCGTCGCCCACGGGCAGCGGCTTGGCCCACACCTGCACGGCAATGGCACCCGTCTCCCCTTCGAGGCTGCTGTCCCAGCGCCGCTCGCGCCCGGCCGCCCCCAGCGCGCCGCGCAACATGCTGCTGCTCGACGCGCGGTAGGCATCGGTAAAACAATCGGCCAGCAAGCGGCCCGACACATCCCGGCCCAGCAAGTCGACCAGGGCGCCATTCGCCGCCACCACCATGCCGCAGGCATCGCAGGCGCACGCCGGCAAGGCGATCAGCTGCAAGGCATCGGCGATAAAATCGGGGCTGGTCGGTACGCGGTTCATGGACACCGTGAGTCGGTTGGTAGCGGTCGGGCATGCGCCTGAGCAATATATTCCTCAGGCATCATGGTGCTGCTAGATCATAAACCAGTTTCCGGGGGTTTTTTCATATTCCTTCTTGGCAATATCTGAAACACCACAGACCACTTGCAACATGCATGTTGCAACGGTGTTGCATATCAAAAAGATGAAACAAATCGTTTAGAATAAAGCATGCGCCGCCCTCCCCAGCCCCCGCTCGACCATCGCGACAAACCCGTCATCTGGACCGTCTCCGTCTCGCGCCTGTTCGACCTGTTCCGCGACATCACGCTCGAATACGATGATCTGGCGACGATCGAGCCGATCAACCTGGGCTTCGACGACGCCGTGCGCCACATCCGCGAGCGCATGGCCACGGAGCGCTGCGACGCCGTCATCGCGGCCGGCTCGAACGGCGCCTACCTGAAAGGCCGGCTGTCGGTACCGGTCATCATCGCCAAGGCCAGCGGCTACGACGTGATGCAGGCGCTGGCGCGCGCGCGGCGCATCTCGCCGCACATCGGCGTCGTCACCTATCAGGACCCGATGCCGGAACTGGGCGAATTTGCCGCCACCTTCGGCTTCCAGATCGCGCAACGCACCTACGCCACCGAAGAAGACGCGCGCGCGCAGATCAATGAACTGAAGGCAGAGGGCGTCAAAGCCGTCGTCGGCGCGGGCCTCGTCACCGACCTGGCCGAGGAGGCAGGGCTGGCCGCCGTCTTCGTGTATTCCGCCACCTCGATCCGGCGCGCCTTCGACGACGCGCTGGAACTGGCGCGCCTGACCCAGCTCGAATCGAACCGGGGACGGCGCACGGTGGTGGCCGATACCCTGCGCGCGCGCCACGGCCTGCACGACCTGCGCGGCGAATCGGAGGCGATGGAAGCGCTGCGCCAGTCGGTGGTGCTGTTCGCCCGCTCGCCGGCGACGGTGCTGATCCAGGGCGAGACGGGCAGCGGCAAGGAGCTGGTGGCGCAGGCCATCCACCGCGAAAGCCCGCGCAGCCTGGGCGCCAACCGCCCCTTCATCGCCATCAATTGCGGCGCCATCGCCGAGTCCCTGCTGGAGTCGGAGCTGTTCGGCCACGAGGACGGGGCTTTTACGGGCGCGCGCCGGGGCGGCCATGCGGGCCTGTTCGAAGCGGCCAACCACGGCACCCTGTTCCTCGACGAAATCGGCGAAATGCCGCTGGCCCTGCAAACGCGATTGCTGCGCGTGCTGGAAGAGCGCGAAGTGGTGCGCGTGGGCGGCACGCGGCCTATCGCCATCAATGTGCGCATCATCAGCGCCACGCACTGCGACCTGGAGCAGCGCATCCGCGAAGGCCGCTTCCGCGCCGACCTGTTCTACCGCCTGGCCGTGCTGCGCCTGCATTTGCCGGCCCTGCGCGAACGCGCCAGCGACATTCCCGGCCTGGCCGAATGGTCGCTGAAAAACGCCCTGGCCGCGCTGGGCGCCCGCCCGCATCCGAACCTGCACGCGGAAATCCAGGCCTGCGCGCCGCTGCTGCGCCGCTACGGCTGGCCCGGCAACGTGCGCGAACTGCGCAACCTGGCCGAAAGGCTGGCGCTGTTCCTGGCCGCCGAACCGCTGCAGGCGCTGACGCCCGCCTTCGTGCTGGGCGTGGCGCCCGAACTGGCCCATGGCGCCGCCGCGCCCACCGCGCTGGCGGTACCGGCTGCCGCCGCACCGCCGCGCCCGGAAGACGAAAGCGCCAGCGCAGTACTGGCGCGCTTCGGCGGGCGACGCGACGCAGCCGCCCATTACCTCGGCATCAGCCGCACCACCCTGTGGCGCCGCCTGCGCGCCGGCTGATTTTTCAGCCATACAAAAGAGCCCTTGGACGAATGGCCTCACCCGCACGATTATGGCAGCGCGGCACGGGACACGGGGGCGCGGGCGGCACCAGCGGACTGGCTCGCACCAGGACGTGCCGTCCGCCGCTGACCTGCGCCATCACGAGCAGCACGGCTACCTGGTGCCGCGCGTGAAGGCCGCCTGCAGCCTGTAGCCCCTTACTTCAGCGCGGGGATCGGCTGCGCCTGGAAGGCCGGGCGCGGCTGCTCCCTGAGCTTTTTCGCCAGCATGTCGAGCGCCACGTCCAGCTGGCGGTCGGCGCCATTGAAGGTGGCGTGCGGCGGATTGTCCACCTCGACGTCCGGCACCACGCCCACGCCTTCGATCAGCCACTGGCCGTCGATGCCGAACTGGCCGTTTTCCGCCACGCGCGCCATGCCATTATCGGCCAGGCGCGTATTGTCGCTGAGCCAGACGCCGGCGCCGGCCGTGCGCTTGCCCACCAGCGGCGCCAGTTTCAATGCCTTGATGCCGGCGGCGAAGGTCTCGCCATCCGAATACGTGAGTTCATCGACCAGCACCACCAGGTGGCCGCGGAAGGTGTTCTGCATGTTCGTCGATGGCTGCACGCCCGGCGGCGCCCAGTAGGCCCAGGCCTTGCGCAGCAGCTTTTCGATGATCCAGCTGTCGATATTGCCGCCGTTATTGCGCCGCACGTCGATGATCAGGCCTTCGCGGTTGATGTTGGCGTAAAAATCGCGCGCGAACGAGGCGATGTCGTTCGGCCCCATGGCGCGCAGGTGCAAGTAGCCGATGCGTCCCTGCGAGACGGCCGCCACCTGCTCGGCGCGGCTCAGTTCCCAGTCGCCATAGCGCAGCGCCGTCTGTTTTGCCATGTTGACGGGCGTGACGATGACGGCGCGCGGCGCGCCCCCCTTGCCATTACCGCGTTTGACCTGCAACAAGACCTGCTTGTCGGCCTGGTTCAGCAGCAGGTCGCTGATGTCGCGCGCGCCCAGGACGTCCTTGCCGTTGACGGCCGTGATCACGTCGCCTTCGCGCACGTCGACCTCGGGGCGCGACAGCGGCGCGCGCGCCGACGGCAGTTCCGCCTCGCTGCGGTAGACATGCTCGACACGATAGCCCTCGTTTGTGCGCGCCAGCACGGCGCCCAGGCCCGCCGGCGTGCCTTCCTGCTCCGTGCGGCGCAATTCGCCGGGACGGATCTGCGAATGCAGGGCGCCCACCTCGGCCACCATCATGCCCAGCACGTCATTGAGCTCGGCCCGGTCCGTGACCCGCTCGACCAGCGGCGCATACTTGTCGCGCGCCGCCTTCCAGTCCACGCCGCGCATCTTCGCGTCGTACAGGAAGTCGCGATGCAGGCGCCACGCGTCGTTGAACATCTGCTTCCATTCCAGGCGCGGATTCGACACAAACGTCCAGTCGTCGACTTTTACTTTCGCCTTCGACAGGTCGGACGGCAGCTTGGCGCCCGCCTCGATCACCAGCATCTCGCCCGGCCCCGTGGCCGTGGCCGTGCGGTAGTACAGGTGTTTTTTATCCGTCGCCAGGTCGAATTCGCGCACACTGGCCACCAGCAGTTCCGGCTTGGAGCCGGTATTGCCGATGGCAAGCGTCTTCAGGCTGGACTTGTTCTCGCCGCTTTCGCGCTCGAGGAAATACAGGCGCTTGTCATCCATGGCCAGCGCGCTGTAGTTGCCCGCAGCCAGCGGCACCTCGTACAGGCGCTCGGCCAGGCCCTTGAAGACGACATCCGGCAGGGCGGCCGGCGCTTTCTTCACGGCCGCCTTGCCGCCGGCCTTTTCCAATGCCTTTTCCGCCGCCGATTCGGCCGCCTTTTCATCGTCCGTCTCGGCCGGTTTCACTCCCGGACGGCTCAGCTCATCGTCGGGCTGGAAGGGGAAGCGGTTGCCCGGCTGCAATGCCAGCGCATACACGCCGGTGCGCTTGTCGAACACGGGCCCCATGTTGCGGTCGCCCCATGGCGAACCGTTGGCCAGCTGGAAATTGCGCGCCGACATGAAATACAACCAGCGCCCGTCCGGCGAAAACACGGGCGAGCCGGAGGTATAACGGTCGCTGGTGACGAACTGCAGCTGCTTCGACGCCAGGTTGTACAGGCCGATCTGCTCGCGCTGCTCATTGCTGGCCACGCGCACGATGGCCAGGTTGCGGCTGTCGGGCGACCATTGCACTTCATCGTGCTTGTCCACGCCCGCCTTGCCCGCGTCGTCGATCAGCTGGTTGCCTTTTGTTGCCAGGTCCAGCAGCCAGAAACGGCCCTTCTTGTCCGTGTGCGCCAGCCAGCGTCCGTCCGGCGACGGGTACAGCTTCCAGCGGTGATTGTCTCCCTGCGTCGTCAGTTGCTCGCCCTTGCCCGAGCCGTCGGCGGCAAACTTCCATATCTCGTTTTCTCCGCTCGTGTCGACGATGGCATAGACGGACTTCTCGTCGCTGGAAAAGACGGCGTCGCGCGCCCTTGCCCCTTCCGGAATGGCGATGTCGACGCGGCGCAGGCTGCCCGTGCCGGCGATGCTGACGCGGCCCCTTGCAGTGAGGATGATGCGCTCATCCTTGCCCGACACCTGGACATTGCTCAAGGTATCGAGCGGCGAGCGGATCTGGCGCGTGCGCTGCTGGTCGAAATCGGACACGAGGCTGATCGGCAATGGCGACGAGTCCGTTCCTGCGGCCAGGTCCAGTACCCGCAGGTCTGCGCCCAATTGATACACAATCTTGCCATCGCCCAGGGACGCGTTGCGCACGTCCCACTGCGTGTGGCGGGTCAACGCGCGGCGGTCGGAACCGTCGGGCAGCATGCTCCACAGATTGTCGCTGCCGCCCGCGTCGCTGATGTAGTAGACGCGGCCCTGCCACCACATGGGGCGCTTGTTGTTGCCGGCCTGCACGGCCGCATCCGTGTGCATGGGCATGGCCTCAGCCTTGCCATCGAGCGTATAGCGCCACAGGGTCGCATGCGCGCCGCCCCGGTAGTTGCGCACGTTGTCGTTGGTCACGGCCAGGCCGAAGCGCGTGAAATACAGGGTCGTGCCGGCGTCGTCGAGCACGGCGTCGTTGGCGTCGGCCACGGGAAACACGCGCCGCGTCAGTTTTACCGGATCGATGGCGGCGACGATGCGGCGCGAGGCGGGGCCATCCGTATTTTGCGTGCTGACCAGCACTTCGCCCTGTGCCGTCCAGCCCAGCACCAGCACGCCGCCATTGTCAAACGAGATGCGGCGCGGCAAGCCGCCCGCCAGCGGCATCACATATGCTTCCTGCGCCCCTTCGTAGGCGGCGGAAAACGCCAGCCACTGGCCGTCGCGCGAAATCGCCGCGTTCGTTTCATAGCCGGGATGCGTGGTCAACCGCTGCGCCGCGCCGCCGCGCAAATTGCTTTTCCACAAGTCGCCTTCGGCCGTGAAGACGATGGTATCGCCGCGCACGGCGGGAAAACGGAAATAGCTGGCGGCGGGCGCGACGGCAGCGGCGGCGCTGCCCAGCAGGCCGGCGGAAAACAGGAGGGAGGCAAGGGTGCGGGAGATGGTCATGTAAGCGGTCTTTCAACGAGCTAAGGAAACGACGTGGGGCCAGGCCGACATCGGGATATCGATTCTTGCATAGCTTGCGGAAAAGAAATACCTATTTTTAAATAAGGATATTTACACAACAATTTCCATAGCACGCTTTCCGGACATAAAAAAACCCGCGCCACTTGCGTGGGCGGGTTCTTGGGTCGCGCGTGGCGCTGCGGTCGATTACTCGACTTCCACCGTTTCCGGTGGCGCCGTCGGCGCCGCGTCTGGCGGTTCCGGGAATTCCAGCAAGACCTGGTCCTTGTCGTCGAGATCGACAGTGACCTTGCCGCCGGACACCAGGCGACCGAACAGCAGTTCGTCGGCCAGCGCCTTGCGGATCATGTCCTGGATCAAACGCGACATCGGCCGCGCGCCCATGAGCGGATCGAAACCTTTCTTGCCGAGGAAGGCACGCAGCTTCTCGGTAAACACGGCTTCCACCTTTTTCTCGTGCAACTGCTCTTCCAGCTGCATGAGGAACTTGTCGACCACGCGCAGGATGATTTCCTGGTCCAGCGCGCGGAAACTGATGGTGGCATCGATACGGTTGCGGAACTCCGGCGTGAACATGCGCTTGATGTCGGCCATCTCGTCGCCAGCCTGTTTCGAGCTGGTAAAGCCGATGGACGCCTTTTGCAGGCTTTCCGCGCCCGCATTCGTCGTCATGATGATGATCACGTTGCGGAAATCGGCTTTGCGGCCATTGTTGTCCGTCAAGGTGCCGTGATCCATCACTTGCAGCAGGATATTGAAAATGTCCGGATGGGCTTTTTCAATTTCATCGAGCAGCAAGACCGCGTGCGGCTTCTTGGTGATCGCTTCCGTCAGCAGGCCGCCCTGGTCGAAACCGACGTAGCCCGGTGGCGCGCCGATCAAACGGCTGACGGCATGGCGCTCCATGTATTCCGACATGTCGAAACGGATCAGCTCGATGCCGAGGATGAAGGCCAGCTGTTTCGCCACCTCGGTCTTGCCGACGCCCGTCGGACCGGAGAACAGGAAGGAGCCGATCGGCTTGTCCGTCTTGCCCAGGCCGGCACGGGCCATCTTGATGGCCGAGGCCAGCGCGTCGATGGCCGGATCTTGCCCGAAAACAACATTACGCAAGTCGCGGTCTATCGTCTGCAGCTTGCTGCGGTCGTCCTGGTTGACCGTTTGCGGCGGAATGCGGGCGATCTTGGCGATGATGTCCTCGATCTCGGCCTTGCCGATGGTTTTCTTCTGCTTCGACTTCGGCAGGATGCGCTGCGCCGCGCCCGCTTCATCGATGACGTCGATCGCCTTGTCGGGCAGGTGGCGGTCGTTGATGAAGCGCGCCGCCAGTTCGGCCGCCGTCGACAGGGCCGAGGCCGAGTATTTCACGCCATGGTGCTCTTCGAAGCGCGACTTGAGGCCGCGCAAGATCTGCACGGTTTGTTCGACGGTCGGCTCGTTGACGTCCACTTTCTGGAAACGGCGGCTCAGGGCATGATCTTTCTCAAACACGCCGCGGAATTCCGTGTACGTGGTCGCGCCGATGCATTTCAGTTGACCATTCGCCAGTGCCGGTTTCAGCAGGTTGGACGCGTCCAGCGTGCCGCCCGACGCCGAACCCGCACCGATGATGGTGTGAATCTCGTCGATGAACAGGATGCCGTTCGGATTGTCCTTCAATTGCTTGAGCACGGCTTTCAGGCGCTGTTCGAAGTCGCCGCGGTACTTGGTGCCGGCCAGCAAGGCGCCCATGTCCAGCGAATACACGACGGCATTCTGCAGGATTTCCGGCACGTCGCTTTGCGTGATGCGGTAGGCCAGGCCTTCGGCGATGGCGGTCTTGCCCACGCCCGCCTCGCCGACGAGCAGCGGATTGTTCTTGCGGCGGCGGCACAGGATCTGGATCACGCGGTCGACTTCATCCTCGCGGCCGATCAGCGGGTCGATCCGCCCTTCGGCCGCGGCCTTGTTCAGGTTCTGCGTGAACTGGTCGAGCGGGCTTTCCTTCGGCTGGCCGTCGACGGGCGCTTCTTCCACGCCTTCGGAGGCTTTCGCGCTTTCCGTCGACTGGTCCTTGCGCACGCCGTGCGAGATGAAGTTGACCACGTCCAGGCGCGTCACGCCCTGCTGGTGCAGGTAGTAAACAGCATGCGAGTCCTTTTCGCCGAAGATGGCCACCAGCACATTGGCGCCCGTGACTTCCTTCTTGCCATTCGAGGCGGACTGGACATGCATGATGGCGCGCTGGATCACGCGCTGGAAACCAAGCGTCGGCTGGGTGTCGACTTCGCCCGTGCCAGGCACGGTCGGCGTGTTATCGCCGATGAAATTGGTGAGGGTCTTGCGCAGGTCTTCAATATTGACCGCGCAGGCACGCAATACCTCCGCTGCGGAGGGATTATCCAGCAGTGCCAGCAGTAAATGCTCAACCGTGATGAATTCGTGCCGTGCCTGTCGAGCTTCGACAAACGCCATGTGCAAACTTACTTCTAATTCCTGCGCAATCATACTTCCTCCATCACGCACTGCAGGGGGTGCCCCGCCTTGCGCGCATGCGTTAAAACGAACTCCACTTTGGTACACGCTATATCTTTAGAGAACACGCCGCACACTCCTTTGCCGTAGCGATGAACACTGAGCATGATTTGCGTCGCCGTTTCACGGTCCTTGTTGAAATACTCCTGAATGATGGCCACCACAAATTCCATCGGGGTGTAGTCGTCATTGAGCAAGGCCACCTGGTAGAGCGGCGGCGGCTTCAGTACTTGCCGCTCCAGCAGGGTTTCTGTGTCGTGCTTGGTTGCCATACGCTTATTCTAATGCTTTCACAGTGGTTGTCATGCGCTATATCTGCGCGTTTCCAATTGTTTTCAATCTTACGCGTTTTCTTAATACTGCGCAGATGGCGACCTTGCCGCCGAAATCAAGAGTTGCTTTTTTGGTCGTCGTGAAGAATTTGGCAATATCGATGGAAAAGCGCTTGACTTCATTATTTATTCCGCCAACAATGCTGTATCGACTGTTGCAGTAATGTACAGCTTGATAAGAAGTGAGACGTCGAGGAGGGGGCAAGAAGCTTCTTGCTTTTATGGCTCGTGTGATTTGTTTTAATTTTGAAAGTTCTTTTTATGGCAACAGGTACAGTTAAGTGGTTCAATGATTCCAAAGGCTTTGGCTTCATCACTCCAGATGATGGCGGCGAAGATTTGTTTGCTCATTTCTCCGCAATCAACATGAACGGTTTCAAGACCCTCAAAGAAGGTCAAAAAGTTCAATTCGAAGTCACGCAAGGCCCTAAAGGCAAGCAAGCTTCCAACATCCAGGCAGCCTAAGCATCCCCTGCCCTCAGATGTGAAAAACCCCGTTTCCTTGAAGCGGGGTTTTTTTTCGCCCGCAGGGTGCGCCGCACCCTGCCCGCCCCTCTTGTTACATGTGCTCGATCATCACGTTGCCGAAGCCGGAGCACGACACCTGCGTGGCGCCCTCCATCAGGCGGGCAAAATCGTAGGTGACGCGCTTCGAGGCGATCGACTTTTGCATGGAGGAAATGATCAGGTCGGCCGCCTCCAGCCAGCCCATGTGGCGCAGCATCATTTCCGCCGACAGGATCAGCGAACCGGGATTCACATAGTCCTTGCCCGCGTACTTGGGCGCCGTGCCGTGCGTCGCTTCAAACATGGCGACGGAATCGGACAGATTGGCGCCCGGCGCGATGCCGATGCCGCCCACCTGCGCCGCCAGCGCGTCGGAAATGTAGTCGCCGTTCAGGTTCAGGGTGGCGATGACGCTGTATTCGGCCGGACGCAGCAGGATTTGTTGCAGGAACGCGTCAGCGATGGAATCCTTGACGATGATGTCGCGCCCCGTCTTCGGATTCTTGAACTTGCACCATGGTCCGCCATCGATCAGCTCGGCACCGAATTCCTTTTGCGCCAGAGCATACGCCCAGTCGCGGAAGCCGCCCTCCGTGTACTTCATGATGTTGCCTTTGTGCACGATCGTCACGGACGGCTTGTCATTGTCGATCGCGTACTGGATGGCCTTGCGCACCAGGCGCTCCGTGCCTTCGATGGACACGGGCTTGATGCCGATGCCCGACGTGGCGGGAAAGCGGATCTTCGTCACGCCCATTTCCCTGACGAGGAAATCGATGAGCTTTTTCGCCCCTTCGGAACCTTGCTGGTATTCAATGCCGGCATAGATGTCTTCCGAGTTTTCGCGGAAAATCACCATGTCCGTCTTTTCCGGCTCTTTCACGGGCGACGGCACGCCCGTGAAGTAGCGCACGGGGCGCAGGCACACGTACAGGTCCAGCTGCTGGCGCAGGGCCACGTTCAGCGAACGGATGCCGCCGCCGACGGGCGTCGTCAGCGGGCCCTTGATGGAAACCACGTAGTCTTTCAGTACCTGCAGCGTTTCTTCCGGCAGCCACACGTCGGGACCGTACACATTCGTCGATTTTTCGCCCGCATAGATTTCCATCCAGCTGATCTTGCGCGCGCCGCCGTAGGCCTTGGCCACGGCCGCGTCGATCACCTTGATCATGACCGGGCTGATATCGATGCCCGTGCCATCGCCCTCGATGAAGGGAACGATGGGATTATCTGGTACATTCAGCGAAAAATCGGCGTTGACGGTGATTTTTTGGCCGTCAGCAGGTACAGTGATATGTTGGTACATCGTGATCTCCGAAGTGGGACGCGGCGTGGGCAGCCTCGGCGGCCCGGCGACGCGCTCTGCGGTTGCAGAGTTTACAAAAACAAGTCTGAACATGGCAGCAACAACGCACTTTAGCAGGGAAAGCACACCCAGGCCATCCGCATGGCAATACCGGCCGCGGCGCCAAAGAACCTTATCGCAACGCCGGCCTCAAGTCTTCTATAAGACATAAGACCAATATTTCACATTATGCACCAGTATCTTACAAGGCGCCACGCTTTTGCGGCGCCAACCAGCAGCCACCATCGTTTGCATCAATTAAGCCACCAGCATGCCACTCATTCTCTTCAATAAACCATTCCAGGTCCTGTGCCAGTTTTCACCGCAGGACGGCCGCGCCACCCTGGCCGACCACATCACCATACCCGGCATCTATCCGGCCGGCCGGCTCGACGCCGACAGCGAAGGCTTGCTGCTGCTGACGGACGACGGCCGCCTGCAGCATGAGATCAGCCACCCGGACCGCAAGGAAGCGAAAACCTACCTGGTACAGGTCGACGGCGTGCCCGACGCGGCCAGCCTGGCGCGCCTGCAGGCACCGCTGGACCTGGGCGACTTCATCACCAAGCCGTGCAAGGCCGTGCGCATCGCCGAACCGGACTGGCTGTGGCCGCGCAATCCTCCCATCCGCGCGCGCGCCGACAAGCCCACGTCCTGGCTGGCGATCACCTTAAAAGAGGGCAAGAACCGGCAAGTGCGGCGCATGACGGCCGCCGTCGGCCTGCCCACCCTGCGCCTCGTGCGCAGCGCCATCGGCCCCTTTTCGCTGGCCAGCCACCCCTTGCTGCCCGGCGAATGGTGCGAAGTACCCGCCGAAAACATCGGAAAAGCGTGAACGGGACAAGAAAAATAGCTTTCCTTCTGGAAATTTACCAATAAGCACTATTTATTTTTAGATAATGCACTAGAATCATCATCACCTTAACTTATTGAGAAGGAAAGATGATGACAAAAGTAATGCTCGCCCTGGCCGCCTCCCTGCTTGCTGGCGCCGCACTGGCGCAATCGGGCGCTAAGGTGCACGCTTCCGCCGCGACCGATGCCGTCAAGCCGCCGCCCGCCTCGGCCGCCAGCCATGCCTCGGCCGCCACCGACGCCGTCAAGCCGGTGCCGCCGGCATCGGCCTCCGTCAATGCGTCGGCCGCGACAGATGCAGCACGCGCATCGAGCAAGGCCTCGGCCGCAACCGATGCGCCGCGCCCGATTCCCCAGGCGCGCAAGACGACGCAGCCGGCCGCTGACGCAGGCAAGCCCGTGAAATAAGGACGGTCCCCGGGGTGACGGCAGCGACGATGTTGCTGTCACCCCACGCTTTCGGCGCACCCAGGCGGCATGCTTGACCAGGCAGCCGCCAGCATGGCCTAATCGCCGCTTTGCAGCTTCCGTCCCGCCCCATGAAAAATTCCCTTCGTCGTCTCAGCCTGTCCATCGCCGTGGCGGCGTGCGCCAGCATTGCGCAAGCGCAAACACCAACAGGCAAGAGCTTGCAATTATCGGCCGGCATGCATCTGATCCAGGCGGAAGTGGCCGCCACGCAAGCGCAGCGCGAACAAGGCTTGATGTACCGCGAAAAAATGCCGGCCAATGCGGGCATGCTGTTTGTTTTCAGCAATCCATCGACGCAATGCATGTGGATGAAGAACACGCCGCTGCCCCTGTCCGTCGCCTTCATCGATGCGGATGGCAAGATTGTCAACATTGAAGACATGCAGCCGCACACGCTGGACAGCCATTGCTCCGCGAAGACCGTGCCCGTGCGCTATGCGCTGGAAATGCACCTGGGCTGGTTCAGTCAGCGCCATATCAAACCGGGCATGGCCATCGGCAACCTGCCGGCGGCACGCTAGGCGGGGGCAAGCCGCCGCTGGCGGACGCGGCCGCGAAAAAACGCGAAAAAACCCGCCAGAATAAATCTGCGGGTTTTTGCTTTTCAACCAGTGCCAGCGTACCGGCACAGGCAAGGCCACCTTGGCGGCTTGCCTGCTGGCGAATATTAAGCGGACAGTGCTTTCAAAGCAGCTGCCAGACGGCTCTTATGGCGAGCTGCCTTGTTTTTGTGAATGATCTTCTTGTCAGCGATACGGTCGATGGTCGACACGGATGCCTGGAAGATTGCAGCAGCAGCTGCCTTGTCGCCGCCCTGGATCGCTTTGCGAGCAGCTTTGATAGCCGTGCGCAAGGTCGAACGTTGGGACGAATTGTGTGCGTTTTGCTTAACTGCTTGACGAGCGCGTTTGCGCGCTTGTGCGGTATTTGCCATGGAATTTCCTAAAACAGGGTCAAAGTGCGTTTGCAAACATTAGTGTTTGCCAACCGGTGCGTTCTGTGCGTCTGCCGAACCATGTGTGCCAAACCAGTGCCTGTCAAACATTAGTGTCTGCGTAACAGAATTCTGTACAGCCTTCGATTATAGCGATATTTTCAAGCGGGGGCAAATCAAAAAACCGTGCCTGATGCCAAAAACACCCGAAAATGGGCCTGGCAAGGGCGAATCGGCAGCAATTGTTACCATATTTTAAGCGTTTAACGGTACCGCGCCCGGCTATAATCTGCCCCCATGAACTTGCTTAAAACCCTCGCCGCCATTTCCAGCATGACCATGCTGTCCCGTGTAACCGGATTATTGCGCGAAAGCCTGTTCGCGCGCGCCTTTGGCGCCGGCGCCTACACGGACGCCTTCATCGTTGCCTTCCGCATCCCCAACCTGCTGCGCCGTTTGTTTGCCGAGGGCGCGTTCTCGCAAGCCTTCGTGCCGATCTTGTCGGAATACAAGAACCAGCACGGGCAGGAGGCGAGCAAGCAGCTGGCCGACCATGTCGCCACCACCCTCGTCTGGGCCACCCTGCTGGTGTCGGCCATCGGCATCGTCGGCGCGCCGTGGTTCGTCTACGTGATCGCCACGGGCCTGTCCAAGGACCCGGGCGCTTTTGATGCGGCCGTGTGGATGACGCGCCTGATGTTCCCTTATATTAGCTGCATGTCCTTCGTCGCCCTGGCCGGCGGCATTTTGAATACCTGGCGCGAATTCAAGATTCCCGCGTTTACACCGGTGCTGCTGAACCTGTCATTCATCGCCGCCTCGCTGTTCCTCGCGCCCTACCTGAAACAGCCGATCTACGCCATGGCCATCGCCGTGTTCGCCGGCGGCCTGCTGCAGGTGGCCATCCAGATTCCCGCGCTGATCAAGATCGGCATGCTGCCGCGCCTGTCGATCAACCCGGCCATCGGCCTGTCCGACGGCGGCGTGCGCCGCGTACTGAAGAAAATGGGACCGGCCGTGTTTGCCGTCTCGGCGGCCCAGATCAGCCTGATGATCAACACCAGCATCGCTTCGCGCCTGACGGAAGGCAGCATTTCCTGGCTGTCGTATGCGGACCGCCTGATGGAGTTCCCCACCGCCATGCTGGGCGTGGCCCTGGGCACCATCCTGCTGCCCAGCCTGTCAAAGGCGAACGTGGATGGCGACAGGACGGAATACTCGGCCCTGCTGGACTGGGGCTTGCGCCTGACCTTTTTGCTGGCCCTGCCCGCCGCCGTCGGCATGGCCACCCTGGCCACGCCGCTGATCGCCACCCTCTTCCACTACGGCAAGTTCACGGCCGAATCGGTGACCATGTCGACGCAGCCGCTGGTGGCCTACAGCCTGGGTTTGATCGGCATCATCCTCGTGAAAACCCTGGCGCCCGCCTTCTATGCGCGCCAGGACATCCGCACGCCCGTCAAAATCGCCCTCGGCGTGCTGATCGCCACCCAGTTGATGAATCTGCTGTTCGTGCCTTACATCGCCGTAGCCGGCCTGGCCCTGTCGATCGGCCTGGGCGCCTGCCTGAATGCCAGCTTCCTGTACTGGGGCTTGCGCAAGCGCGGCATCTACCAGCCGAAACCGGGCTGGGCCAAGTTTTTCCTGCGCCTGCTGCCGGCGCTCATCGTCATGGGCGGCGTGGCGGCCCTGGGAGCGACACGCATCGACTGGATCGCCATGCAAGCCCATCCGCTGCTGCGGGCCGGCGCCCTGGCCATGGTGGTGGCCGTGTGCGGCGCGGCGTACTTTGCCACGCTGTTCCTCGTTGGCTTCCGCTTCCGCGACTTCAAGCGCAGCGCATGACAAGCTGCGCAGGACGTTGTTGCCTGCGTCTCGCCGTACTGCCGTACTGTCTTCGACCCGGCGCCTAGTCCTGCGCAGCTTGTCCGGATTGCGCAGGACGTTGTTGCCTGCGTCTCGCCGTACTGCCGTACTGTCTTCGACCCGGCGCCTGGTCCTGCGCAGCTTGTCCATCCAGACAAAAAAAAACCCGCCGAAGCGGGTTTTTTTCATTGCGGCGCAAGCTTAGTCAGCTTTCTTGGCGCGGCGGCGTGCCACGGCGCCAACCAGTGCCAGGCCGCCGAGCAGCATGCCGTAGGTTTCTGGTTCTGGTACTGGCAGGGCCGAAACCGTGCCTACGTATTGAACATTTTTCACCAGGGTCAGGCCCGTGACTTGCACCGTGTAGGTGCCGGCGGCCAATTGACCGGCCCAGCTCAGATTCTGGATGCCGTCAGCCGTGCTCTTGGCCAGGCTGCCATAGCCGACCAGGGTCGCGGCGAAATCCTTGATCGCGCCGTTCGCCACGGAGAACGTTTGCAATGCACCGAACGAGGTCGACGATGGTGCCAGCAACTGGAAGGTCCACGAATCATTGATCGCCGAATTGATGGCGAACTTGGTCGTGAAAGCCGACAGGGTGTCCGAACCGGTTGGGTCCAGGATGCCCAGGTCGTAAGTTGCTGCCGACGCGCTGAACGATGCTGCTGCCATGATGCCTGCAGCGATAAATTTCAATTTCATAGTTTATCCCTTAAAAAGTAATTTATGGCTGCGATGCGCAGGCCACCAATAGTTTTAGTACCGGAAGTACTGACAGGAATGGTAGCATAATTGCATCAAATTAATTATAAATATTTTATCTAAGTTTCGTATGTGATAACTATTTTCAAAATGAAATATTTGCCACTATCTATGAATTTCTGCAGAAGAATAGTTGCCAGCACATTCATCTATTTTTCCGTGCTTTACGGTGGAACTACCGGCTCTGCAGCGTTTTCAGCGGGATTTTGTGGTTCAGGCTGTTCAAATGGCTCAGCCGGCTCAGGTTCTTGCGGTGGAGTAACAGGGCGGGAAAACAACGGCGATGCCGGCAGGTCCGGTGCAATGGCGGTTTCATTGCCAGCCGGCATGGCTGCCGGTTCCGCAAACTGCCCGGATGGCGGGCGGGCATCGGCCATGAAGCGCCATTCCGAGAAATGCGCCTTGCCTTCAAAACCGGTGTAACGGGCGTCGAAGTTGCCCACCTTTAAAGGCGCCGCCTGCGACAGGCTGTGCACGCCGATGATGCCCTTGCCGCCTGGCTGGTACAGCAAACCCCACTCGGCGCGCCCCGTGACGGGATCGACGAACAGCTTGCGCAAATGCCGGCGCACTTGCGGAAAGCGGGGATCGCGCAGCAAGGCGGCCAGATCCGGCGGCTGTTGCGGCTGGCCTGGCGGCGTGGCGGCCGCATAGCTGTACAAGGCGTCGGAAAACTGGGCGCCGATATCGAGCAATTCCTGCTCGGCCGCCTGGCGCTGCAGCAAGGAGCCCATCTTCAGGCCGGCCGCGCCAACCATGCCCAGAATGGCCACCACGATGATCAGGCCCAGGTAAGTAAAGCCGCGCTGGCGGCGCGCAGAACGAGGCATGGCCGCTACCAGTCGGCGAACGGCGTGCCGCTGCGGTCCTTGCCCGGCGCGCCGCTTTTCACGTCATACACCTGGCCCGGCGTGTCGTCGGGCGGCGGCACGATGAGCCAGCTGCTGTCGCTGTCCGTGATGGGATCGATGGGCATGGCGCGCAGGTATTTCTTGTCCACCAGTTGCTCCAGGGAATCTGGATAGCGGCCCGTATCGCCGTGGAACTGGTCGATGGTCGTGCGCAGATTGCGCAGGTTATCCGCCAGCACGGTTTCCTTCGCCTTGTCCAGGCTGGGAAAGTAGCGGGGAACGGCCAGGGTCAGCAGCAGCGCCACGATGCCCAGCACCACCAGCAGTTCGATCAGGGTAAAGCCGCGCGCACGGCGCGGGGCGTTTTCAGCGGGCATGGTTCACCATAGACGGTAAGGCACGTTGTTCAAACCGGTCTTGCCGGACGTGGAATACACATCGTAGACATCGTCGCCCTCGCGCGGCGCGGCCGCTTCGCTGGCGTAGCTGCGCTTGCCCCAGGTTTGCGCGTCGCTCAGGGCAGCATCCGCGTTGAACGGGTCGCGCGGCACGCGGCGCAAAAAGAACATCTTGCCGCGCTTCGGGCTGCGCTGGTCCGGCACGCCCTCGACCAGCACTTCCAGGCTTTTCGGGTAGCCGCTGGCGTCGGTCGCGCGCACGATGCGCCCTTCGTCGCCGGCCCGCTTATACGCGTCGAGCCCCTGGCGGATCTCGCGCAGCGCGCGCCGCAGCTCCTGCTCCTGGCGCCGCTGCACCGTCACCTGCGTGACGGGGATCACCAGGGTAGCCAGCACGCCCAGGATGGCCAGGGTCACCAGCAGTTCGATCAGGGTGAAGCCGCCGGATCGCCTTGGTGCATGCGCCGGTCTCATTTGGCGGGCGGCGGCGCCACCGGCACCGGCTGGCTCGACGACAGGGGCAAGGGCGCCGCCTGCAGCGGCACGGGCTGGCCGGACGACATCGGCAAGGGCGACGCGGCCGGCTCGGGCGACGGCGTCACTTCCGGCGCGGGCACGCTCTGCGGCAAGGTCGGCGGCAGCGCGCCGGGCGTCATCATCGGCTGCGCCGGCGCCGGCTGCATGCCGACGGCCGACGGGCCGGAACGCACGATCACCGTGCCCGGCATCTGCGTGGGCGCCTTGACGGCCATGTCGGGACGGCGGCGGAAGCTGCCCTCGGTGCCGGCCGAAAATTCCGACTCCTTCGCTTCCGGGCGCTGCACCGTGCGCACCAGGTGCGGCGTGATCGACAGCACGATTTCCGTCTTCTGGCTGTCGTCCTTGCTGCTGCCGAACAAACGTCCCAGCACGGGAATGTCGCCCAGGCCCGGCACCTTGTTGCCCGAACTGCGCTCTTCATTGTTGATCAGGCCCGCCAGCACCTGGTTTTCACCATCCTTCAGCTGCAGCATGGTCGACGCCTGGCGCGTGCCGATCTGGTACAGCGTCGAGCCGCTCCGGGTGGTGGTGGCAGCCCCCAGGTTGCTCACTTCCAGCGAAATGCGGATGCCCACTTCATTGTTCAAATAGATGGTCGGCTCCGCGTTCACCGTCAGGCCCACGTCCAGGTAGCTGATCGATTCGGAAGCGAAGCCGCCCGTGCCCGGTGAAATCGTGGTGGTCACCACGGGTACCCTGTCGCCGATGACGAATTTCGCCTTTTCGCGGTTGCGCACGCGGATGCGCGGGTTGGCCAGGATATTCGCGTCGCCATCCGTCTTCTTGGCATTCGCCGTCACGGACAGGTCGCTCACGCCGATGCTGCGCTGGTTCAGGTTATTCAGGTCATTGATGGTCAGCCCGGCGCCGCCCGAGGTGCTCAAAGGCGTCAGGGTCAGGCTCGATGGCCAGGCCACGCCCAGCTCCAGCAGGCGGCTGCGCTTGACCTCGAGGATTTCCAGCTCCAGCACCACTTCCGCTTCCGGCACGTCCTGCAGCGCGATCAGGCGCTCGGCCAGGCGGATCGCCTCGGGCGTGTCGCGCACGATGACGAGGTTGAGCTTTTCATCGGCCACCACGTCGCGCGTCTTCAGAATGGTCTTGAGCGTATTGGCCACCTGCTTGGCGTCCGCGTTCGCCAGGAAGAAGGTTTTCACCAGCACTTCCTGGTACTCCTTCAATTTCGCCGCCACATTGGGATAGATCAAGATCGTGTTCGCATCCATCACCTGCTGTTCCAGCTGGTTCGTCACCAGCAGGAAGTAGACGGCCGATTCCACCGTGCTGTTTTTCAGGAAGATCGACGTTTTTGCGTCCGCCTTGACGTCCTTGTCGAAGACGAAATTGAGTCCAGAGCGGCGCGCGATCAGCTCAAACACCTGTTTTAAAGGCGCGTCGCGGAACTCGATCGTGATCGGCTGCTTGTATGATTTGGCCAGTCCCGATTCGACGATGGGCGGCGCCGTCTTTTCATCGACCTCGCGCAGCAGCGCGCGCGCGCCGGCGTGATTCGGCTGCTCGGTGAGGATGGCGTTCAGGCGCTGGCGCGCCGGGTCGTATTGTTTTGCATCAAACGCCGTGCGCGCTTCGGCCAGCAATTTCCCCTGGCGCTGCTCGCGTTCGAGCGCGCGCAAGCCGCTGTTGGCGCGCTCGTTTTGCGCATCGATCTCGAGCACGCCGAGAAAGGAAGCGCGCGCCAGCTCGCCCTGCCCCGCCTGCGCCTGGCGCTCGGCCTGCTGCAGGCCGGTGCTGGTGGCCCGTTCGCGCGCCTGCAGATAGGCGCTGCGGTACTGCGCATTGCCGGGATCCTGCTGCAGCGCTTCCTGCAATTTCTGCAGGCCGGCCGGCACCTGGTTTTGCGCGATCAGCTCGCGCCCGTCGCGGTAGGCCTGCTGCCCTGCGCAGCCGGACAGCAGTGCCAGCAATACCGGCAGCAGCGCCGATGAAAAGGAACGAGGCATCACTCGGAAACTCCAATGTTGAGCTGCTGAACCTGGTTCAACGGCAGGTAGGTGAGCGTCATGACGGGCGGCGCGATCGTCGCGACCTTGTAGGCGCCATCGATGACGGTATTGGCGCGCACGATATACGTCTTGTCGGCGCGCGACAAAAACACTTCCCAGGCACCGTCGGCGGCCGCCTTGCCCAGGTAGACGAAAGGCAGCGGCGGCGCCATCGGCGGGGGCGGGGGCGGGGCGGCCTGCGCCACCGTTTTCGGCGGCGGCGGGGTCCAGCTCTGGCTGTGGAAGACGCCATCGGCGCCGCCAAAGGTGTCGCCATCCTCGCCCGCCACTTCGCTGCGCGGCAGCAGGGCCAGGATGGCCGGCTGCGCGGTCGGCGGCCTGGCGGCATGGCGCGCGGGCGCGACGGCCCGCTCCACCGCTTCGGCCACCTCGGCCACGGGCTGGCGCTCGCCGAACAGCAGCAAGGCGCCCGCGCCCAGCACGCCGGCCAGCAACAGATAATGGCGCGGCGTCATGGCGCGCCTCCGGCATCCGTCGGCGCGTCGGTCAGATAAAAAGTCAGGCGCAGGCGCGCTTCGAGCTGCGTGTCGGCAATCTGTTCGCGGCGAAAACTCAGTTCGTCGAGCGAGGCGAAGGGCATGGCGCGCAGCGCCTGCAGCGCAAACTGCCATACGGCCGCATAACTGCCCTTCAGCGGCAAGGTCACCTGCCAGGTGGCGACCCTGCCGGCCTTGTCGTAGCCGCTTTTATATTCGCCCTGCGCCAGCACCAGGCCGTGCTTCGCCGCCAGGTCGAACAGCTGCTTGACCTGCTGCTCCGCGTGGCGCTGCTGTCCCAGGGTGGCGTAAAAACGGGCCAGGTTGTCGCTGGCCGTCGCCGGCGGCGCCAAGGCCGCCACGGCCAGCGACGGCTGCGGCAAGGTGCGTGCTTCCAGCTGCGCCGCCACGGCGCGCTGCTGCCAGGCCCAGGCACACGCAGCCACGCCCAGCAACAGCAAGACCGCCGCCAGGCAGGCCGGCACGCCCAGGCGGCGCAACAGCAGTTGCGCGCGCAGGCGCAGCGCGTTCAGGTCGAGGGCCATCATGGCGCGCCCCAGCGCGCTTCGAGCTGGAAGCGCAGGGGATGGTTCGGGTCGAGCGCATTGATTTCATGGCGCAGCAGCTGCACGCGGGAGCCAAACAGCTCCTGCTGCTTCAATTGCGCGATGTAGGCCACCATGGCGTCGCTGCCCGTCGTTTCGGCCGTAATCTTCAGCACGCGCTTGCGCGCGTCCGGCTCCAGCGCCAGCAGCGCGATGGCGGGCGGCGTGGCGCTGGCCAGCGCGTCCTGCAGATCACGCCACGGCAGGTTCAATTGCAGGATGGCCGCATTCACGGCCGCCGCCTGCGCGGGCGCGATCGGCACTTGCGGCGCAGGCGCCGGCCCTTGCGCGGCTTGCGCGACGCGCTGCTGCGCGCGCCGCCACTGCGCCTCGCTTGCCTGCTGGCGCTGCAGCGCGGCGCTGCCGGCCCACGCTGCCGTGGCGATCAAGGCCACGCCCAGCGCGCCCGTGAACCAGGCCCACGCTGGCACGCGGTACAGGCCGCGGCGCCAATTTGGTGGTGCGAAATCGATATCGAGACGCGTCATGCCAGGCCTCCGCTGCGCGCCAGCCGCGCGGCCGGCGACAAGGCGGTTTCCCCGTCCGGCGTGGAAAGCATCTGGCAGTGGAACGCTTTCGCCGGCATCAGCCATGCGGGCGGCGGCGCGCCGCACAGCTGCAGCAGCGCCGGTGCGGGCACGCCCCGCAGCAGCGCCTCGCGCGCCAGCGTCTGCGCCAGCCAGTCGCTGCCTGCATCCTGCGGCACGGGCAGCGCGCGCACGGCAAGCAGGCGGCCAGCGTGCCGCACGCCCAGGGTCAAGACGTTCTCCTGCAGCTGGCCGAACCAGGCGCCCGGTTTCAAGGCGCCGTGCCAGCGGTTCCAGTGGCGCGCGAATTGCGGCGTAATAAAGATCAGGGCCAGCTTGCGGGCGTCGGTCGCGCGGGTCAGCTGCGCCAGCAGCGCGCGCGGCACGGCGCAGCAGAATGGCGCGTCCGCACTCCAGGCGATGCTGCTGTGCCACAGTCCCGGCGCATCGCCATACAGCGACTGGAAGCGCAGCGCGGCGGCGGCCTCGATATCGGCCAGGCGCGTGGCGCCTTGCGGCAGATCCACCTGCCACAGGCGCGCCAGAGCATCGTCGAGCACCACGGACAGAGGCCAGCCCGCGTACTCGCCGGCCGGCAGCAAGCGGTCCAGCAACTGCGCCAGCGCCCGGCCCAGGGCGGCAAAATCGCCGTGCAGATCGAGGTCTTGCGCATACGCCGCCTCGCCCAGCGGCGTCCAGGCGGGCGCGCGCCAGCGGCTGCTGCGCCACAGGCTCACCTTGCCCGCCGCCACGCCCAGGCGCAGCCCTATTCCGTAACCTCTACGCATGCAGGGTGACCCTCTTGATTTCCGCGATGGTGGTGGCGCCCCGCTTGACCAGCTCCAGCGCCGCCAGGCGCAGGCTGCGCGTGCCGTTCGCATACGCGGCCGCCTTGATCTGGCGGATCGGTTTTTTATCGACGATGAGTTCGCGGATTTCATCGGTCAGCACGAGTATCTCGGCGATCGAGCGGCGTCCCTTGTAGCCCGTGCCGCGGCAGTCGCCGCAGCCCTTGCCCTGTTTGAATTGATATGCATCAACATCGGCGCGCGCCAGGCCCACGCTGGCCAGCTCTGCGTCGTCCGGCGTGTACTCCACCGCGCAATGGGGGCAGTTGGTGCGGATCAAGCGCTGGGCCCAGATGCCGTTCAGGGCCGAAACAAACGCATACGGGTCGATGCCCATGTGGGTAAAACGACCGAAGACGTCGAAGACATTGTTCGCGTGCACGGTCGTGAGCACCAGATGACCCGTCAGGGCCGACTGCACGGCGATTTCCGCCGTTTCGCGGTCGCGGATCTCGCCCACCATGATTTTATCGGGGTCGTGGCGCAAAATCGAACGCAAGCCCTTGGCGAAGGTCAGACCCTTCTTTTCATTGACGGGTATCTGCAGGATGCCGGGCAGCTGGTATTCGACGGGGTCTTCGATGGTGATGATCTTTTCGCGCCCGTTGTGGATTTCCGTCAGCGCCGCGTACAGGGTGGTCGTCTTGCCCGAGCCCGTGGGGCCGGTGACGAGCAGCATGCCGTAGGCTTCCTGCGCCAGCGCGCGCAGGGCTTCGAGCGACGGCGCGTCAAAGCCCAGCGCTTCCAGGGTCAGGGCGCCGTAGGCCTCGATCATGGCGCGCTTGTCGAGGATGCGGATGACGGCGTCCTCGCCATGGATGCTGGGCATGATGGAGACGCGCAAGTCGATTTCGCGCCCGCCCGACTCGACGCGGAAGCTGCCGTCCTGCGGCACGCGGCGCTCGGCGATATCGAGTTCGGCCAGCACTTTCAGGCGCGAGATGATGTGCTCGGCCACCTCGATGCCGTTGACGGCGGTGGCGTGATCGAGCACGCCGTCGACGCGGTACTTGACGGCCAGGCCGCCGGCCGTGCTTTCCAGGTGGATGTCGGAAGCGCCGGCCTTGAGCGCGTCATACAAGGTCGAGTTGACCAGCTTGACGGCCGGACTGGCCGCTTCCGAGACGCTGGCGAACGACAGCACGGCCGCCGTCTTGCCGTCGCGCCGCGCATCGTTCGCCGCGCCGGGCAGCAGGCTGTCGACGGCGCGCGCCGATTCCTCCTGCTTCGACAGGTAGGCGGCAATGTCGGCCTGCAGCGCCAGGCGGATGCTCACGCCCCCCTGCCCTGCGCGCGCATTCAGCCAGGTTTGCAGGTCCAGGTCGAAGGGGTCGGCGATCACGCCCACCAGCCGGCCATCGGCGCCGCGCAGCAGCACGCTGTGGCGCGCCAGCGCCTGCGACAGGGGCAGCACTTCGAAAGCGGGAGCATAGGCCAGCATGTCGGCCGTTTCCAGCACGTCCAGGCCGAACGGGCGCGCCAGCTCGCGCACCACGGCGCGCGCGTCGACGCCGCTCAGGTGCTGCAATTCCTCGACCAGGCTGCGCTTCGATTGGCGGCACAGGGCGCGCGCCTGCTGCAGCAGCGCGGGGTCGATGGCCATCACGGATTCGGTAGCGGTGGGCATCATGAAATATCGCCGGCAAGGTCAAAGATGGGCATGTACAGCAAAATCACGATGGCGCCCACGACCAGGCCGATGGCGGCCATCAGCAAGGGTTCGAAGGTGCGCGTGAAACGGTCGATCCAGCGGCTGATTTCGCCGTCGTAGAAGGCCGCCGACTGCGTCAGCATGGGGCCCATGTCGCCCGTGCGCTCGCCCACGCGCAGCATGCGCAGCGAAATCGGCGTCGTCAGTTGATGCTGCTCAAAGGCCGACGACAGCGGCTGGCCCGCCTCGATGGCCGCGCGCGCCTGCTGCAAGGATGCCTGCATGCGCGGCGAAACCATCGCCTGCACGGTGGCAATCGCCTGCACGATGGTGATGCCGCCCTCGGACAGCATGCCCAGGGTCAGGTAAAGGCGCGACAGTTCATAGATGCGCACGCGCTCGCCGATGCCGGGCAGCCTGGCCAGCAGGCGCGCCACGCCGCCGTTGCGCAGCGCGCGCCGCGCGGCCGTGACGACGATGCTGCCGATGAACGCCAGTGCCAGCAACAGCAACAGGCCGTGCTGCGTGACGAACTGGCCCCAGCTGAGCATCACTTGCGACATCCACGGCAGGTTGCGCCCGGCGCCCTGGTAGACCTCGGCGAAACGCGGCACCACATAGCTGATCAGGAAGGCGCTGACGCCGCCGCCCACGGCCAGCAGGATGGCCGGATAAATGGCGGCGCTGACGATTTTCGCGCGCACCGTGTCGATGCGCTGCTGGTAGTCGATGTAGCGCGACAGCGCGCGCGGCAGGTCGCTCGTGCCTTCGGCCGCCCTGACGATGCCGATATACAAGGGGGGAAACAGCTCCGGTTGCTCGCCCAGCACGGCGGAAAAACGCTTGCCTTCGCGCAAGCCTTCCAGCAGGCGCGTGAGCACGCTGCGCGTGGCCGGCGACGCTTCCTTTTCCAGCAAGGCTTCCAGCGCCTCGACGATGCCCAGGCCCGCATTGAGCAGCGCCAGCAATTCCTGGCTGAACAGCAGCAGCGGCAAGGCCCGCGCGCGCTGGCGCCCGGCGGCGCTGAACGGCGTGGCCCGCACGGGGCGGATGGCGCTGACGAACAGGCCGCGCGCCTCGGCCTGGCGGCGCGCGTCTGCTTCGTCGCGGCCATCGATCACGCACGTCGACAGGGTTGCTACCGCCCCGTCCGTGGAGAGCGCGCGCACTTCAAACTGCATGTTGGCGTATCCGTCTGGTAAAAGGTGGCGCTGGCGCTATTGCGAGCTGATGTCGGCATTCTCGCCGCTGCCGCCGGGCTGGCCGTCCTTGCCCATCGAGACGATGTCATACTCGCCCTTGCTGCCGGGCGCGCGGTACTGGTAGGCATGGCCCCACGGGTCGAGCGGCACGCTTTTCTTCAGGTAGGGACCGTTCCAGCGCGTGCCGGCGGCCGGCGGCGCGGCCAGCAGCGCGGCCAGGCCTTCTTCCGTGGTGGGATAGCGGCCCACGTCGAGGCGGTAGGTGTCGAGCGACTTTTCGAACGCCTCGATCTGCGCCTTGGCCACCGTCACTTCCGATTTGCCCAGTTGGGCGAAATATTTGGGTCCGACATAGGCCGCCAGCAAGCCGATGATCACGATAACAACCAGCAATTCGAGCAAGGTAAAGCCACGCGCACGGCGCGCCGCTGTCAAGTTCTGCCTGTGTGCTGCATGCATCCGGTAACTCCTTATTGCCTACCTTCAATACATTGCGTCGCTGCGCGCAACTGATGGCCACGCACGGGCGACACGCGCTTGCCTGATGCTTATCAGCCTACCATGCCGGTTATGGTTAATACAATCTTTTCTTTGCACTGTGAACAACAAATTCCTGCGGAAACCTTCCAGTGTGCGCGAAACAGCCATGGCGCCGCGCGCGCTTGACAGGCTGGTCAATTACTCAACTATTTTCAATGCGGAAACCATCTACTCCTGGTTACCAATTCATAGTAAATGATGAATTTTATTCATTCATTATTTGTAACTTTCAAATTAAATTTGCAAGAATATCAAACAATGAAATTGCCTCTTTTGCTATAGTAAAAATCAATTTTCTACGCATTGGTCCGCATTAATCCTATCCGGCCGCGCAGGAGAGAGCCTCCAAGACGCAAACCATATTGCATCCGACATAATCATCAAGGGAAAACTCATGACTCGTATTGTGCATACGCAGATAGCTGCCGCAGCAAGTCCTTTCTCGGCCAAGCAGTGGACTGGCGCCGCCATCCTGGCCCTGTCCGCCGCCTGGGCGCCCGCCGCCGTCGCGGACGTGATCAACTTCGATAATCTCGACAGCCAGTTCGTCGGCCACGGCGGCTCCCTGGAATTCTACAATTTCCTGCTGACGGGCGCCTCGAATGTGCCGGGCGCCAGTTATGGCGACCTGGTCGGCGCCGTCTTCGACGGCACGGACCCGGCCGCCTGCGGCATGGCGTGCCCGACCAATAATACGAGCAATTACTATGCGTCGCTCAACGACGGCGTCGTCTATCTCAACCCAGCGCACTACGGCGGCAGCGTCAGCCTGAAAGGCTTCGATGCCAGCTTCATCGGCTATGCCCAGGGCGTCAGCTATCCGGCCGTGGCCGGCCTGCTGCGCGTCCAGGGTTTCCATGCGGACGGCTCTTCCCTGTATGAAACGTACCAGCTGGGCGGACCCGTCGGCGGCAACTTTCAGTTCCAGCACTACAACACCAGCGCCAATTTCGGCAGCCAGCAATTCGCCTCGCTGGCCTTCTTCGGTTTCACTTGCAACACGGCCGGCAGTTGCAGTGCCTTCAGCAGCAACAAGGGCCAGTTTGCGCTCGACAATATCGTCGCTACGGTACCGGAGCCATCGACCTACGCGATGATGCTGCTGGGCCTGGCAGGCATCGGTTTCGCGGCGCGCCGCCGCCAGCAAGCCTGATCTCCCCTTTTCGATTCCCGCTACCGTCACCAGGAAACCCGACATGACATTCCGTCCCGCCTTGCGTCCCATTTCGCTCGCCGTGCTGAGCCTGTTTGCCAGCCTCAGCTTCCAGGCCCACGCCGACGACCTGCGCCGTCCCTACATCGTGCAACTGACCGACAAACCGATCGCTTCCTACGCCGGCTCGGTGGAAGGTCTGGGCGCCACCCAGCCTGCCGCCGGCGGCCGCCTCGACCTGGCCAGCGCGCAAGTGCAGCTGTACGGCGACTACCTCGAACAGAAACAGGCCCGCGTGCAGGCGCTCGTCGCCGCCGCGCCCGTGCAATACCAGTACAAGATCGTCCTCAACGGTTTCTCCGCCCTGCTGACGGACGCCGAGGTGCGCCAGCTGCAGGCCAGCGGCGAAGTGGCCAGCATCGCCCCCGACGAGCCGCGCGCCCTGCTGACGAACTACACGCCCACCTTCCTGGGACTGGACCAGCCGGGCGGCCTGTGGAGCCAGCTGGGCGGCAAGCAGCATGCGGGAGAAGACATCATCATCGGCATCGTCGACGGCGGCGTGTGGCCGGAAAACCTGTCGTATGCGGACAAGGTCGACGCCAACGGCGCCCCGACCTTCGACCCGAACGCCACGCTGGCCTACGGCGCCGCGCCGGCCGCCTGGAAAGGCAGCTGCCAGACGGGCGAAGGCTTTACGCAAGACCATTGCAATAACAAGCTGCTCGGCGCGCAGTATTTCAACGCCGTGCGCCTGACCGAGACGGACAAGATCCAGCACTGGAGCGAATACACCTCGCCGCGCGATTCGATCGGCGACCCGAATGGCGAAGGCGGCCACGGCACGCATACCTCGTCCACCGCGGGCGGCAATGCGGGCGTGCCCGTCACCGTCAGCGGCTCGCCGCTGGGCGCCATTTCCGGCGTGGCGCCGCGCGCCCGCCTGTCCGTCTACAAAGTGTGCTGGTCGTACAACCTGGCCACCCAGCCGACGGGCGCCAAGAACGGCTGCTACGGCGGCGACAGCGTGGCGGCGATCGAAAAAGCCGTGCGCGACGGCGTGCATGTGATCAATTACTCGATCAGCGGCGGCGGCAGCGTCAACGACCCGGTCGAGCAAGCGTTCCTGCACGCGTCGAACGCCGGCGTCTTCGTTGCCGCGTCCGCCGGCAATGCGGGCCCGGCCAACACCGTGGCCCACGTCAGCCCATGGATCACCACCGTGGCCGCCTCGACGCACAACCGCGCCAACCAGGCCAAACTGACTCTTAGCAACGGCGCCAGCTACACGGGCGCCTCGCTCAACTACAACCCGCTGCCGGCCACCACCCTGATCCGCGCCCAGGATGCGGGCCTGCCCGGCGCCGATGCGCAAAAACTGGCGCTGTGCTACCGCGCCGGCGACAACGGCGGCGTGGCCCTGCTGGACCCTGCCAAGGTGGCCGGCAAGGTCGTCAGCTGCCTGCGCGGCACCACGGCGCGCACCGACAAGGGCGTCGCCGTGCTCGAAGCGGGCGGCGCCGGCATGGTGCTGGTCGACACGGGCATCGGTCTGGTGTCCGACCCGCACGTGCTGCCGGCCGTGCACGTGAGCGCCGCCGATGGCGCGCTGATCAATGCCCAGGCGCAAACGGGCACGGCCACGGCCGCCATCTCGCGTTTCGTCACCAACGGCAACGGCCCCGCCGCCCCCGTGGTGGCCGACTTCTCGTCACGCGGCCCGAACCTGTACGACGCCAACCTGCTCAAGCCGGACGTCACGGCCCCTGGCGTGGACATCCTGGCCGGCGGCACGCCTGCCCTGTCGCGCGCCCAGCGCGACGCCGTGCAGGATGGCAGCCTGGTGCCGCCGCAAGCCTACATCTTCCTGCAAGGCACCTCGATGGCCAGCCCGCACGTGGCCGGCCTGGCCGCCCTGCTGCGCCAACAGCATCCGGACTGGAGCCCGGCCGCCATCAAATCGGCCCTGATGACGACCGGCAGCACCACCCTGCCCGACGTTCAGGCGGGCGACGCGCGCGGCATCCTGCCTTGGGGCCAGGGCGCCGGCCACGTGACGCCGAACAAGGCCGCCGATCCCGGCCTCGTGTATGACGCCAGCCTGGCCGACTACAAAAAATACATGTGCGGCGTCGGCATGACGGCCGAATGCGCGGGCGGCACCCTGGCCGGCTACAACCTGAACATGCCGTCGATCACCATCGGCAACGTGCTGGGCACGCAAACGGTGACGCGCCGCGTCACCAACGTGGGCAGCAGCAGCGCCACCTACACGGCCAGCGCCTCGGTCAGCGGCTACAGCGTGGCGGTTTCGCCTGCCACCCTGGCGCTCGCGCCCGGCGAAACCAAGTCCTTCACCGTGACGCTGACGCGCACCACGGCGCCGGACAACGCCTGGCAGTATGGCGCCCTCGTGTGGAGCGACGGCGTGCACACGGTGCGCAGCCCCGTCACGGCCCGCTCGGGCCGCGCGGTGCAGTCGCCGGCATTGCTGCAGGCCGACAAGGTCAGCGGCCTGCGTTCGCTGACGCTGTCCACCGGCTTTGCCGGCAAGGTGGGCGCGGCAACGGGCGGCCTGAAGGAAGTGGCGCGCAGCGAGCAAACCATCAGCCAGGCCGCGCCGGGCAGCGTCGACACGCTGGAGCAAATGGCTGCCGCGTGCAAAGCGGGCGGCAGCGGCGTGCGCGCGGTCAATGTCAGCATTCCCGCCAGCACGGTCGTGGCGCGCTTCGAAATTTTCGACCGCGACACCACGGAGGGCGCCGGCAATGACCTCGACCTGCTGCTGCTCAACAGTACCGGCGCAACCGTCGCCACCTCGGCCACGGCCGGTTCGAACGAGTCTATTACCTTGACCACCCCGGCGGCAGGCAGCTACAAGGTGTGCGTGATTGGCTACGAAGTGGCAAATGGCGTGTCGACGGGCTTCGGCCTGTCGTCGGCCGTCGTCACGACAGCCGACAAGGGCGGCAACCTGAAAGCCACCCTGCCCAGCAAGGTGTACGTGGGCGGCAGCGCCACGGCCGGCGTCAGCTGGTCGGGGCTGGAAACGGGCAAGCGCTACCTGGGCGGCGTGGTCTTTCTTGATGGCAACAACGCGGCAGCGTCCACCACCGTGCTGTCGGTGGAGACCAACAACCCGCTGCCGCTGGCCGTCCCCAGCCAGCGCAACGTGAGAGCGGACGCCAAGCTGTAAGGCTATCGTTCCAAGCGGTCATACGGCGCGCCCTGCGGGGCGCGTTTTTTATGCGCGACGCGCGTACAATCGGCGCATGAAAGGCCGGTCGTCCGCCACGCGCCAAGGGAGCTTGCATGTCCGTATTTCGCCTCAGCATGACCATCATCGCCGGCATCCATGCGCTGCCTGTCGCGGCGCAGGCCGCCGCGACGCGCCTACCCTATCTGGTGCAATTGCGCGCCCCGCCGCTGGCCTCGCTGGCGGACGGCGTGCATGGGCTCGATACCAACAGCGACGCCGCGCGGCGCTACGCGGCCCGGCTGGAAGCGCAGCAAGGCGCCGTGCTGGCGCTGGTGCCCGATGCCCCCGTGCAATACCGCTATACGGCGGCCTTCAACGGCTTTGCCGCCATGCTGACGGCGGACGAAGTGGCGCGCCTGCAAGCGAGCCCGGACGTGGCGCTGGTGTCGCCCGGCACCGTCGAACACACGCAAGAGGGGGGCGGCAACGCCAGGGTGCAGGACCAGCGCTAATGGCTGAGCAGGCGCAGCGCGATGCCGCGCGATACGGCCTGCGTGCGGTTGCTCACGCCAAGTAATTTGTAGATGCGCTGCAAATGGCTTTTCACGGTGGCGCCGCTGATGCCGAGGATTTGCCCCACCTCGTCATTGCTCTTGCCCTCGCGCACCCAATGCAGCACTTCCCGTTCGCGCGCACTGGCCGCGCGCGTGGCGGCGGGGCCGGCCAGGGGCGCACGCTGGCTGCCTGGCAGCGCCAGCCAGTGCACATGCAGATACGGCAGCAGCAGTTCCAGCGCATACGCCTGGCGCGCCGCATCCATGGCCCCCATGGCGAACAGGGCAAAAAAACTGCCGCCCGCCTTGCCTGCGCTGCCGTGCACCAGCACGCCATCGATGACGCCCGCCCTCTGGCCGCCCGCGCGCCAAGCCAGCGCCAGGCGCGCCAGCCGGTCCTGGCGCTCGCGCAGCCGCGCCTGATCGGGCGCGATGCTGTGCCAGCCTTCGCTGCGCAGCACGGCCCCGTCGGCGTCCAGCTGCGCGCAGATTAATATGTCGTGCGGCAACAGCGTTTGCAGCGGCCCCTGGCTCCACAGGAAAAAATCGCTGGGCGCGGCGATGCCGTGCGCCCCCAGAATCGCATGCAGCAGGTATTCCTGTTCCCGCCCCGTCAGCAGCATCATGCGCAGACGGCCCCGTCATACGCCAGGTAGCGGTAGCCGCTGCCGCGCACGGTTTCGATGCGATGGCCACAACCGCCCGGCAGCAAAGCCTGCCGCAGCCGTCCCACGTGGGCGTCGACCGTGCGCTCGTCGAGGTAGGCGGCATGACCCCACACCTGGTCCAGCAGCTGCGCGCGGCTGTGCACCCGGCCCGGATGATCCATGAGGAAATGCAGCAGCTTGAATTCCACGCGGCCCAGGCTGACGGGCACGCTGCCCGCCGTCACGCGCTGCGTGTGCGGGTCGAGACGCAGCGCCGCCGGGCCGGCGCCCGCGCCGCCGCGCACGGCCGATGGCGCGCGCCGGCGCAGCAGCGCGTGCACGCGGGCCAGCATCTCGCGGGGACCGAAGGGCTTGCACAGGTAATCGTCGGCGCCGCTTTCCAGCGCCAGCACCTTGTCCTGTTCGCTGTCGCGCGCGCTGACCATGATAATGGGCAAGTCGCACAGCTGGCCATCCTGGCGCACCTGGCGCAGCAGCGCGATGCCGGAAGCGTCCGGCAACTCCCACTCGAGCAGCAGCACGTCGGGCGGGTCGGCCGCCAGCAGCGCCTGCGTCCCGCGCGCATCGACGGCGCAGCTGACGCGGTAGCCGGCGCCGGCCAGGTTATGCGCCAGCAGCGCCTGCATGGCGGGCGCAGGGTCCAGCACCAGGATATGGCCAGGCATCGATGCATCCTCCGAAAAAGTTGGCGATGGTCCGTCAAAAACTAGACGGCTCGACAAGTTTTTCACTATGCATCAAGCGCAAAACGGTGACTAATACAATTTAGTTTCCTGATTTATAGCTATTTCAAATAAATACACGAAACACAGCGGCCCGCAGGCGCGCTGTGTTCTGTTTGGCAAGACTATGCGCGCGTGACAGGCTGGCGGCGGCGCAGGGCAAAGCCGATCAGCGCCAGGCCGCCCGTCAGCATCATCCATTCCGACGCTTCCGGCACGGCCGAAATCGACGCGATGCTCGCATACGTGCTGCCGGCGATGGCAGCCGGCATGCCGCCATTGAGCGGCGTCAGTTCGAATTGCACGAGGTTGCCGTTCGCATTGCCCAGGTAAGCCATGCCCGTGTAGTCGAGCAAGCCCACGCCGAACGTCGTGCCCGCGTTGCCGGCCGTGTGCAGGAAGTCGCCGCCAAAGACAATATTGAAACCGAACTTGCCGCCCAGGGTCACGTTGTGAAACCAGTCGTTGTAGGCACCGCCATTGCCGAAGCTCAAGGTGCCGGGCAAGCTGCCGCTGACATTGCCTTCCTGCGATGCCGGTGCGCCGAACGCGCCCGAGAAATTGCTGAGGGTGGCCGTCGCGCCCGGCGCCGGGTTGTTGCCGGCGATAAAGGCGAAGTCGAGGAAACCGGCGCCCGAGAACTGGCGCGTGTCGATTTCCACGCGGTAGCCGAGCGGGTCCGCCAGCGCCACGCTGGAGCTGCCGGCAAGCACGGCGGCCAGGACGGCGCGGCGCAGGGTCAGATTGAATTGCGAAGCAAGCATGATGAGGTCCTTAGAAGTTGCCGGCAAAAATGCTGGCCGAGTAATTGATCGTCACTTTCGACGGATTGCTGAAACTGACGGCAAACGAGGCCGTCGCGCGCGGCGCCAGGCTGGCCGCGTTGACGGTGACGAAAGCCGCGCCCGCATGGCTGCCGCTGGCGTTGGCCAGGGTCACGCCGGCCGGCAGGCCGCCGAACGCCACCTGGAACGGGCCGCTGATGGCCGCCGCGCCCGTGTTGGTGAACGAGAACGTGCCCGTGTACTTTTGCGTCGCGCGGTTGTACGTCAGGCCGGAACTGGCTTGCGCCACGGCGGCCGTGATGTCGCGGTAGGCGGGCTGCAGGTCCAGGCTGATGACGACGGGGTCATGGTCCGAGGCGCGGTAAGGCAAGGCGTTGTACAGGTCTTGCGGCTTGGCCGAGTCGATGTTGTAGTCGATCACTTCCGGCTCGTCCGCATTCACATGCCATTCGGCAACGCCAGCCACTTGCGGGCTCAGCGACGCGCTGGCCAGCGCATGGTCGAGATAGCCGCTCTGGCCGCCGAACACATACGAGTACGGCATGCCGGACGGGCGCACGAAACGCTCGAGTTCATTGACGAAGCCGGCGCCCGTGATGACCTGGATCGGGTCTTCGGCGCCATACGAGTTCAGGTCGCCGATGACGAGCACGTCCGCGTCGCCGGCGGCGGCCGCCACCTGCGGCACGAAGCTGCCCACCAGGCGCTGCGCCTGCTGCACGCGGGTGGCGTTCCAGCAGCTCTGGCTGTCGTTCTGGTCCGCGTCCAGCCCGCCCGACGGGCAGCTGCCCTTCGACTTCAGGTGGTTGACGATCAGCGAGAATTTCTCGCCATTGCCGGCGCGGAAGGTCTGCGCCATCGGCGGACGGTTGTTGATGGCGTTGGCGTCCGACAAGGCACCGCCCACCAGGCCCAGTTTGGCCGGCTTGTAGATCATGGCCACGCGGATGGCATCCGTGCCCGTGGCGGCCGGCTTCGGCACCACGGCGTAGCTGACGCCGCCGATGGCCGCGTTGAGCTGCTCGACCAGGTAGGTGACGGCCGTTTCGCCATTGTTCTGGATTTCCATCAAGCCCACCACGTCCGCGTCGATGGCCTTGAGTTCAGCGACGATCTTGTCGCGCTGGCGCACGAATTCGGCCAGGTTGTCGGCGCCGCGGCAGTTGCTCTTGCTGGTCGACGAACCCACGGTGCAGCCCTGCCCCGTCTGACCAAACACATTGTTGCCATTGGTAAAGGTCGTGAAGAAATTCAGCACGTTGGCGCTGGCCACCTTGACGTTGCCGGACGGCAGTTCCGGGCTGCCCGTGCGTGGGTTGTCGCGCGAGAATTGCGGCGCTTGCGTCGGCTGCAGCTTATACGCGGCACCGCCACCGCCGATGGCGCCGAAATCCACCACGCCCGTCAGGTCGGACACCGTGTCGCCGCTGCGCACGGTGTTGTCCTGGCCGATGTAGGGTATCGTCGGCGGCGTGACGAAAATGCCATCATCGAGCACAATCAGATTGTTCGCATTGGCCGCGATCAAACTTTGTGCTTCGTTCGATCCCGCCGGATAGCGGTTGGTCGGCACTTCGCGCCGTCCCGCCGACAGGGTCAGTTCGCCGCGCGCGCCCAGATAGGCGTTTTGCGACACGGTCAACGGTTGCGTGAAGCGCACCAGCATGCCTTCGACGGCGGCCAGCTTGTCGTTCGGCAAGGTCACATTCGCCGGCACGATGCCGTGGCCGGCGCTTTGCGTGAGGATGGCCGTCACGTCCTTCAATTCCGTGTAGGAATTTTTCGCGCCCGACGGCGTGTATTCGAACACCGTGCCCGTCACGCGCACCAGTTCGCCCGGCTGCACCGTGGTGACGGCCGCGCCCGTGTACACAAAAATGCCGTCCGACGTCGACGGGTCGCCGTCGCCGGCCGCGTCCTGCATGAAGAAGCCGGTGCCCACTTTCAGGGTGACGACGCCCTCGGTCGTCTGCACGGAATTGGCGTAGGGGCTGCTTGCACCGCTGCCCTGGATCTGCGGGATCGTGTGGCTGATGGCGGCCAAGCCCTGCACGGCCACGTCGATCTTGCAGCTGGCGCTTTGCTGCTGGTCGTTGCTGAAATTGACGATGACAGGATAATTTCCCACCGGCACGCCAGCGGCCACCAGCAGGCTCACGCTGGCGCTCTCGCCTGCCACGCCGGCCGCGCTGAAATTGGCCAGGCTGATGCCGGCCACGGCCGGCGAGCTCAAGGTAGCAGCATTTACCACGCCATCGATGTCGGATGCGCGCAGCACGGCGCTGCCGCCATTGCCCAGGGCCAGGGCCAGGCTGGCGGGGCAGCTGGTGATGATCTGGTGCACGACGGGGCCGCCGCAGACGTGGCGTTCGGACGCCGTGTTGCGCGGCGTCACGCTGCCGGCGGCGAAGTCCACGCTGTTGTCATCCGTGTCGCTGCAGCCGCCGTTCGCGCGCGCGATCGACAGGGTATTCGATGGCGCGGGCGCCGCGGCGCCTTCAAAGCCGTTGGCCGTGCCGAAACCCACCAGGTCGACGACGGCGGCGCCCGTGGGGCTGGTGCCCGTCTGCGCCGTCTTGCTGTTGCTCAACAGCACCTTGCCCGCCGTGCCCGACATGGCCAGGCTGCCCGTGGCGTCCGGCGTGGGCAAGTCCTGCGTGCCGCCCGTGCCCTTGGCTTGCTGGACCAGCAAATACTGGCCAGCTTGCAAATCGATAGCGGGCAAGGCGGTCACGGCCCAGTTCGAACCGGCGGCGGACGCGTATTGCACGCTCCAGTTAGCCAGGCTCACGGGACTGGCGCCGCGGTTGAACAGTTCGATGAAATCGTTGCGGTACAGCGCACCCGTGTTGCCGCCGCCGCCATACACCTGGCTGATGACGACATCGGACGCGGCCAGCGCCGGCACGGACAGGCTGGCCAGCAAAGCGGCCATGACGGTCAGGCGCAGGGGCGTGCGCAAGGGGGAGAACGAGGTGTGCATGAGGATCCCGGTCGGTAAATAATTGGCGCCGGTTCCGCATGATGGGCCGGCGCGCCACAATTAACAAAAGTATTTCAGACTTGTTATTTGCATATTAAAGGCCGGGGATGACGACTTGATGACATTTGATTAAGCCGAACGGAGTAAAGGTCCATCTTCCCATCCAGCATGCAAGTAGCAAGTAAACAACATCTGGCCGTCGGGCTTCAGCAAGTACAGCAAATTGCTCAAAGATATGATATATTTCTATTAAATAAGTTTTATTCCTTGCAAGTTTATAAAGCTTGCCCAGTCAGTAGCAACACGCCAGTAAATAGATACGCAATGGGCCCAGTCCACGCCCTGCGCCACGCATTATTCGATGCACTATTTGAATGTACTGCTAATTTTATTGCGTCGAGATCATGGAGCGCACAGCGCCCTGTCGGCATGAAAACCCTAGCGAGATCAAACCATGAAAAAATTCCCCCCCGCCATCCACTTATCCCTGCTGGCCATTGCCGCCACCCTGGCATTGAGCGCAGGCTCTGCTGCAGCGCAAACAGCGGCACCCGCCGCTGCGGACAATAAACGCTGCGAAGCAAACAATGCCGGCGCCAATGGCAATGCCAGTGAGGCAGACATGAACAGCACATATAGCGCTTGTCGTTTGGCAAATGGTGCCGTCGGCATGGGCTGGCGCACCAACGACGGCAAAGGCGCCTTGCCCGAATTCAGCGACGATGAATCCTCACAAGTATTGCGCAAGCCGCAGTTCGACAGTCGCGGCCATGATCTGAGCCAGTTCGGCACGGACGCCGGCACCCGCGCCAAGGGCCTGGGAAGAGGCGCCAGGCAAGATGGCTTTGACTACAGTGCGGGCACGCGCGATTTTGTTGCGCAAGAAAGGCTGGAACCGTTCAGCGGCGGCGAAGGCTATCGCGCCGTGGGACGGGCGCTGCCGGAGCAGTATGCGCCACTGCTGACATCCTCCGACACGCCCCCACCCGCGGCAGCCAGCGGCGGCGGCGTCGGCTCCGGCGGTGCTGGCGGCGGCATCGAAGGCCGCAGCATCGCTCCAACGGCCATATTACCGCCGGTACTGGCCGTGCCCGAACCGGAAACCTATGCCATGTTGCTGGCAGGCTTGGCCATGGTCGCTTTTGCGGGACGCCGAAAGCGGATTGCCAAGGCATAATAAAAAAGGCTCGCAAGAGCCTTTTTTATCGGGTCCGCCGGCGGCGCGGGGTGCCCGCTACCGCTAGCGCCGGAATGCCGCGTACGGCGCGGCCAGCGGATCGCCGATGAACAAGCCTTGGGCAGGCCAGGAAACGCTGCCCCAGTAGGCTTCCACCGCCGTCACGCCGGCCAGGTAGCGGCGCAACAGGACCGTCGGATTGGGAAACTTCTGCCAGTAATTGCAAGGCTCGCTGACGGTGCCGTAGCTGGCGGTTGCCCCTGCCTCCAGCCAGCGCTGGCTGCTCATCTGTGCTGTTCCCTGCAAATCCCCGCCAAATGACGTCAGATGATCCGCCAGGGCGCCCGGCAGAAAATGCAAGGTGGCGAGCTTGGGGACCTTCGCCATGCCCGTCTGGTACACCATGATGTCGCGTGCGCCTTCCAGGCTGTCCGCAGCCATGTTCTTGATGCTCAGTTTGCGCTGCCGCACCTCCCCCGCAGGCGGGAAGAACGGCGCGCGGCTATTGCGCGCCGCTTCACTGGTCCGCAGATAATAGGCGCTGGCCGTTGGCACGGCAAAACCGCTGACTGCCCCGCGGTCGACTACGGCCTTGGCCTCTTCCACAAAATCGATCGGCAACAACATCGACAGGCGCATCCCCATGTCCGTGTATGGCTGTCCCACATTGCTGTTGAAATAGCGGCTGGCTTTGCCGGGATCACACGTCTTCGCGCATTGCGCGCCATCATAGCCCAGCGTGTAAGCGGAGGTGATCGAGTTGCATTCGACGGCGTAGGGCGCACTCCACACCATCAGCACGGCCTGGATCGCGGGCTTCAATTGCGCGTCGATGCGCTCCTTCAATTGCGCGAACTGGTCTGCGCTGAGCTTGCGCGGACGGTTCGGGATATGCACGTGCACGACGTTCGCCGCAGGGATGGCATGGGCCTGGCGGTAATATTCGCCCACCTCGATACTATTTGGCTCCGCATCGTTGATGACGATGGCCAGCTGCGACGGCTGCAATCCTGGCGCGCCAGGCGGCGCCTCGGCATGCGCGATGCCAGCGGCCAGCGCCAGCGACAAACAGAGAAAGTTACGCAATGGTGGATATCGCCCGGTGAGGTGGAATCGAAGCCGCCATGTGGCGGCCGCCAGCTATGCGGATGATTATAGCGCCATGCAACCGACAGGCGAAAAAATGGAGGCCGCAGCCCCCATTTCATGTTTGCAAAGTACGCGTTCAGGCTTGCAGCTTGCGGCGCCGCGCCGCGAAACCCGCCACGCCCAGGCCGGCCAGCAGCATGCCATAGGTTTCCGGTTCCGGCACCGGCGTCACCGCCAGGTTGCCGC
Source organism: Janthinobacterium sp. GW821-FHT03A03 (assembly GCF_059421435.1). Classification (NCBI taxonomy): domain Bacteria; kingdom Pseudomonadati; phylum Pseudomonadota; class Betaproteobacteria; order Burkholderiales; family Oxalobacteraceae; genus Janthinobacterium; species Janthinobacterium sp. GW821-FHT03A03. The sequence goes on along the minus strand of NZ_JBWKUZ010000008.1, from coordinate 171,645 downwards.
TGTAGCTGCCGCCTGCGGACGAAGCCACGTAGCCGTCGATCTGCAGGAAATAATTACCGGCCGCCAGCGGCGTACCGCCCGATGCCAGGCTCCACGCCTGATCTTGCGCCGTGTAGTTGATCAGGTCGAGCGTTCCCTGGAACAGCACGCCGCCCGCATTGCGCAGGCTGAAACCGGTCAAGGTCAGGCCGGAATTGGCGCTGGGCTTGAGCGATGTCGCCAGCGCGCTCAGGTCATTGAAACCCGTCACGCTGAAGGTAAATTTGTCGCTGAAAAAGTTATTTTGCGCGCCAGCCAACTGGCCTGCCGCCAGTGTAAAAGAACCGAGCAGTTCAGCGCTCGAATAGTCGAGCAGGTCCTGCGTCAGATCTAGCGGCGCGTGGCTGATATCGACCGGGGCGGCATGGGCCGCCACGCCGCTGCCGGCAAACATGGCCGCCACGAACAGGGATTGAAGAAATTTTTTCATACTTTTCACCAAGAGTGCTGCAGCCAGCTGAGGCTGGCCGCGGGATAAAATGCGAATGGAAGGCAAGCAACCGTCGTTAGCCGTGCTCAGCCGGCGTTCTGGCGACGGCGCGCCATGAAGCCCAGCAGCCCCAGGCCGGCGAGTAGCATGGCATAGGTGCCAGGCTCAGGCACTGCCGACACCAGGCTGCCATTGGCGCCGAAGGCGGCACCCGTGTTCGACACCACATTGCCGCTGACTTTCAGGTAGTAGGAACCGGCGCCCAGATTGGCATAGGACAAGGCCCATTTGTCATCGATGCCGCTCAACAATTGATCGCCGCCCAGCAACAGGGTATTGCCGACACTGCTGTACAAGCCAAAACCCGTCAGGTTCAGGCCATTCGTCGCGCTGCTGCTGCGCGAGGTCAGCACGACGCTCAAATCGCTGGCTTGCGCCACGCTGAAATTGAAGACGTCATTGAAAAAATTGCTTTTCTGATTATTCTTGAATTTGTCGCCGAAAGTCAGCGAACCACCGGCCGACAATTTTACGGCGCCAGGCACGGAACTGATGTCGACAGGCGCGGCAAAGGCTGCCTGCGCGAATAAAGCTGAACCGGCAAAGGCCAGCGCAGCCAGCACCGAATACGTATTTTTCTTCATGCGATTCCACTGAACGTGAATGCGGACACGCCAGCGCGCCCACATGAGTTATCGGATCAAACCAGGCAGAATCATAGCATAAAGTAATTTTTTATGTTAACTATTGTTTAATGGAAAGTTACTTTATAGCATCATTCTTTAAGCCAATAGTTTCGCTATGCGGCGATCGCAAGGCTCGGCACATCAGACGCGCCGGTAGACATCCTCCAGCCGGACGATGTCGTCCTCCCCCAGATAGCTGCCCGATTGCACTTCGATCAGGTGCAGGGGCAGCTTGCCCGGGTTTTCCAGCCGGTGCGTCATGCCGATGGGAATGTAGGTCGATTCGTTCTCCGTCAACAAGGTCACCTTGTCGCCGCACGTGACTTGCGCCGTGCCGCTGACGACCACCCAGTGCTCGGCCCGGTGATGGTGCATCTGCAGCGACAGCTTGCCGCCCGGATTGACGGTGATGCGCTTGACCTGGAAGCGTTCACCGACATCGATGCCTTCGTAGGCGCCCCATGGGCGGTAGACCTTGCGGTGCTGCACGTGTTCGCTGCGCCCCGCCTGCTTCAGGTGGTCGACCACCTGCTTGACGCGCTGCACCTGGTCCTTGTGCGCCACCAGCACGGCATCGTTGGTTTCCACCACGACCAGGTCTTGCACGCCCAGCACGGCCACGATGCGGCTCTCGGCGCGCACCAGGCAATTGCTCACGCCATCGAGATACACGTCGCCGCGCACCACGTTGCCGCTGGCGTCGCCCGGCTGTACTTCCCACAGCGCCGCCCAGGAACCGACGTCGCTCCAGCCTATGGCAGCCGGCAATACCACGGCGTGCGCCGTATGCTCCATGACGGCATAGTCGATCGAATCGGATGGGCTGGCAGCAAAGGCTTTTTCTTCCAGGCGGCAGAAATCGAGGTCGCGGTAGCCGTCGCGCACGGCCGCCTCGCAGGCGGCCAGCATGGCCGGCTGGAATGCCGCCAGTTCGCTCAGATAGCGCCCGGCGCGGAACATGAACATGCCGCTGTTCCAGAAATAGTTGCCGCTGGCAAGGAAGGACTGCGCCGTGGCCAGGTCCGGCTTTTCCACGAAACGCTCGACCTTGCAGCCTGGCGCGCCGGCGGCTACCGGCGCGCCGCTGCGGATATAGCCGTAGCCCGTTTCCGGCGCCGTCGGCACGATGCCGAAAGTAGCCAGCGCGCCGTCCTCCGCCAGCAGGGCCGCCTCGGCGATGGCCTGGTGAAACGCGGCCACGTCGCTGATGACGTGATCGGCCGGCAAGACCAGCATCAATGCCTGCGGATCGATGGCCAGCAGGTAGTGCGCCGCCACCGCCACGGCCGGCGCCGTATTGCGGCCCACCGGCTCAAGCAGGATGCCCAGCGGCGCCAGACCGATCTCGCGCAGCTGTTCCGCCACCATGAAGCGGTGATCATTGCCGCACACCACCAGCGGCGGCATGACTTCGAGCGCGGCCAGGCCACTGTCGCCCGCGCGGCGGTTGGGCAGGCTGTGCACGCGCAGCGCCGTCTCCTGCAACATGGTTTTATCTGTCACCAGCGGCAACAGCTGCTTGGGCAGTACGGCACGCGACAGTGGCCATAGACGGGTGCCCGAACCGCCGGACAGGATGACTGGATAAATTTTCATGATTTCACTTCACAAACAGTTTATTGGGTAGCATACCGGGCCGGTGGCGTTTCCACGCGGCGCAGGCTGCGCCGGTCGCGCGCATTGCCCCAGGCGCCAACTGCATACTCGGAGGCGTGGCGCATCTGGCCGGCCCGGTCGACACTGAATTCCTTGAAAACGATCATTTCGTCGAGCAATACATCGGCCAGCACACGCGTGTATTCGAACAGCACGCTGCGCACCACTTCGGCGCCGGCGCACACATGGCTGCCATGGCCGATCCACGTGGGCCCGACGATGACGGCGCCCGCATCGATGCGGCAGCCCGAGCCGATATACACGGGACCTTCGATGCGCGTGCCGCCGCTCCAGTCGATACTGGTATTCAAGCCCACCCATACGCCATCGGCAATCTGCCGCCCTGGAACGTGCAATTGAGCAACTTCTCCCATCAGCACGCTTTGCAGTACTTCCCAGTAATCCTTGACGCTGCCGATGTCGATCCAGTTGTATTGGCGCTTTTGCGCATAGAATGGCAAGCCCTTTTCCACCAGCAAGGGAAACAACTCGGAACCGATATCGAACGGACGGTCGCCAGGAATCAGGTCCAGCACTTCCGGCTCGAAAATATAGATGCCGGTGCTGACGCAATTGGACAGCGCATCGGCCTGGGCCGGCTTCTCCTGGAAGGCGCGGATGCGCCCGTCGGCGTCGCTGACCACCACGCCGTAGCTGGACACCTTCTCCCACGGCACTTCCAGGGTGATGACGGAGGCCAACGCCCCCATGCGGCGGTGCTCAAGCAGGGCCGATTCCAGGTCGAGATCGATCAAGGCGTCGCCGCACAGGACAATCGTCGTCTCGTCAAAGAAACCGCCAAACTCCTGGATCTTCTTCATGCCGCCGGCTGAACCCAGCGGTTGCGGTACGACCTCGCCCGTGCCATTGGTATAGCCTTCGAACGAGTAGCCGATCTGCACGCCGAACTGGTGGCCTTCGCCGAAATACTCCTCGATCTTTTCGTGCAAATAACTGACGTTGACCATGATTTCAGTCACGCCATAACGGGCCAGGTGTTCCACCAGATAAGCCATCACGGGCTTGCCCAGGATGGGGATCATCGGCTTGGGCAAATCATAGGTCAGTGGCTGCACGCGCGTACCCTTGCCTGCAGCTAAAATCATTGCTTTCATCGTCGCACTAGCTCCGTCAGGATGGGGGAATGGATAAGCCGGCTGCGTGCCGCTACTGGCCGTCCTTGCGCAACGTCGCGGGCGCCACCGGCGCGGCGCTGGCGGGCGCGGCGCCGGGAAACAGGCGCGCGTACGCGGCCAGCAGCTTCGGCGCTTCATATTCCCACTCCAGCTCGTTGACCACGCGATGGCGGCCGAAGGCTCCCATCTGCTCGCGGCGGGCGGGATCGTCCAGCAACTCGACGATCTTGCGGGCCATGTCGACAGGATCGTTCTTCAATGCATACAAGGATGCCTGCTGTGCGGAAACCTTGCCCTCGACCAGATCAAACTGCACGATCGGTTTGCCCAAAGCCATGTATTCCATGATCTTGTTCATGGTCGACTTGTCGTTCATGTCGTTGGCCACGTCCGGGTTCACGCAGACATCGGCCGTATTGAGCATTTCCAGCAATTGCTGGTCCGGCACGCGTCCGGTAAACGTCACGTAGTCGGCGATGCCCAGGTCCTGCGCCATCTGCTTCATCTGTTCGAGCGAAGTGCCGCCGCCGACCAGGCCGAAGTGCACGTCCTCGCGCTGCAAGGTCTGCACGATGTATTGCGCCGCCTCCAGCAGCAGGTCGATGCCTTCCTGCGCGCCCATCACGCCCACGTAGCCGACCAGGTAGGCGCGGCCCTTCTTCAGCGCCGGCACGGGCGGCAGCACGCGCAGGCGGTCCAGCTTGGGCCCGCTGCGCACCACGTAGACATCCTCGGGCTTCATGCCGCCCCGTTCGATGGCGATCTTCTTGTACGACTCGTTGGTGGCGATCGACACGTCGGCGCTCTTGAACGACCAGCGCTCGAACAGCACCATCAGCTTGTAGAAGAAGTCGCGGCGGCCGAACTTGGCTTCGTACAACTCCGGATTGATGTCGTGATGGTCGAACAGGAAACGCTTGCCCATCGTCAACTTAAAGAAACCGCCGATGAGGAACAGCAAATCGGGCGGATTGCAGGCGTGAATGACGTCGAAGCCGCGCGCAAAATGCACTTTCCATGCCAGGCGGAACGTGTGGAACAGCGCCAGCGAGTACTCAACCAGGTAGCCCTTGGCCCCTTCCGCTTCCAGCGGCAGGTGGTAGCGGTAGATATGGATGCCGTCGATGGCTTCGTAGCGCGATTCGTAACCCTTGCCCGTGGGGCAGATGATCGACACTTCGTAGCCATTCGCCTGCAGGGTGGTCGCTTCCTGCCAGACGCGCCGGTCGAACGGCGACGGCAGGTTTTCCACCAGGATCAGCACGCGGCGCGGCGCACCTGCCAACTTGTTACCAGCAGATGCCGTCATATTGCTCTCCACTTTGTTCCTTGCTGATGCGTACCAGGTCAACGATATGCTGGTGCGGCTGCAGGCTGGCGGGCACGGTCTTGAATTCGGCCGCGCCATTGCCGATGACGATGGTGTCGGCAAAATCGAGCACATCCTGCATATTCGTCACCATCAGCTTGGAGATGTGCGGGATGTGGTTGAGGATGTAATCCTGGTTGGCGCCCGTCAGGGCGGCCAGGTTGACGTTCTTGTCGTACAGCTTCAGTTCGTAGCCCTTGCCCAGCAGATACTCGATGACGTCGACCAGCGGCGACTCGCGCAAGTCATCCGTGCCGGCCTTGAACGAGAAGCCCAGGATGCCCACCTTGCGCGCGCCTTTGTCGACGATCATCTTGATGCCCTTTTCCACTTGCCGCTGGTTCGACGGCAGGATAGAGTTCAGCAAGGGCAAATCGAGGTCCAGGCTGCGCGCCTTGTAGGTCAGCGCGCGCACGTCTTTCGGCAGGCACGAGCCGCCGAAGGCGAAGCCCGGCTTCATGTAGTACGGCGACAGGTTCAGCTTGGTGTCCTGGCAGAAAATCTCCATCACCTTGTGGCCATCGATGCCGACGGCCTTGCAGATATTGCCGATTTCATTGGCGAACGCCACTTTCACGGCATGCCAGGTGTTATCCGTGTACTTGACCATCTCGGCCGTCTCGACGTCCGTGCGCACCAGCGGCGCGTCCATCTTTTCATACAGCTGCACCAGCAGCGCGCCGGCCTTTTCATCGGACTCGCCGATGACCGTCTTCGGCGGATGGTAGTAATCGTAGACGGCCGTGCCTTCGCGCAGGAATTCCGGGTTGTTGCAGACGCCGAAATCGACGCCGGCCACCTTGCCCGACGCCGCTTCCAGGGTCGGGATCACCAGCGCGCGCATGGAACCGGGCAGCATGGTCGAGCGCGCCACGACGACGTGAAAGCTGTCCTTTTCGGCAATCGCCGCGCCGATTTCCTGGCACACCTTGCGCACGTGGCTCAAGTCCAGGTTGCCATTGAGCTGCGATGGCGTGCCCACGCAGATGAGCGACATGTCCGAGCCGAAGACGGCGTCGCGCACGTCCGCCGTGGCGCGCAAATGGCCGCTTTTCACGGTGGCGGCGATCATCTCGCCGATGTCTTTCTCGATGATGGGCGTGGTGCCCTGGTTGATCAGGTCGACCTTGGTCTTGTTCGGATCGACGCCGATCACTTCATGCCCATCCGTTGCCAGGCAACCGGCAGAGACCGCACCCACGTAGCCGAGGCCAAAAATACTGATTTTCAAAATATGCTCCCTTAATAATTAGCCGGCGACGCCTGCGGCATCAGCTCGATGTGCGTCACGATTTCAGTTGTTCCCTGCACCCGCATGCGCCAGGCGGCGCTGGCAATCGGTGATTTCTCGTCGAAGCGGCGCGATATCCAGCCGCCAGGCGGTGTATCGCTGCCGCGCAATATTTCCGGTGTTCCATGCGAACAGCGCATGCGCAGGCCGGAATGCCGGCCCTGTGCCTGCAATTGTCCGTCGTGGACGGTGACGAGGCACTGCTCTCCGAACTGCCAATGCACGGAAATATCATGTACATTTGTACATTGTAATATGTCTTTTACAACAATGCATTTATTATTAAAGTTGAATTCGATACGACGCCGGTGCAGCACGGGATCGGCCAGGCGGCTGTAGCCATCGTGTTCGCCCTCAAAAACTTGCACTTCAGAATTCGTATCATGGGCAATCATGCGCGCATTGGCTTTTTTCAGCCACATGAAATTGCCGCCGATTTCAGACTGGTCCAGGCCGTCGACGGCCACCGTGTTATGCGCGGGCGTGCTGCGGAAATAGTCGCGCCATTTTTTTTGCGTGTGATAGGCGTAGGTGCCTGGATCGGTGAGCAACTCTTCGCCGCCGACGGAGAGGGTAAAGGCCAGCGCGTCGGCATGTCCATGCGCGGCAATGGACAGGTAGCCCAACGGTGCGCAATCGGCCACCAGGCGCACTTCGTCGGCCGTGCCAAACTGGCTGCCAAGCAAAAAGTAGCCGCCTTCCGGAAACGCCATCACGGGCGCCTCCGGCAAGCCACCATCAAGCGCCTGCCACTGTTGCAAGCCCGCCACACCAAACAGCCAGCGGTTCTTGTCATCAAAATGGCCAGCCTTGCGCTTGAAGTCGGCGCGGTCAAACAGCACGGCGCAGCTGGCCAGCAGCGAACGGTAGCGATGCCAGCCGTCCTCGTGCGCCAGGCGTACCATCTGCGCATCGTCGGCATCGCCCGTCATCGGCACGTTGCCATCCACGTCCATCAGCGCGGCGATGAAGCCGGCCAGGCGCTCCAGGCGCTGCAAGTACGCCGCGGAAAAGCCCGTGCCATTGGCCTGCGCTATCATCTGGCACAGCAGCATCATGTCCATTACTTCATGCTGGTAATAGACGGCTTGCTCGCGGTTCACGCCATCGGGCGTATTTTGCTTGAGCGCCTCCTCTTCCAGCCCCTTGCGCGCCAGCGCCTGCCATTTTCCACTTTCCGGCCAGCAAGGCCAGACCAGGCTGGCCACGAACAAGCCCATGTATTCGCCGAACAGATGATTGTTCGCCGACGAATGACGCGAAAAATAACCGGCGATAAAGTGCGCATGCTGATAGATCGCGGCAAGCCACTGTTGCAGGAAGCGCTGCCCCGCCTCGCCCTGGAACAGCGGCGACGCCAGCCCTCCCAGCAATTCCCAGGCGCAAGCCCAGTTCAGCAGGCGCAGCGCCAGCTCAAGCGAACTGGTCCAGTGCACGCCCATGGGATACGGGCATTGCCCGAACCATGATTGCAGCAGGGTACGCGCGCCGTCGGCGTAGCGCTGCTCGCCCGTCACTTTCCATGCCTGCGCCAGCGCCACCAGTTCCAGGTGCCGGTTCGGTTCCCACAGATACTTGATATCGCCCACTACTTTTTCACTGCGATAATCGATCTGCTTGCCCAGGGTCAGCGGCGCCACGGTACCCGTCTTCGGGTCGCGGTTCCATTGCGGCGGGAAACCCAGTTCCGCGCCACGCAGGGCAAAGATGTTCCAGCGGCCCGCCAGCACGGCGTCGGCAGCCCCGCGCAGGGCGGCGATATCGGTATCATGCCCGTTGCCAGCCAGAAAGGACCGTCCCGTGCGAGACAGGTCAGGCGCGGGCACGCTGCGCAGCAAACCGATGCCCAACTTGCTGGCCTTCTTTTGCAGCAACTGTTGCACGCGCCAGGCGATCTCCGGCGCCCCCATCAATTTCAAGCGGTTGATTTTCCAGGCCAATGATGTCATACGGCACGCAGCCCCAGGTCGTTATAAATTTGTTCCAGGCGCGGCATGACCGCCGCCGTGGAGAACTGACATTCCACCTTGCGGCGCCCCGCAGCCCCCATTTTTTGCGCCAGGGCATCGTCGTCCAGGAGCCGCGCGATCCGGTCAGCAAGTCCCTTGACATCGCCGGGCGCAAGCAGGTATCCCTCCACCCCATCTTGTATGGCATCGGGAATGCCGCCGACCGATGTGGCGATCACGGGCACGCCGCTAGCCATCGCCTCCAGTATGCTCATCGGCAAGCCTTCAAAATACGAGGGCAAGATGTAGATGCGGCAACTATTGAGCAGACGCGTCTTTTGTTCGCCGTGCACCCAGCCCAGCAAGTCGACGTGCTGCGCCACTCCCAGCGCATCGGCTTGCTGCTGCACGGCGCTACGGTCGCCATCGCCACCGAGCGCCAGATGCAGCGCGGGACAACGCTGCGTCAGTTCGGCGCAGACCTGCAGCAGGTCATAGACGCCCTTGGCCCGGCCTAACTTGCCCAGAAACAACACCGTTCCCGCTTGCCGCGCCGGCCATGGCGCGACCATGGGCGGCAACGCCACGGGATTGAGCACGGTCTCGATATGTGGATTGCGGCTCATGCCCCGCACCCAGACATGCCAGCTGCTCGACAGCACCAGGACGCGCGATGCATGGTTGAAAATATAGCGGATATACGCGCGCCGCAAAGGACCGCGCAACCCGTCATAAAAAGCGGCGAAGCCGCCGCCATGCAAGTGCAGGATGCTGGGAACGCGAAACAGGAATGCAAGCAGGAAAAAACCCGACTTGCGCCAGAAGCTCGCGTTCGAGGCGACATGCACGTGAATCAGGCCGACCTGCCCGGCCAGCAGCATGAACAGGCAGCGCGCATAGGCGCAGAGCATGATGCGCAGCTTGGCCAGCGGCCCGCTGTCACAATGCGTGGCCAGGTAATGCACGCGATAGCGTTCAAACAAGCCCGTGCTCTCATACACGCGCACTACGGAAGCAATGCCGCCCATGGTGTTCAGGCTGGTGCCCAGCATCAGAATTTTTTTCATGTCGAATCCAGGTCATTTGTCATTTCCCGCCAGCAGGCGGGGCACTGCCACACATTGCCATGCCGCACGGCCCTAGCGGTTTGCCTGAGTGTTCGTCTCATTGACCACCCAGCGGAATTTTCCCGCTGCCGTATTGGGCAAGGCTGCCTTCAGCACCACCTCCACGCTGACGCCGGAATCGACCATGGTATGGATATTGTCGAGCAGCTTGAGCTTGTCGCTGTCGGAAAAGGCGGGACCAGGCAGCAGGCGCACTTCCCAGCGCGCCGCGCCCACTTGCGCCACCTGCGACTTGAGGATGTTATCGACGCCCTTGAAGGCGAACGTCAGGACCGATGGGCTGATCACCGCTCCGCCGCTGCCGGTGATGCTATCTTCAAATTTGCCGGTAACGGGCTCGATCATGGGAAAGGGCCTGCCGCACGCGCAGCTGCCAGGCTTCCAGCGGCTCCGGTCGCTGAGCCGGTAACGCAGCAGCGGCATGGCCAGGTTATGAAAGGTCGTTCCCACCACAAAACCTTCCCCGTCGGTCGCCTTGCCGTGCTCGTCCAGGATTTCAACATGGGAATAATCACTGTTCACATGCATGTGACCATGTTCGCACTCGGTCGCGAATGCCACGCGCTCGGCCATGCCATACATATCCATGATGGTGGCCCCCAGGCGCTCGGCTATCAATGCGCGCTGATGCGGATACAGCGGTTCCGACGCCGTAAACACATAAGGAATGGATAGCCGCCGCCCGCGCCGCTGCAAGAAGCCGGCCAGCGTGTAGGCCGTCGACGGATAGGCTTGCAACATGGCCGGCGCCGCCTGCTCCAGGCGGTCGATGATCGCATCGGCATGCGCCTCGGTCAGGTGCCGCGACGACAGCAGCAACTGGCGGTTATAGCGGTTCCAGAACCAGAATGGCGGTCTGGTCTGGTTGATCCCGGTCACCATGTCGCCACGCAGCGTGGCGCGCGTCAACCGGGGCGTGTAGCCGGACCAGCTCCAGTGGCGCTGGATGAAGGCGTTTTCCATCAATACCGACTGCATGCTGCGAAAAATCGTCAACGGTGTGCCTGTCGTGCCACTGGTCTGCCCGGCTGCCTGCCACGGCCGTTTGCGGCCCTGATGCGGATACAGCGCGGCACGGTGCGCAAGCAGGGTCGCCTTGTCGATCACGGGAAAATGCTCGTGCAATACCTGTGCCGCCTGGGCCGGCGTAAAACCGCCTGGCATGGCCGCGTAATGGGGCAGCGTACGCATTGCGTGCCGCATGCTCGCATGCAGGCGCAAGCGCGAATAGTGCGCCAGTTCATCCACACTCATGCGTTCATGCGCGGCGAGGCGGCCCATCGCGCGTTGCAACAAAAAATTATCGCGCAGCATGGCTCGCATGCCGAAACGCAGTTCGTTCTTGATTGAAGACATAGTCACAATGGCTCCCGCAACGGGACTTCCGATAGGAGTGGGGTGAAAGGCATCAAAGTAGCAGGAAACGATGGATTTCTTCACCTGGACTGCCGACCCGGGCCAGGCGGGACTCCGCCTGCGCGATCGCATCGCTCAATGCTTTCCGAAATGCAACATCCTCGACGGCACGCTCGAGGGTTGCGCGCATGGCTTCGACATCATCATGCGGGACGAAGCCCGGATAATCGCTGCCCAGATAGGCCTCGATCGCCTCGTGGCGCGTCGCCACCAGCGGCTTGCGGTTGCGCAACACCCGCAACAGCACGCTTTGCCCGCACGCCTCGCCCTGGCTTTTCAAGGGCATGGCAACTACGCGGCTGGCGGCCAGCAGACTCTCGAACTGCGCCTCCGGCAAATCCAGGTGCAGGGTCACGCGCGACTGCGCCGGCACAGCGACGTGGTTGCGTTCCGCTGCCACGACCACCAGCGGGGCACCGACGCCCGCCATGGCCTGCAACAGCAGGTCATAGTCGCGGTTGGAATATCCACCGGCGAACACATAGTCGCCCTCGACCGCTGCCGCGGCGCCACCAAAACCATAGAGCTCCTGCCGCCACAGGTGAAAATGCACATCTTGCGGCGCCATGCCGACGGCCTCGATCAAATTATCGCGCTCCCCTTTCGAGAAGGCGACAAAACCCATCCCGGGAAAGCGCAGCGCGCGCCAGAGCAGGTTGAGACAGCGGCGCGCCCGCAGCGAATGAACGAAACACGCCATCACCAGCAGCTTGCGCGGGCGCGTCACCAGGCCGCAACGTATCATCGCCAGAATGGGTAGCGCCTGCCAACCGATCAGCAGCACGATATCGTCGCTGCCCCACAGCTTGCGCACGCCCCACAGTTTGGGCGACGCCATGGCTGACAGGATGGACAGTTTTCCGCGAAACGACGAACCACGGCCACGCTCCGGCCCCATGTTGCTGACGCGGGCACCCTGCTGCTGAAGATAGGCGACAACGTCCTGGTAGCCGCCAGCTTGGGAAAGGATTATTTGAATCATCAGAAAACATTTTCAAAAAAACATTATCACATAGCATAGCGACATCGTCCACCGTTTTGCTGCAGTGCACAGGATTGTTACAATATTATGGTTTTTAAACAATTCTCTCCCGGTAAACGGAGGCGAGCCGCCTGGCCAGAACGCGATAGCTGCGCTGTTCGTCAATAAAGGCCGGACCAGTGGCGGCAAGCAAGCGGGCGGCGGGCAGGTCGGCAAGAATGATGCCGATCTGCTCGGCCATCGCCTCGGCGGTACTGGCGGACAGCCGGCCAGCACCGCTGGCGCGCAACACATTTTCCTGGTCGGGACTATCATTGCCCACGCAAGGCATGCCCAGCGCCAGGTATTCGAGGAGCTTGGTCGGGGAACTGTAATCGAACAGCGCACCGCGCGGAACATAGGAAAGCGCCACATCGGCGCCACAAAGCAGAGCCAAGGCCTGCAGCGACGGCAGCCAGCCCGTCACATGCACCGCGTCAGCAATGCCCAGACGCGCCGCATGGGCAATCAAGGCGGGCACATCGGACGCCGTCGGCGAATCGCCGATGAACAGCAAGCGCGCCGCGGGTTGATGAGTACGCAGGAGCAACAAGGCATCCAGCAACATCGTCAGCTCACGCGAGCTATCCAGCGTGCCGAGATAAGCGAGCACGGGAACACCTTCCCATCCGGCCAGGCGGCGTGGCGCAATTGCGGCGGCATGCAGCACTTCCACGTCTACCCCCATCGGCACGGCGGTTATTTTATCTATCGCAATACCACGTTCCACCATCAATTGCTTCATCGCTTCACTTTGCACAAAAACATGATCCGCCCTTTTCAGCACGACCTTGTACAACAGAAAGCGCTCAACCAGCCCCTTCAGCAACACGAGGTAGTAGCGCTTGCCGCCACCGGCGGCAATTGCTGATCGGGCACGCGCGATACGCCCTTCACTCATCAGAAATGATACCCAATAGGTAAACCGAATACCCTTGCAGCGTGCGACAAGCATCGTCAGCAGACCGATGGAGACCATATCTCGCACCTGGATCAGGTCACACTGCTCTTTACTGGCCGCCAGTACGCGGCCCAGGCACAGCTTGAAAAATGCCCATTCCTGACGCAGGCGACTGGAATACTCGGCGGGACGCGCCTGTGTCCTGTAAGCACCATCCACCAGTTCCCCCTTGCCTGCCCTGCCAACGATGTCACATATCACGCCATGTTGCGGCAGGTACTTGCCGAACAGCGCAGCCACGTCGACACGGAAGGTGGGCAAGGGTTCAGGTACAAGTTGCAATAATCGAAATACGTTGTGTGATTTCAAGGCAAACATCCTCGATAAGCCCGTCAATGAAAGACGCTGAAAAAAGATCGATGGCAGCGACGCGGCCATCGATCTCAAAGAACAGGCATATCATACCCGCGCCAAGGTAAATAATTAACAAAAAAATAGCTTCATTGACATAAAAATCACTCCCTCTGCCCCCTGCGTTCGCACTACCGCTCCTCATCCGCACATAAAAAAACCTGCCGCAGCAGGTTTTTTTCAACTGATCATGGATCTCTGGGGCACAAGCTGGATCGGTCAGTTCGGAATAAAGATCGCCTGAGCTCCGACCATCAACTGTTTGCCAGTGCTAGTGGTGGTTAGAGTAGTCTTCGGACGCTTGCAGCCGACATCGAGCAAAACAATGAATTCGCCAGTCTGCGCAACACTCGTTTTCACAAATGCACCATGATCCTCGGTTTTACCCGGGGCCGGCGGCGGCCCCGAGCGCGGTTGGTAGCTATTGGCCTCGCCGCCCAAGGAAGTAATGCAAAGGGTGCGATCTACTTTGGTAATCTTCACGGCGGTTGCACTCTCCGTGGCGATCGGTCCAGCCGCATGCAGATTCCATTCGAAGGACAGGGCGGTGGGCGCCGAGAGCCGGTCCACCACCACCACCGCATCCTGACCGCGCAAGTACCATACCTTGCGCACTGCCGAAGTCAACGCGCCACCGTAAGCGGGTGTCGCGTCACCGGCCGCATAATCCAAGGTCGGAGTCGTAGAAAATGCCGTGATCTTGCCATTCCGGCTCAGGTTATTGGAGTTATCGTTGATTAACTGACCTACGCCATTATTGAACGTGATGGCATTATGCGATTTAGTCTGGCGGTACCACGACATTACCAGTGGCGAATAGTAATAATCCTCATAACCGGACTCAATCAACAAACGGCGCCCGCCACTATCGATCACCAGTGCGTTCTGATCGCCATGACCATGATTATACGAACCATAGGGACTGGATTTGAAATAGACGGAGGTACGGGCACGATCCGCCAAATTACTATGCATGGCGACCCAACCGATAGTCGGATACAAGGCGGCATTGGGGGGCGGCACGGGTGTCTCGGTTACCGTTTCAACAGGCAGAGGATAAGGCGCCTGAAACAAAGTCAGATCAGCCTCGTCGCCAACGATATTCTTGACATACCAGGCTGCCTGAGGCGTCTTGAAGCGCGATGAAAAGCCTTTCAACACAAAATTATAGATATCCCCCTCATGCTGATCGCCAAATACCTGTCCTGGCGCACCTGGCGGCAGGAAGTGCATCAAATAACGCGCAAAGCCATTGCTCCACGGCTTGGTGAAGATATTCACGCCAGTCGCTTCAGCCATCGGCTGCCATAACTGCAGGGCATACTCCGTATTAAACATCGCATAGGAGGTACCGTTGGCGTAGCCGCCTTCGGGACCGCTCCAGACATACACCGCATTGACATAGGAGCGGAAAGAAAAATCAAACCAGGTAGCAGCGGCAGGGATATCACCCATCGTGAGCGTGGAAATCACCGCCAGATAGCCGAGCGCTATCACGCCGTGAGCATCAAAGGGGGTTTGATCTAACCTGTAATTGTCTTTGATGAGATCAGCATACATGGGAGTGACCCGCGCACTAATGGCCGCCATCCAGAGTGCTTTGCGCTGCGGATCCTTGCTCAACTCGACCGACAGCAAGTCCGAGCACTTAGCCAACGTCAACATGATGCTGCGTGTCGCCATATCATGATTGACATAGCTGGTCATGCCCTCAGGATCAAGTGCTGCCAACTGGTTGCCACGTGTCAGTGCTTCCTGCAGATACCTGTTCTCACCTGTAAGCCGGTACAGTAGTGTCGCGCCCAACATTTGATTGGTTGCACTGCCTATGGCTTGAGAAATCTGGGTGACATACGCCGTGCGCGCTGCCGACGGCGTACTTGACGTCAATGGCCAAAGCGAATCCGATGGCGCGGCCAGCGGGTAGGCTCCACCCGGCATGAGACTGGTAACCTGGGCCGTAAGACGAGTCAGGGCAGCACCGCGCGCCGTGCGGATGGCCGGAGTCCAGGCACTCAAGGGCAGAAAATCCGCGCGTTGCTGGCGAGGACGAGGATGGGCCAGAATTTTGCTCTTGATTGACTCGTTGTCGGGTACTTCAAACGTTTGTGACGCACTATCAATCGTAAAGGTACGCGGCGTCGACCAATCGGTACTGGTACTGGGACGCACGCGCCAACTGTACTGGCCCGCGCTGAATGCCGTTGTCGGCAGATAAAAGGTGCGCTTACTCGTGTAAGTGGCAAACACGACACCACTCTTTTGAACCTCAACAACATAGGACGGCGGCGCCACGCTGCCCGGGTATTGTGCCCACGAAAAGGCAGGCGGGTTTTGCGCCTGCGCCTGCCGGTCGACCGGGGCCGGCCGGACAATGAATACCTCTTTCGACTCGGCCCAATCAGCCTGACTGGATCCAGCCAGCATACTCATCGCCAGCCCCAGAGCAACAGAAAAAAGTGACTTATTATTAACCATTATTGGCTCCTACAAAAAACAATCGGATGCTACAGGAAGCGACATCACCTCATCGAGCCTGCCAGGACGCCGCATAAAAATACAAACTACATAATCATCATGCATTAGCACCTAACCGCTATTTCACCTGCGTCTTAATCACCCAACTATACACCGTATATAAGATAATGGCGTTGTCCCAAGCCAACAAACAGTCTTAAGCAGGAAGATAAAATAAAAAACACCGATACGTCAATGGCCATAAATAAAACATTATTTAACAAATCATGCCAGATGTAATATTTTAAGAAAAATTAAATACCACAAATGGAAACTGATGATTTATTGAAAATATTTATATATTTCGCCACATATTCCATGGCGACCAACCGAAACATACTTTAAAGCAATAAAAAAAACACACGATGAGAACAATACAACAAGAACACTTAGGCTATCTCAAGCAACGCGCGGGCTGATCAGTTTTGCAAACACAAACCGCCTCACAGCCGCCGTATGCCGCTCGGTTAGTGCCCATAAGAAAATCGATGCGCCATTAATCGCCAGCAGATACAACATGAAGCGCAGAACCGTATCGTAGCGTACAGGCTGTGGCGCGGCCAGCTGAGGATCAAAACTCATGAGAAAAAAAGTCAATGGCAGATGCAGTGCATACAACGAAAAACTGTATCCCGAAAAAAAATCTGACAGTCTTTTCAGATAACCAGCAGGAATATCCTTCGAAATCATCACAAGAAATACCGTAAAAAAAGCAAGCGCGAAATCATAACCGATGGCATCAGGATAAATACGCTTAAACAAAATAAAAAAACAAAACCCGGCCACAAGAAAAAAAACCGAAAAATAATGCCGCCATACATTCTCGTAAAGGCAATAAGCAGCCGCACCCATCATCCAAATCAAAAACATCATGAAATAATACAACGACCGTCCCTCATCATTCGGCTTTTCCGAATAAACAAAAAGAAAAACGATAAAAATACTCAAGATCAGACATCCAATTCTTGCATTTTTCCTGAAGAAAAATACGCCCAAGGCAGCCGGCAATAAGAGGTAATACCAGAACTCGTTGGAAATGCTCCACAGCGAAAGATTCGTCCCATATTGAAAACCAATAATCATTTGCATAAAAAATGCATTCAATACAAATGTCTTGACAGAATCTGGCTCCAGGCTGCTCCACCACTCAGGGAAAAAAGGGACGCGACTGGCAAGTAAAGCTTCCCCGCCTCCGTAGTTAAAAGCCAGTGCATCGAGCAAGGCGGTCATGAACAAGGCGGGAAGGATAACTATCCATAATCGGGTCAATCTGTCGATGAAATACTTGAACGAGTCGAAGCGCCGCGATCGCATTGCATCAATGACCGGCCCGCCGATCAAGAATCCGCTCATGACAAAAAACATGATGACCGCTTTGTGGGCCCCGGAGCTGAACGCGCTCACCAACCATGCAAGCGCACCACCGGTACCTGCCGCATGGTCAAAAAACAGGTAATTGGCATGCCCTATGACAACAGCCTGGGCTGCCAATGCACGCATCACATTGAGCCAAATTGATGTATTCGAAGGAATTCTTTGCATGAACTAACCCGACTAACGAAGGTTAAAAAATTCGCCTCTCAAGCCGCCGGCCTTCCAGCCTAGGCGAACAAGGATACCTGGCGACGATAAAGTAGGCGGCCGGGGCAGCATGCTGCCTGCCATCGGCCCGCTGCCGCCCAAGACCATCTAAGCGCGGCTCAATGAGCAGCGAACATCAGCCACGCCTCGGCCTGTAGGCGAGTTCAGGCACTCGATTTGGCTTGGCTGGATACCCGGCGAAAATACGCGGCTGCAGCATTGACGTGCCGCATACCCGGCTGCTCGATGAGTTTGAATGTCATGAAACATATGCATACCAGCAGCGGGGTCAGCAATAAGATGACGGACCAGTGCAAAAAGGGAGAAAAGGTCATTGCGCGCTCGCGACCGATCACAAAATGAAACGTCACGAACAGCAATAAACCATGCAACAAGTAAATGCTATATGCGAATTCACCAAAAGTGCGCGATACGGCAGTATGCAGAATGCCAAATATGCTCGTCCCGCCGGCAATCATGGCAAAGGCGATGGACAGCAGCAGCAGTGACCCGATCTCATGCGCGGAAGGAAATGCCAGGCAAGCGGTGGCGATACAGGCAAGGGTAAAAATGCTGGCCAGCCGGCTTTGACAAAATCGGCAAAAGGCAGGCGACAGGACTAACACGGCTGCAATCATGCCAGCCAGGAACGCCAAAAAGTGGTGAACGGGGGCGCGTAATATGATCGCGGCGGTCAGCACGCTTACAAATACCACGGCACTGGCCAGCAGATACGGCCACGGCGGCGTGATGCGCAGGGGCAAGGCCAACAATGGCAACAGAAGGTAAAACAGCCATTCGTAAGGCAGCGACCAGGTGACGCCCGCCATAATATGGGTTGTATTTTTGATGCCGTTCAGATCTGGTGCTTCGACGGCGGTAAACATCAACCATTGTGCGGTATGAGTCAGTAACTTGGGCAATGTTTCCTGAATGCGAAAACCAGAAAGACAGGCGACGGTTATAAACAGGAGCACCATGGCGAACAGATACAGCGGTGTCAGACGAAAAATACGGGAAATATACAGTTTTCCCCAGTCTACTCCCCGGCTACGCGCAGCCAGTAATTTTGCATAAAACAGGAAACCGGTAATCATGAAAAACATGGCGACGCTGGCATGCCCAAAATTCGTATAGAGCGGCGATGGCGGTACGTTCCATGCGCCGTAGCGCAAATAAAAGTACCAGATACAACCATGGTGCAGGAACACAAAAAAAGCCAGGTAACCACGCAAGCCATCGATCGCCCCATAACGTCCGGCAAGAGGCGGTGCTCCCCATCTTCTAACGATGAGAGCACAACAAAGTAATGCCAGCAGCAAACTCGCCACGGCAGGCAAAAAACTTACAACGTCCATTATTGCTTTCAGAACAAATATAGAATTACGGCCCAGTGTCGTTACGCTGCATTAACAATACGGTTGACGTGGTCAAATGGACTAAAAGAAATATCCCAACGACGCTGCAGCGCCATGCGTTTGACTATCTTGAAGATCCGTCTCTTTACGCGACTGTCCACCCACGATGCCTTCAGACCATAGTGATGGATCCCGATAGTCTGTGCGGTAATGTCGCTGTACATCAATTGCATCGCATTCTGCGAGTTGCTGCGATCGTAAGGATTAAACGGATAAAAGGTAACCGGGTCCAGTTGCGTGCTATTCCCGCCGAGATCAAGCTCTACCGCTTTTTTTAGCACCACCGGTGAAGTGGCAAAGAGCCGTTGCTTGATCAACTCCCCCAAAATCAGCTCGCGGGCAGTCAGCATCACAGGATTGCCGGCCTCGCATGCAAGAAAGCCCGTGCCATAGCCAGCGCCCACATCCTTGCTGGTTTCGCGGGCCATCAGACATCCGTGCAAGTCCAGCAAGAGATCGAGCGAGGCAATCAGCTCCAGATCCGTATCGAGGTAGATACCGCCGTATTGGGACAGCACGTCAAAACGTACCCAATCGGCAACAAAAGCCCATTTTTTTTGAATAATAGCTTCTCGACAATAATCATTGTCGATATCGGCATTATCCTCATTCCATAATTTCAGCTCGTACTCAGGACAATATTTCTTCCATGACTCAACACAGCGGCGATGCAGTACGCTCATCTCACCCCGGCCAAACCAGCAGTAATGTATAACTTTAGGAATCATTGATTTCTCAGAGCAATTTTTCGCAACAGAATAATTTTGATCGCTGCGACGAATGTGACGTGAATCAAAAAGGAAAGTACCGCACCAAGCAGGCCAAAATACATCGTCAATATCGACAACTCCAGCAAATACAGCAGGTTGGTCCCTACCGAGATGATCGTTGATTGACGCAACTTTCCCAACGCCCAATAAAACGAATGTGTTGTCACGAAAGTGCCAGCCATGACAGCCGTAAGGAGGACCACAGCGAACTCTGCCACATAATCTTGCAACACTGGAAACACCAACGGCATCCAAATGAATTTACTCGCGTAACAGATGGCACCAGCAGTGGCCGTAACGACAAACAGCATCTTCATGGTCTTGATCCACAGTGCAAATGCCCCTTTCAGATCGCCAGCATTGGCACAGGCGGCAAACTCGGGAATCGATGTCGAATAAAACGGTGCCGTGGCCATATTTACCAGTGAATAGATACGCTTCAGGATACTAAAGACACCGAGGTTGTAACCCGGCAGCGTCAATCCAATGATGATACGATCGAGCTGCGCCACTGGTAAGTCACAGATTGCCTGCAAGGTCCCCCACTTTCCCGCCTCGACCAGGCGTGCCAGGCGCAAATCAGTTGCGGGCAAGCTGCCTTCAATACCGCTGCGATTGCGAAAAATCAACACAAACAGCACCACACACCGAATGACCTCCGGCAGCGTATAGGCCAGCACCATGCTCGACAGCGTAGGCTGATAGCGAGATACCACGAACAATACAAGCAGTTTGAGCAAATTGGCCAGGAATCCCGCATACATCAACACATTGTATTGGTTGACCAAGCGGAAGTACGCGTTATGTGTACCGATCACTGGGAACACCGCAGCCAGGGACAGCAATAATAAATTTACACTGGAAAACTCTTTTAATTGAGGCAAGGAAAACATGATCAGCCCCCCCACCACCAGTATCACAGCAGCCATAGCGAGCATTTCATAGCGTAGGCTTCTTAAGACGGCAGTACGCAGGGTGGCAGCATCAATTTTGTGCCCCGGCATGGCAACCAGCATGCCCTGCCAGTACTGAAAGCCGCAGACGGTAAATACTGTCAGGGCGATCGATTGCACCAGTACCAAATGACCATATGACTCCACACCCGCAATGGCAAGCATGACTGGAATGGTAATAACGCTCACTCCGGCCCCAGCCACATTCAGCAGGAACATCATTGAGCTATTCTTGACCAGGTTATGAAATGCCTTGCTCGATACCGTCATGACTATGCCAGAACTCCGCGCGGGGTCCGACCCGGCATGGTCTGGGGAGGCGGCTTCGCCGATTCAGCGACAGGCTTGCCATACCGAGAAAACTGGACGATACAGCCTAGCGAAAAATAGCACAGCAACTGAATCGAGGGTTCATCGATCATGGTCCGATTGTAGACCAGCGTACTGACAAGCAATATCAAGGTGATGGTACTGGTATCGGCCATCGCCAGGCGCTCGGGACCGGCTTTGCTGCGCGACACATAACGTGCGCCCTGCAGTATGCCCAGCACAAAAATGGCAAGATAGGCCAAAGTGCCGAGGATTCCCACATCCCAAAGCAGGTTCGCCAAGCCCGTAGTACCGATCTGCAAATTACGATAACGTGCCGCGACATAGCCACGCCCGATGTTCTGGCTCGTTGAGCTTGCGCTGGGACCGTAGCCTATCAAGCGTTCCTGGATACTTGGAACCGGGTCGTGGTACCACAGCGCCAACGAGGCACCGCGGCTGATTTCCCCCGTGACATAGTTGATGCCATTGGGATCGACCACATAGCCACCGACACTGTTGACCTTTTCTTCCATCGTGTCAGTTTTCGTATGACTTCCCCAGTACAAGGAGTGATAAACCATGAAGATGCCGGAGCTAATACTGCACATCAAGGCCACGAACATCACGAAAACCAGGATATTTTTCAGAACTTTCCGCCGCACCACCCAGAATACGCCAAGGGGCAGCCAAATAAAGACAGCCTTCACTTCGCCCAGCAGAATAATAGCCAGGCCTATGATGAACATGCCAACCACATGCGAAACCGGCGTGATGCCTTGTACCCAACGAGCCAGCATATAGAGCATTGCGACAACGGTAAACAGCACCAGAACCGGGCTCATGTTGCCGCCGAAAGAACCGACTACACTATCCCAGCCCATGGTAGCTATATTAAAAAAATGCTGGTATAGCGCTAAGGGCAACTGCGCCACCGCGATCACCACGATCCCGCCCCACAGTACAAGCAAACGCCGATCAGACCATTGAAACCAGTACAGGGCAAAAAGAACGCCAAACATGGGCAAGCAAAAACGTAGGACGGAAATCAACTGAACGGTTGACGCATGCCCCATAAAAATACTGAACGCAAAAAACGCCAGATAAACCCACGCGGCGACAACGATACGCGTGGCGCCAGCAAAGCTGTCACCGAACTGATCCTTGAGCAAGTGATTGGCCAGCGTTTTTTCCAGGATCGTCCGTGCGAAGAAAAGCGCAGCCAAGCCGCTGGCCATCCAGGTCGCCAGACGCAGATTGAAAAAATATTGTGCCGTGCCAGAGATAAAAAACACAACGATAAACAACAGTGGCAACAGTTTTTTAGTGTCGACAAACAGCAGGATGGGGATAAAAATTAGCAAGCCAGCCAACATGATGGTGAGCTGAATCGCACCCAGAGCAATGACCATGCCAAGCAGCAGTGCCGTCGCCAGCCCAGCCAGTGCCAACAGAAAAGCAGTAAAGACAGGCATACCTTGCCTGGCCTTGCGACGCTTGGACTGCGCATCCTGCGCAGCCCCTGCCTTCAAACCCAGCTTCTGGAAAGAAAAACTCATATGTATTCCATGCACAGCGCGAACGCTGGACTCAATAATGTAAAACGCTGGAAGTGCTGTCCGCTGTAGCGGCCGCCTATGCCAGCCAATCGCCCACAACGTCTATGCCGTGCGTACCTCAGTGCGAGGTACCCGAAAAATGCCTGCGCAAGTCCGGGGGCATGGATTGCAACAACTGATCTATAAATGCTTGCTGCAGTTGATAACCTTGTTCGACATCCTCACCGATACTCGACACACGCATCAAGGTCGCATCCGGAATCATGCCCTGCAATGCATAAGCCAGTTTGACTTTCTTGACTTCCCACGAACTCGGTACTGCCTTGTCGCCAACGACAACCCAATATGTAATGGGTTCGACACGGGAATTGAGCGTCGCCACTGTCCGCGACGTCGCAATGCTCCCGCCGACCGTCGGCAAGTCCACCTGGCTGGTTTGAGCGACCGCAAAGCCCTGGCCGCCATAACAACCTTCTGGAAAATGTACGGACAAGTTATCGCGTTGGTCGGTGCCATAGGCAATTGACAACATGATGCGATTGCCTTGCCGATTAACATAAGTGCGCGACAACGTTTCAGCGTAGATTTTATTGAGTTCTGCTACGGTGGTGGGATTGACGACTGCGGCAACCTGACTTGCATCTTCCTGCCAATCGCCAAACTTCGTTGGAATCGCCGTGCTGAGGACGATTTTCGGGCGAGTATCGGACAGACGCAATGTCGGCGTGACGGCCTTGGTGCATAAGGCGGCGACCAGCATCAGCCCGCCCATGGTCAAACCAATCATCGAACTCTTCTTCATGATGCCACCTTTCGGGCGTGCCACAGCCGCGCTAACCATTGCAGTAAAGAATCAAGGCTCAATATCAGCACCAGGGCGCTCACGAACAGCACCATGCCCGCGAAACCATGCAGGAAACCCTGCCCTGCCGCATCGCCAAAATAATAAGTAATCAACGTCAATGCGACGACGCGCATCACATTGGCCGTAAAGGAAATAGGGATAATCAGGATCGCCAGGCCGATATTGCGGATAGCCGAGGTGTGACGCACCAGGTTCAGGTAGAACAGCCCCAGGGCTTCGAGCGTGAGCAAGGTTTGCAAGCCTGCGCAAGCATCGGCAACCAAAAGCTGATACTGGCCGATTTGCAGGATCACACCCGTACGCGCTATCGGATAGCCGGCCCAAAACAGAATATGCTCGCACACATACGAAACGGCCATCTTCATCGGCAACGTCAGGGTACTGACGACCGAACTAGGTAGCGGGATCATGAACAACATGAAAAAGAACGGGAACCAGGCGGCGCGTAGCGCGCCCACTCCCAGCTTGAGCACCAGGATGGCGGCCGTGAGCATGACGAATGAGCCAATCTCGAAGGCAAGAATCTGCTGCGAGCGACCGGCAATATAAACCAGCAGCGCGGCGACAAAAATCAGCCAGCCAGCTACCGGCGCACGGTCATGCTCGGCAGCCGCCAATATCTGCTCGCGCTGGCGCCATATGAGCCAGACCGAGAGTACCAGGATAATGGGGCCGTGCGCCTGCTCTTCGGTCATCCAGATACCAGTAAACAAGGTATAAAATGACGGGATATACAGCACCGCGAAACCAATGACGATAGGCAGCCATTCCAGCAACTGGTCGCGCCGAGGCAGGGCAGACGCCAGGTTCAGCCGAGTGCTGGTATTCATCAGAAATCGACCAGTACCGAGCCGACCACCTGCGCACCGCTGTGCAGCATCTGCTCGGTCATGGCGTTGATGTCGCCGACAGGCGTGTGGTTCTTGCGCGCCACCAGCAGGACGCCGCCCGTGCGTGCCGCCAGGGCCAGCGCATCGGATCCCAGCGAAAATGCAGCCGAGTCGTACAGCACCACGTCATACGACGACTCAAGTTCCGTGCGCAGGGCAGAGAACGCGGGGCGGCTCAACAGCTCCTGGGGATTCGGCGGCAGGGTGCCGGCGCCCAGCACGGACAGGTCAACGAACGATTCGATGCGCGTGATCACATCGCGCTCGGCACGTCCGGCCAGGATATCCGACAGGCCCTGGCGCCCGGCAAGGCCGAAGATCTCATGCTGGCTGGGGTTGCGCAGATTCGCATCGACCAGCAAAGTCTGTTCGCCCAGCTGGGAAAACACGACGGCCAGATTGGCCGCGAACAGGCTGGTGCCGTCACCATCGTTGACGCCCACAACCACCAGCGACTTGCGGCCCAGCGCCATCCAGCGCAGCATCAGCTGGCTGCGGATGGCGCGCAGCGTTTCCACCTGCGGGCTGAACGGCTGATAAGCGGCGATCAGCTTGTCGGAATACTTGCCCTCCCCCTGCTGCAGATAGGGATAGTCAAACTGGCGCGCCAGGACTTGCTGGATATCCGCCTCCGTCACCAGACCCAGGCGCTGGGCAGCTTCGCCGAAACGGATACCCAGTTCCTTTTGCATGCGCAGGACACGTTCGGCACTTTCCGGCGTAATCTTGCCGGATGCGAGCAAAAGCCCGCCGATGCTGGAATCGGCGGTCCGCGGCGCCGCGGAAATTAGCGGTTGCAATGCTGGATTCATATTATTTCCAATACTTAATTAAGACGCAAGCTGCGGGGCAACAACGATTTGAAGCGGTTCAAGCGCGGGCGCGTTGGCGCACTCCAGTCGATCGAGCCGAGTACAGGCAACTGCAACAAATCGCTCAAATCGGTTTCTGAACGTACGCGACGGTCCAGCATCTCGGCAAGCAAGGAAAAACCCACGCCCAGCAAGCCGCCCAGAAACAGGGCCAACAGCGTGTTCAACATCACTTTCGGGCCGGCTGGCTTGATCGGCGCCACGGCAGGATTGAGCAGGGAGATATCCGATTGCTCCGATTGTCCCTCGATACGCGTTTGCGAGAAGCGTTGCGAGGCGATATCGAAGGCGCGCTGCGCGCTCTCCACATCCTTTTGCAGTACGCCCATTTCGTCGCGGGTGCGGTTCAATTCCAGAACCTTGTCCTTTTGCGCCGCCAGCGCCGCGCGCACGGCGCCTTCACGCTGTTGCAGGATACCGGCATTCTTGCTCACCGAACTCGACGTCACGCGCGTGCCGTCCGCCAATTCCCGGCGCATGCGCTCGACTTCGGCGTTCAGGCTTTCATATTGCGGATGGTTGCGCCCCAGGCGCTGCGCCATCTCGGCCAGCTTCGATTCGGCCGTTGCCAGGCTTAGCTTCAGATTCTGCACCAATGGATTCGACGCCACGTCCGGCGACTCGGAGCCGGCATTGCCTTCGGCCATACGCTGGCGCGAAGAAGCCTCCATCGCCTGACCTTGCGCCGCTACCAGCTGCGCCGACAGGTCATTCAAGCGGTTCGACTCGACGTCCAGACGGTTGTCGACGCTGACGATGCCGTGCTCTTGCTGGTACTTCGACAAACGGCTTTGCGCCACCTCAAGGTTGTCGCGCAACAATTTCGTTTGGTCATTGAAATATACGGCGACCTTTTTCAAAGGATCGACTTTCAACTGGATGCTGGTACGCTGGTACTCCTCGGCAAAAGCATTTGCAATCGCCGCGACAAACTGCGGATCATTGCCCTTGAAACTGATATCGACCACGCTGCTTTCGCGCGACGGCACGATTTCCAGTTTGGCCAGCAACAGGTCCGCCAGCCAGTCGCGCACGGTCCCCTTGCCTCCCGTGGCTTCGTTGAACTGCGCAACGACAGCCGCGCTATCCGCCAGCTTCAAATTATCAACGACCTTCAGCGCCACATTTTTGCTGCTGATGATATCGATTTGCGTTGCCATATAGCCTGGCAACAACTGCATCGGCAATGCCAGGCCCGTGACGGGATCGACGCCCTTGTAGTTGATCAGGAGGGATGCCGTGCCTTTATACGTCTTGGGCAACAGCAGGCTCACCACCATCGTCGCCCCGACCGTGATGAGCAAAGTGAATAGTAAAATCCGTTTGCGGGCAAGCAAGACGAGCAGAAACTGGTGGAAATTCATGGTCAACTCTCATATTAATAAACAAAGCCAGCCTGGTCATAGCGCCGGAACTACTCAGCTTAGAACAAACTTTCTTTGACATACACGACGTCATCCACCTGAATGATGTCGTCATGCTTGGCGTCGAGTATTTGCATGACACCTGCCGCATCGCGGCGCTTGATGCGCACGCCACGTTCGGTACCGCGCTGCGTCAAACCACCGCCAACAGACAGGGCCTGCAGCACCGTCATCGAGCGTTCCAGGCGAAATGCCCCAGGACGCTGTACTTCGCCGTAAATGTAAAACCGCGGTGCGCGTTCGACGTACAGCACATCGTTGCCGCTCAGGTCAAAGTCGCGGGCCAGATCGGCGCTGCGCATCATGTCGACGATGTCGATGGTTTCCTTGGTCGTGGTACCGTTGCGCTTGCGAATCAGGCTGACCACATCGCCCCCGTCCGCGCCTTGACCACCAGCCATGGCCAGGATGTCGAGCAAGCTGCGCTTGCCTTCAATCGGATACCGTCCAGGACGGTTCACCTGGCCCAGTACGGATACTTGCTGACTCTGCAAGGCAGTAACGATGATATTGACCTGTGCCTTGCGCAGAAAGCCGCCGCTCTCCAGGGCCTGGCCCAGCTTCTTTTCTGCCGCGGCAACAGACATACCGCCCACGGCAACGCTGCCTACCAGCGGAAAGGTAATGCTGCCAGCCTCGCTGACACGCGTTTCCAAGCCCAGGTCAGGACTGCCATACACGGAAATTTTCAATACATCGCCAGCGCCGAGCAACACTTCGGCGGCCCCAGCCACACCAACACTGCAAGCCATCAGTACGGCGGCTGCCCACATCGCAAGTCGTTTCATGATTTGCTCTATCCTTTTAAAAACTTCTGTTAAATCCGAAAGATCCCTGCCCGCGTTTACTTCAGGCCAGCCACGCCGCGCGCATTCACGTCGCTACTCTCGGCCACCGGCGCCGCCGGCGCCACTGGCACCGACGCGGCAACGGCGGCCGAAGCGGAGGCGGAGGCCGCTGCCGGCTTGTCCGTCTTGTTCAGATACTCGATCTTGGCGCTGGCGCGCAAACGCTTCAACTCGGCGTCCGCTGCCTCCTTGTTCTTCTTGTTGAAAAGAAACTGCTCGATCTGCGGCGCCGCCTGCGCCAGCGTCACCGGGGTGTCCTTGATATCGGCCAGGGAAATCAACAGGGTACGATCGCCTTCACGGATGATGAACAACTGGCCTTTTGGCATCCCCGCCAGTTTGCTGCTCAGTTCAGGCGCCAGATCAGCGCTGGTGCGCGACAATTGCGTACGGACATATTTGACATTGTTGGCATCCAGCCATGCAGCGACCTCTTCCAGCGTTTTCGCAGCATCCATGGCCTTTTTCAAGTCATCTTTCATGTCGGCCGAGGCGATAATCAGTTCTCGCATGTCAAACTGTTTGCGCTGGCTGAAGTACTGCGGATTCTTGTTGAAGTAATCTTCCACTTCCGCCGCGGCAGGTTTGGCGATGACACCGATGCGTTTTTGCATGTAAGCCTGGGCAACAATCAATGCCTTGGCCCGCTCAACGGCCTGAACAACCTTGGGGTCACGGTCTATCTTGTCCTTGACGGCCTCGTTCTGCAGCAACTGACGGTCGATCAACGACTCCAGCAACTGCTTGCTTGCCGCATCCTGCTGCACCGCTGGAACGTTGGCGCGCTGCAATTCCTCATTCAACTGGAGTACTGTAATTTCCTCGCCGTTGACGCTCGCCAATGCCTGGCCGGCCTTTTTTTCTTTTCCTCCGCAAGCCGACAATCCGGCAGCGGCCAGGAGGACCAGCGCAGCGCACAACAATCGGGTATTGACGGCTGGTTTGCGCATAGTCAAACGAGAGTTGTGAAAATGGTTCAAGATTACTCCTTCGATTTAGTATTGAAAACACAACTGCAATAGATGTGTGGTACTTCATGCGGCTTAATTGCCAAAAAACATGTTCCGTAGACAACTAGCGGGTCGGCACAATAATTATCAATATTGTAAATATGATACACAAGATGCAAGGCAATATGGAAACTATTTGCTTAAAAATCTATTAAAAAGCTTTTAATACAACTGTTTCCACTGCTGACTTACCGAAAAGTTACGATGAGTGCATACACTTTTCGTCGATGAATGTGCTCCAGACATCACCTGCGCTCACTATCAATCTTGGCCACAGGAGCCAGGCTGGCAGCCGCAAAGCATGTATGACGGCGAGGATGGGGCCGTCGAATCGGATTCAAGAAAAAAGCAGGAAGGCCGGACGATGGTGGCGCGCTGATGCGATGGACATCTGCCACCAAGCTCTGCCGCACGCGGTTCAATCGCATCATCGGGCCACCTTTCATCTGGTTCGCGCCTGAATGTGTCAAGCACAACCTAGCCAAGCATATTTTATCGCGTATTGACTGGGCGCAAACTAAATTCCATGAACGCGCACCACCGACATCGTCAATGGGCATTCTCGCGCTTCAACACCACCTTTACGGTGCGCATGATGATCCACAAATCGAGCCACAGTGACCAGTTACGCAGGTAGTCGAGGTCGAAATGGATGCGCGCCTCCATCTTGTCCAACGTTTCCGTCTCGCCACGCAGACCGTTGACCTGCGCCCATCCCGTGATGCCAGGCTTGACCTTGTGACGCAGCATATAGCCCTTGATCAATTTACGGTATTGCTCGTTGTGCGCCACGGCATGCGGACGCGGCCCGACAATACTCATACGGCCCTGTAACACATTGATAAATTGCGGCAGCTCGTCGAGTGAGCTGCGGCGCAAAAAACCGCCGATGCGCGTCACGCGCTGGTCGTCCTTGGTCGCTTGCACAACCTTATCGCCATCTTCGCTCACCGTCATCGAGCGGAATTTATAGACGATGATTTCCTCGCCATACAAGCCGTAGCGGCGCTGGCGAAAAATCACGGGCCCTTTGGAGGTCATCTTGACGGCGATGGCGATAAGCAGCATCAGCGGCAACAGCATAATCTGGATCAGCAGGCCCAGCACGATATCGCTGCCCCGTTTGACCATGCTGTTAAAACCGGTAAACGGCGACTCGCGAATGGCGATCACCGGCATGCCGCCGACATTGTCAAAACGCGCCTGCATCAAATCGAAGATATAGATATCCGGCAAGAAGTACACGGACGCCGTCGTATCCTGCAACTCATCGAGCATCTTGCGAATGCGCGGCTGGGCGGAAATGGGCTGGCTGATGAATATCATCTTGATATTGTGTTCGCGCACATACGGCGCGATATCGGCCATCTTGCCCAGCATGGGCTCGCGCATAGTCTCCGGCCAGCGGTCATCGGTACGGTCGTCAAAAAAGCCGCGCACGCTCATGAACAGGTTCGGATTACGCTCGACGGTGGCGGCAAATTTCAAGCTGGCATCATTGGCGCCGATGATGACGACGGAGCGCACTTCGCTGTCGCGCCCGGGATCGGCCACCATGCGCCGCGCGGCCAGATGGCTGAGCAGCAACACAAACGGCGTGAGCAGGAACCAGGCCAGCACCAGTTGCTGATCATAATGAAAAGCCAGGCCGGTGGCTGAGCCGAGGAACACCAGGATCAGGACCGTGATCGCCCAGCTGACGAACACATCGCGCGCGTAGGCGAGCATGCGGCCGCTGCGCCAGGTTCGATAGGGGTCGATATACTGGAAAATCGACGACGAAATAAAGAACGCAAGGATCATCAATACCAGCGAATAACCGGTAAATGGCGAGCCAGACAAGGCGGACAGCAGATACAGCGTGCCCATGATGATCAATGGGTCGAGTATGCGCTGGAAAAACGAAATCAGGGGTATATCATTAACCGTCATGATGCTCTTCAGAACTGGGCGCTGGCATTGAAAGAAATGCCGTTGGCGTGGTAGGTGCTAGTATTGACGAT
Source organism: Janthinobacterium sp. GW821-FHT03A03 (assembly GCF_059421435.1). Lineage (NCBI taxonomy): Bacteria > Pseudomonadati > Pseudomonadota > Betaproteobacteria > Burkholderiales > Oxalobacteraceae > Janthinobacterium > Janthinobacterium sp. GW821-FHT03A03. The sequence continues at coordinate 141,194 of NZ_JBWKUZ010000008.1, read as the reverse complement.
GGGTGCGCCTTTGCGTTCGTCACGGAAAGCGCTGACGCCCAACTGGATATTTGGCCGCGGCGCGTACGTCAAGCCTATGCTGGCCGTCTTCGTGGTGTCCTTGACGTCAATGGGCAACACCAGTCCGCTCGCTGCAGAAAAATCGCGCTTCTCGCGCCGCACTTGGGCGTCCATGCGGACCTTGGCCGAAACATCCCAGGCCGCAGCCAAGCTGGCGCCATTGTTCAGGCTGCTGCTAATCAGGGAATTTTCCACAGCAGCGAACTCATGCCACACACTGCCCGTAAATCGCACCTTGCCAAGCGGGGCCCAATATACCGTGACGCGCCCATTGGCACCACTGGCGTCGCGCCCCGAGAATATCTTGTTCTTGCGCTTCACCCAGCCACCGAGCAATTGCACTTGTGTAATACCGCTGACGCGCCAATAAACGTTGGCCTTGACCTCGTCCTGCTCGTAACCCTGGTCGACGCCCAATCCAGCCAGGTTGGCTCGATTCGGATACTCCCCTTTCAGGTGCCGCAACTGTATCCCGATGCGGCTTTCGCTGGCTGGCAAATAGTCGAAGCCCAGTTCCACGGCATCCTCCTGCCGATCGGAAATTTTTTGTGCACTGGAGTCATAAGTATATTTATCGCGAGAAATGCCGCCCCGCACTCGCCAACTGGGATGGAAGCGCCAGCCACCATTGACATATTCACGGCGTATCGTACGCAAATTGCGGTCCGTGCTCTGCAGATCGCTGAACGGTGTCAGCGTCTGCGAATAACTACCTCCCACATGCCCCTCAAGATGATTGGCAATATGCCACTCCAAGTCGGCCAGATAGTCTTTTCCCGTGTAGTCAAGCTGATCAAAGTGATCGAAATAGACGCGCGACCACTTCAACTGACCGGTCAGTACTTGCCGGCCGATAGGGCGCTTGATCAACAGCCCTGCCTGTACCTGGCGCGAGGTGTCCGAGCGCTGACCATCGAAACCAGGTACGTTATCACCAAGCCGGAATAAATTATTATCGTAGGAGTACGATGTCGCAATAAAAGGTGAAATCGTATCGCTGATGGCGGCACCAGCCGGCAAACTGCATACCGCACCACCGCCCACCAACAGCGTTGCGGGCAATATGCGTGCCAGAACCGCGGCCAAACGGCTGCGCTGTAATCCAGATTGCCCAAAGCGGGCTTGGCAATGATACGGTGAAGTCAACATGGGCATTGTCTTTGAAAGAGCAAACAGTTAGTTGGCAATATTACCAGTAAGTCCAGTGTCCACCGGAAATAATCCAGAGGCCCAACACGCCATTCGTCACGCCGTGCGCGAGAATGGGCGACCACAGCGACTGGCTGCGCATGTACAGCAGGCTGTAGGCAGCGCCGGCAACGATACCGGCCAGCCACAAATTGTGTTCGAAGCCAAACAGTACCACGCTGACAACAAGGGCCTTCGCACTCGCCAGGCGCGGGTTGAATCGCAGAAAGTCAGGAGCATCGATCCAGCGCAGCAGGAAGGAGCGCCAGAACAGCTCTTCCATCACGGGCACCACCAGCGCCGCGCCGGCAATGCGCAATGCCACCAGCGTCCAGTCGATGCGGCCGTCATTGCGGGGATCGAAACCGTCGGCACTGCCGATCTGCATCCAGCCCGCATTCAACGTAATCCACAGCAAAAAAACAACAAGTCCGGCGGCGATCGCGACAGCTGTGGCGCGCGCACCGAGTCCTGTCCAGGCCAGTTCCGTATAGCTGCGGCGCCAGTACAGCAGCATGCCCAGCACGGCGCCGATCTTGACGGCATACAGCCAGCGCAAATCCTGCGCGGCAAAGCCGAGCCGGCCCAGCATGTCGGCGATAAAAATGAAGGAGAGGTAGACCAGGAATGGCGCTACCCGAGGCAAGGCGGCGCGGTCAAACATATTGACGCGTATCGGGGACAGGCCCGCACGCCAGACGCCCTGGTCCGGCTTGCGTGTTTTTCATGACAAACATGCATCCCCCGATGTAAAAAATATAATTATATAATTATATCAAGCAGAACCGTTGCCGTGGCAAGTAATCCTAACTTAAATTACAACAGGGAATGCGAGAAACCAATCAGGCGTTGCTGCGCGCCTCGATCTGTTCCCATTTTTCCAACGCTTCGAGCAACTCGTTCTCGATTTCCGCCACGCGCGCATTCAGACGCTTGCCTTCGGCTGGCGTCTTCTTGTAGAAGTCCGGATGCGACAGTTCCGCGGCCAGCACGGATTGCTCGTCTTCCAGCTTGGCGATCAATTTCGGCAATTCTTCCAGTTCACGCTGCTCCTTGTAGCTGAGCTTTTTCTGCTTGGCAACAGGTGCGGCAGCCTCGACCTTGACGGCCGGCTTGCTGGCGGGCGCCGTGGCGATCGGCAAGGTGCGCACGCGCTCCCAGTCCGTGTAGCCGCCGACGAATTCGCGCCACTTGCCCTCGCCTTCGGCGACGATCACCTGCGTGACGACGTTGTCGAGGAAGGTACGGTCATGGCTGACGAGGAAAACGGTGCCGGTGTATTCTTCCAGCAACTCTTCCAGCAATTCCAGGGTATCGATATCCAAGTCATTGGTCGGCTCATCGAGCACCAGCACGTTGGCCGGCTTGGCGAACAAGCGCGCCAGCAGCAAACGGTTGCGCTCGCCGCCGGACAGCGACTTGACGGGCGAACGGGCACGTTCCGGCGCAAACAGGAAGTCGTTCAGGTAGGTCATCACGTGGCGGCGCTGGCCATTGATCTCGACCCAGTCGCTGCCTGGCGCGATGGTTTCCATCAGGTTCGCCTCTTCGTTCAGCTGCGTGCGCATCTGGTCGAAATACGCCACCTGCAGCTTGGTGCCCAGGCGGATGGTACCGGTGTCCGACTGCTCTTCGCCGAGGATCATCTTCAGCAGGGTGGTCTTGCCGGCGCCGTTGGCGCCGATCAGGCCAACCTTGTCGCCGCGCAAGATGGTCGCACTGAAATCCTTGACAATGACCTTGTCGCCATAGATTTTCGAGACGTTTTCCAGGTCCGCCACGATCTTGCCCGAGCGTTCGCCGGCCGACACGTCCAGCTTGACCTGTCCCTGCTGCTCGCGGCGCGCATTGCGCGTCAGGCGCAGCGCTTCCAGGCGGCGCACGCGGCCTTCGTCACGCACGCGGCGCGCCTTGACGCCCTTGCGTATCCACACTTCTTCCTGCGCCAGGAACTTGTCGAACTTGGCGTTTTCCACTTCCTCGATTTCCAGTTGCTCCGCCTTGCGGGTCTGATAGGCCGTGAAGTTGCCCGGATACGACAGCAGGCGGCCGCGGTCCAGTTCGATGATGCGCGTGGCAACATTGTCGAGGAAGGAGCGGTCATGGGTAATGAACAGTACGCTACCCTTGAAATCGCGCAGCAAGCCTTCCAGCCACAGAATGGAGCTGAAATCGAGATGGTTGGTCGGCTCATCGAGCAGCAGCACGTCAGGCGCCGAGACCAGTGCGCGCGCCAGCGCGACGCGCTTCTGCATCCCGCCCGACAGGGTTTTCATGGCCATGTCGCCTGTCAGGTTCAAACGGTCGAGCACGGTTTCCACCTTGTTCGGCAAACTCCACGCATCGGCCGCATCGAGTTTCACCTGGATGTCGTGCATGCGCTCCATCAATTCGTCGTCATTGCCCTGGCCAAACTGGCCTGTCAGCGCGTCGTACTCCTTCAGCCACGCCTGCGACTCGCCCATGCCGGAAGCGACAGCGTCAAACACGGACATTTCCGGGTCGAATTGCGGCTCCTGCTCCACATAGGCGATCTTGATGCCTTGTTGCATCACCAACAAACCATCGTCGAGCTTGAACTTGCCCGAAATAACCTTCAGCAAGGAGGATTTGCCCGTGCCGTTGCGCCCGATCAAGCCGACCCGTTCCGAGGTTTCCAGTGAGAATTCCGCGTGATCGAGCAGCGCGACGTGACCGAACGCAAGTTGCGCCGATGAAAGAGAAATGACAGCCATAATGAGTAAAGGTGTACGGGCGCCGCCTCGCGCGCACCGCGTGGTGCGCCAAACAGCTGCCGATTGGATGAATGAAGCACGCATTGTACCGACAACTCGGCACCACCAGTGCATTGCGGCCTGCATGAACTCAGGCCACCGGCGCGCGTTGCGTGGAATATGGTGTCGCCAGCAGGAATCGAACCTGCATTTAAGTCTTAGGAGGACCTTGTACTATCCATTGTACGATGGCGACACGCGCAGCGGCATTATACAGGCAAGCGCCCGCCATTAATAGCCTGGCAAGCGGGGCAGCACGACGCACTCGCCGGCCATGGCGCGCATGCTACGGCGCCAGGGCTGTCTGTTTGAGGCGGGACAGGATTTGCTGGGCCGCGAGCGCATGGGACACCTTGTTCCAGTGCGCATCCATGGGAGCGAAGTCCATCCGCTCGCGTTGCGCCTCCCAGTGCCGCGCGAACACAGGTTGCATGTCGATTGCGGCATAACCATGCTGTTTCAAACGGTCGAGGAAAAATGCCCGATCGTCGCCCTGCCAGGATGGCTTACCCTTGTGCGCGTCGTACAACAGGCCCCGCTCTCCATCGACGAGAAATAGAAACTGCACCTTGGAACTACCTTCGATGGCACGCAGCTGCGTCAGATAGTAATCAAGTACCAATGCCTGCGCCGCAGTGTCCCGTACCGGCAATGGCGCCGCCGACGCCGGATTCTTGCCGCGCAGCGTGGACGATAACCAATCGGGCAACTTGAGATTGTAATAACAATACCGCACCAATGCCGAATAAGACACCACCCGCTTGATCCTGGGTTCGATATACGGCGCATGCACGATGTGGAAGCCATCCGGACCGGGTTCAATCTGATTGTGGCCACGCTTTGCTGGCTCAAGCAAGGTGGCGAGATTGCTGCCATCGACAAATAACACCACGCTACGCGGATGCACGCGCGGCAGATAGTAGCGCGCCATGACGAGCATGTCGGCGAGGCCATTGCCGGAATTGCCAGCCGCATACACTCCGCCGCCAAGGGCACGCTCCAGCTGCCCCTGCATGGTATCGGGATAATCGAGCATCAGGCTCTCGACAAAACTGTCACCGAGCACCAGTACGGCAGCGCCATCCTTGAAGTCGCGCGAATTCGACCACCCTTGGGCATTGATCACGCCGCTACGCGCATTATTAAACGCCCAACCATACGAATACACATAGGGCTGATGCGCCAGATAGCGGCGAAATGGAATTTGCGGGTCGCTATTTTCCAGCCGCAAGCCGGACGAGACAGGCAGGCATTGCAAAACGGCCTCGAGTATCAGCACCGTTGCCAGCATGCCCAAGCCGATGGAAAATAAAGGACGCATATGGTTTAGAAATTAAAATAAAGAAATTCAGAAATGCCACGCGTTTCACTAATCGCCAGCAAAAGTAAACAAAGGATCAACAGCGCCCCCAAGGCGATATTGCCGCCCTGGCCGGACAGGCGCTGTTCCTGTGCACGCAAAATGCCCCGGCCCAACAGGTCGTAGGCATTTGGCGTCAAAAAGGCAATGGCCGCACAGGCCAGCAACCACAACAGGCAGGTCTGCAGCGCCATAATCCTGTCGGTTCCCAGCATCGCCATCTGCATCGCCGGCGTCAGGGTGCCGCCGCCCATGGCTTGTAGCACATCCAGCGCCACCTCCACGGAACTGGCACGGAAAAAGACCCACGCCAAAACGACCGCCAGGAAAGTGGCGATGCCGCCCGTTACACGTATCGGCAGATTGCTGCGTCCACCAAGAACATGACGTAGCGCATGATTAACAATCAGATAAATACCGTGCAGCATGCCCCAGACGAGAAAAGTCCAATTGGCGCCATGCCACAATCCACCGAGCAGCATGGTCAGGAACAGATTACGATAACGCTGGAAGGCGCCTTCGCGATTCCCCCCTAAGGGAATGTACAGATAATCGCGCAGGAAAGTGGACAGCGTGATGTGCCAGCGTCGCCAGAAATCGATGATGGACGCCGCCTTGTACGGCGAGTTGAAATTGATGGGCAGTACGATGCCAAACATATAGGACAGGCCGTATGCCATATCGGAATAGGCGGAAAAGTCGAAATACAACTGGAAGGTGTATGCCAGAGCTCCGGCCCAGGCTTCCAGCACGCTCAAGTTCTGGTGGTGCGCATCGAAGACCGGTGCGACATAGCGAGCCACGCCGTCAGCCAAGATCACTTTCTTGAACAGGCCGATGGTGAAGAACGTCAGGCCGATGACGATGCGCCCCCGCCGCAGCACGTGCGATTCCGGCTGTGAAAATTGCGGCATCATATCTTTATGATGCAGAATGGGGCCAGCAATCAGGTGAGGGAAATACGTGACAAACAAGCCATAACTTTCCGGTTGGTACTCTTTGACTTTGCCGGCATGACAATCCACCAGATACGCAATCTGCGTAAACGTGAAGAATGATATGCCGATCGGCAACACGATGCCGATCGGCGTCAGCGGCGCCCCGGTCAGGGCCGCTATATTTTCTATAAGAAAATCAAAATATTTAAAAAAGATCAGCAGGGAAAGGTTGAAAACGAGTCCGCAGACTAGCCACGTCTTCGCACGGCGACGCAGGCCCCGCTCATAGAGCTGTGAAATCCGGCGTCCAACCGCAAAGTTGACACAGACGGACAAGGCTAGCAACGGCAGGAAACGAATATCCCAATAGCAATAAAATGCGATCGAAGCCAGCAGCAAAAAAATAATCGACAGGCGTAAAGAATGCTTTGATAGAACAAAATATCCCAACAGGGCCAATGGCAAAAAGATCAAAAAGAAAGCAAATGAATTAAATAGCACCGCGTCTTCCTACAGGTAATAGATTGGTGCGCAGGGGATTATTGATGGTCTGACATACTTCTGACTGGCTCGGAATCGCCAAGCCGGCAGGAAAAGACCGAAGGCCGGAGCGATCTCGAAATCAGTACTGCACATGTTCCCTTTACCGCCCACAACGAGTAGCGGGCTAGCGCATGGCTGCCGTTTTGCGGTCCCCGCCTGACGCGGCCCGCTACACTTCACAATACTCTCCTCAGCCTCATTTAGCATCCTGCACATTGCCAGCCGCGCACTTGCCGCGGCGGCGCGCCACTATCAGCAGCAATCCCGCCATGAGCATGCCAAACGTTCCCGGCTCGGGCACGGCGCTGATCGTAAATACCTGAATCGCGCCAAAGGTCACGTCGTTGGCATGCCAGGTGGAGCCATCGAGCAAACTGACGCCGGTCGATGGCAGCCCACGATAGTTATAGGTATACAGGAAAGAACTGCCGCCATGCGTGAGGTCTTGCGGCACATACAAATCGTGCCCGTAGCCGAATGTAGGGCCGTAATCGGGCTGGTTGTAGGTCTGGTCCTTGCCGATACCGTCCCCGTTGAAATACTGCTTCAGTTGCGGCAGCATGAAGCCGGCCGTCAGATTGAACAGGAAAGCCGTGCGCTGGCTGTCGTCCATGGTGACATGCGTGCCATCGGTGGAACTCCAGCTTTGCGGATTGTAGCCGCCCACCAGCCATGTCTTGCCCGATGAATTCGTGGCCTCCATGACGGAAAACGTGCGCCCCTTGCCATCGGAGGCCTTGTGAAAATCGAGCGCAGTGTCGCTCGCCGCCTTGCTGTAAATATTCGTCAGCGCCAGGCGGCCTTCGCCAAGCCAGGTTTCCAACTGCGCCTGATAAGCAGGAGACAGCAGCGTCGAGCCGGAGGCCGCCTGCGCTCCCATGCAAAAAAACAGGCCGGCTGACGCCAGCGCCAGACTACTTGCTACTCTGAATTTGTTTTGCATACCTTACCTCTACTGTCAGTATTTTTAGTACCGGCGTATTTTCCGGTTGCCAAATATAACACGATGGATAATGTTTTTATATTTATTATTTAGATACTAGTATGCAATATTTCACAGCAGAAATTCAGCCGGGCAGCACCGCCGTCACTTCGATCTCGACCTTCGCCCTGTCCTCGATCAGACCGGCCACCTGCACGGCCGTCATGGCCGGAAAATGTTTACCGATGATTTCCCTGTAAGCAACGCCAATATGTGGATATGCCGCCACATATTCCTTCTTGTCCAGCACATACCAGTTCATGCGCACGATATGCTCGGGCAGGGCGCCCGCCTCGGCCAGCACGGCGACGATATTCTGCAGGGCCTGGCGCACCTGCCCCGCAAAATCGTCCGTCTGGAACTGGCCCTGCGCATCCCAGCCTATCATGCCGCTGACGTACACCGTGCGTCCGCTCGCGGCGATGCCGTTCGCATAGCCGCGCGGCCTTGCCCAGCCGGGCGGTTGTAAAACTTGCATATTGCTTTCCTCGTTGTTCATGCGGTTCATGCGTCCCCCGTCTCGCGCAGCAGTTCGCGCGCGATGATCAGCTGCTGCACCTCGCTGGCGCCCTCATAGATGCGCAAGGCGCGGATTTCGCGGTACAGGCATTCGACCGGGTGCCCGCTGACCACCCCCAGGCCGCCAAAAAGTTGCACAGCAGCATCAATCACCTGCTGCGCCGTCTCGGTGGCCGTCAGCTTGGCCATGGCCGCCTCCTTCGTCACCTTGCGGCCCTGATCGCGCTGCCAGGCGGCGCGGTAGGTGAGCAGCGCGGCCGCGTCGATGCCGGTGGCCATCTGCGCCAGCCTGGCCTGCGTCAGCTGGAAATCCGCCAGCGTCTGGCCGAACATCTGGCGCTTTGTCGCGTGGCGCAGCGCTTCATCGAAGGCGCGCCGCGCAAAGCCCAGCGCGGCGGCGGCCACCGAGGTGCGGAAAATATCCAAAGTCGCCATCGCCACCTTGAAGCCCTGCCCTGCCTCGCCCAGGCGCTGCGACACGGGCACGCGGCAGTTGGCGAAGCGCAGCCGGGCCAGCGGATGCGGCGCGATGACGGCGATGCGTTCGGCGATTTCCAGCCCGGGATTGTCGGCGTCGACGATGAAGGCGCTGATGCCGCGCGCGCCCGGCGCCTCGCCCGTGCGGGCGAAGACCACATAAAAGTCGGCGATGCCGCCGTTCGAGATCCACGTCTTTTCGCCGTCGAGCACATAGTCGTCGCCGTCGCGGCGCGCCGCGCACGCCATGGCCGCCACGTCGGAGCCTGCCTGCGGCTCGGACAGGGCAAAGGCGGCGATGCGCTTGCCGCTGGCCACGTCGGGCAGGTAGCGCGCCTTGTTCCCGGCGCTGCCGAACAGGCCGATGGCGCCCGAACCGAGTCCCTGCATGGCGAAAGCGAAATCGGCCAGCCCATTGTGACGCGCCAGGGTTTCGCGGATCAGACAGATGGCGCGCGTGTCGATCCTGCCATCGATGCCGGTGGCATGCGCGAGCCAGCCGCCCTGCCCTAATTGGGCCACCAGCGCGCGGCAAGCCGCGTCGACGTCGGCGCCGTGCGCGTCGTCCAGGTGCGCATCGGCCCAGGCATCGAGTTCGCGTTCAAGTTCCGCATGGCGCGCCTCGAAAAACGGCCATTCCAGATAGCTGGTGTCGCGCATCTCAATTACCCTCAAAGGTTGGTTGTTCCTTCGCCACGAAGGCGTGATAGGCGCGGTGAAAATCGTTGGTGGCCATGCAGATGGCCTGCGCCTGCGCTTCCGCCTCGATGGCTTCATCGACGCCCATGTTCCACTCCTGCTGCAGCATTTTTTTCGTCATGCCGTGCGCGAACGTGGGGCCGCTGGCCAGGCCGGCGGCAAACAGCCGCGCCGCCTCGGCCAGTTCTTCCGGCTCGACCAGGCGGTTGAGCCAGCCCCAGCGCTCGGCCTCGGCACCGGCCAGCGAGCGCCCCGTGTACAGCAGCTCGGCGGCGCGGCCCTGGCCGATCACGCGCGGCAGCAAGGCGCAGGCGCCCATGTCGCAGCCGGCCAGGCCCACGCGGGTAAACAAAAACGCCGTCTTGCTGCGCGCCGTGCCCAGGCGGATGTCGGAGGCCAGCGCCAGCATGGCGCCGGCGCCCGCGCAAATGCCGTCGATGGCGGCGATGATGGGCTGCGGGCAGGCGCGCATGGCTTTCACCACGTCGCCCGTCATGCGGGTAAACGCCAGCAGGCCGGGCATGTCGAGTTGCGTCAGCGGGCCGATGATGTCGTGCACGTCGCCGCCCGAGCAGAAATTGCCGCCGCTGCCAGTGATCACCACGGCCTTGATGTCGTCGGCATGGGCCAGCGCGCGAAACAGCTCGCGCAATTCCGCATACGAGTCAAAAGTGAGCGGATTCTTGCGCTCGGGCCTGTGCAAAGTCAAGGTGGCGACGCCTTCCTCGACGGAGAATAAAAAATGCCGCGCGGCGTAGTGGGCCAGGCTGGCGCGGTTGCCTGGCAGGTCTTGCGGCTGGCCGGGTAGATGGCGCATGCTCAGTCCTTTAGAGGGGTGTTATTCAACTGCTGCTTCATGTGCGACAGCAGGTCGATCAATTGGTTTTTGTCGTCCGGCGTCACGCCGTGCAGCAGTTCGGCGATCCAGCCTTCATGCACCTTGGCCATCTCGTCGAAGGCGCGCCGGCCCGCTGGCGTCAGCTTGACGCTGTACGAGCGGCGGTCTTTCGGGTCGACCACGCGCGCCACCAGCTTTTCCTGCTCCAGCTGGTCGGTGATGCCCGTGATATTGCCGCCCGTGACCATCATGCGCCTGGACAGCTCGCCCATGCGCAAACCTTCGGGGAAGCGCTCGAGCTGCGCCATCAGGTCGAAGCGGGGCAAGGTGATGCCGAAGGTGGCGCGCAAGCGCGTGCGCACCTCGTTTTCGATTTTTACCGTGCATGACAGCATGCGCAGCCACAGCTTGAGCGACTGGTGGTGGTCCTGCGTCAGCCGGCTGGCCAGGTCCAGCACGGGTTCGTCCTGCACATTGTCGGGTTCTTTGTCCATGATCTTCATTCGGTTACATGACTTCGCCGCCGGCGACGGCGATCGATTGTCCATTCATTGCCGACGACGCGGGCAGGCATAGCCAGGCCACCGCATCGGCCACTTCCTGCGGCTGCACCAGCCGCTGCTGCGGATTGGCCGCTGCCAGCTCCGCGCGCGCCGCGTCTTCGCCGCGCCGCGTCTTGCGCACGATGTTCTGCACGGCCTGCGCCACCATGTCCGTTTCCGTGTAGCCGGGGCAGACGGCGTTGACGGTGATGCCGCGCGGCGCCGCTTCCAGCGCCAGCGCGCGCGTCAGGCCGATCACGCCATGCTTGGCGGCGACATAGGCGCTGACATAGCGATAACCCTTCAGGCCCGCCGTCGACGCCACGTTGACGATGCGCCCCCAGCCCGCTTCCAGCATGGCCGGCATGGCGGCCTGGCAGCAGTGGAACACGCCCGTCAGGTTCACGGCCAGCATCTGCTGCCAGATGGCGGCGTCCGTCTTGCCGAATGGCGCCGCATGCGCCTGGCCCGCGTTATTGATCAGGATATCGACGCGGCCGAAATGCGCGGCCGCCTGCGCGAAACCCGCCTGCACGGATGCTTCCACGGCCACGTCGAGCACGCAGATGACCACCCGGCCCGCATGGCCCGCCTCTTCCAGCTGCATGCGCGCGCGCGCCAGCCGCGCGCCATCGCGCCCGGCCAGGGTGACCCTGGCGCCCGCGTCCAGCAAGGCGCCCGCGCAAGCGAGGCCGATGCCGCTGCCGGCGCCCGTCACCAGCGCGTGCTTGCCGGCCAATGCCCCGTCCAGTTGTTCCTTGCTCATGTCATCCTTCCAGCAGCCGCGCGGCCACCTGTTGCGGGGTGAGGCCCGTATTGGCGGCGGCCAGCTGGCGTTCGCGCTGCAGATTGCGTTCCAGCTGCTGCTGGCCCGGCCGGTACTGTTTCGGCCAGACTGCTGCCCCGCCGCTGTAGCCGATGCGCGCCATTTCCGTCAGGGTCCAGGCCGGGTTGGCCAGGTGCGGACGGCCCACGGCGCACAAGTCGGCGCGCCCGGCGGCGATGATGCTGTTGGCGTGGTCGGCTTCGAAGATGGAGCCGACGGCCATGCTGGCGATGCCCGCCTCGTTGCGCACGCGGTCGGCGAACGGCGCCTGGAACATGCGCCCGTACACAGGCTGTTCGAGCTTGCTGACCTGGCCCGAGGAACAGTCGATCAGGTCCGCGCCCGCAGCCTTGAACAGGCGCGCGATGCGCACCGCGTCATCGGGCGTGATGCCGCCTTCGACCCAGTCGTGGGCCGAGATGCGCACGCTCATCGGCTTGTCCTGCGGCCAGGCGGCGCGCATGGCGCGGAACACGCGCAAGGGATAGCGGCAGCGGTTTTCCAGGCTGCCGCCATAGTCGTCCGTGCGGCGGTTGGTCAGCGGCGAGATAAAGCTCGACAGCAGATAGCCGTGCGCGCAATGCAGTTCCAGCCAGTCGAAACCGGCAACGGCGGCGCCCAGCGTGGCGCGCACGAAATCCTGCTCGACGCGCGCCAGGTCGCTTTCCGTGGCCGCGCGCGCCAGCTGCGACACGCCGGCCAGGTACTGCTGTTCGGAAGCGGAGATCAGCGGCCAGTTCCCCTCCTTCAAGGGCAGGTCAATACCGTCCCACATGGGCCGCGTCGAGCCTTTCGCGCCCGCGTGGCCCAGCTGCAGGGCAATCTTCGCGTCGCTGTTGGCATGCACGAACTCGACGATGCGCCGCCACGCCTGCGTGTGCGCTTCGCTATACATGCCGGGGCAGGCGGGCGTGATGCGCGCATCGGCCGAGACGCACGTCATCTCGGCAAACACGAGGCCGGCGCCCCCCATGGCGCGCGCGCCCAGGTGCATCAGGTGGTAGTCGCCGGCCACGCCGTCGACGGCGCTGTACTGCGCCATCGGCGAGACGGCAATGCGATTTTTCAGCAGCGCGCCGCGCAGCTTGAACGGCGTGAGCATGGGTGGCAAAGCCTGGTCCGGCAGCTCCAGGCCGGCCTGCTCGCCGGCGCGCCGCGCCAGCCAGCGTTCGTAGTCGGCCACGTAGGCGGGATCGCGCAGGCGCAGGTTTTCATGCGAAATGCGCTGGCTGCGCGTGAGCATGGAATAGGCGAATTGCGGCGCCTCCATGGCGCTGTAGCGCTCGACGTTTTCAAACCATTCCATGGAATTGCGCGCCGCGCTCTGGATTTTGAGCACCTCGACGGCGCGCACCTGCTGGTAGGCGGCCAGGGCGGCGGTGCTGTCGCCGTGCTGGCCAAAGCAGCGCGCCAGCTCGATCGCGTCTTCCAGCGCCAGCTTGGTGCCCGAACCGATCGAGTAATGCGCCGTGTGGGCCGCGTCGCCCATCAGCACCACGGGCACGCCATCCTGGTGATGTACCCATTGCCGGCAAACGATGCGGGGGAAGGTGATCCACTGCGCCGAGCCGCGCAAATGCGGCGAGTTGCTCAGCAAACCGTGGCCGTCGAGTTCCCCGGCGAACAGGGCTTCGCAAAAGGCGATGCCCTCTTGCTGGCTCATGGCATCGAGCCCTGCGGCGCGCCAGACGCTTTCCGGCGTCTCGACGATGAAGGTCGAGGTCTCGCCGTCATACTGGTAGATATGCGCCTGGAACCAGCCGTATTGCGTCTGGCGGAAGGCAAACGTGAACGCCGCGAATTTCTTGCGCGTCCCCAGCCAGACGAAGCGGCAATGGCGCTGGTCGATCTCGGGCTGGTAGCTGGCCGCATAGCGCGTGCGGATGCGGCTGTTCAAGCCGTCGCTGGCAATCACCAGGTCCGCGCCGTACTGCTTCGCGATGGCCTGGTCATCCTGCACTTCCGTCTCGAACAGCAGCTGCACGCCAAGCTCCTCGCAGCGGGCCTGCAGGATATTGAGCAGGCGCTTGCGGCCGATGCCGCAAAAGCCATGGCCGCCCGAGCGCACGGTTTCGCCCTTGAAGTGGATCTCGATGTCGTCCCAGTGGTTGAACGCCTGCAGGATGGCGCGCGCCGTCGGCTCGTCGGCGCCGGCCAGGTTGCCCAGGGTCTGATCGGAAAACACCACGCCCCAGCCAAACGTGTCATACGGGCGGTTGCGCTCGATGACCGTGATGCGGTGATCCGGGTTCTGCTTTTTCATGAGCAGGCTGAAATACAGGCCGGCGGGACCGCCGCCGATGCAGACAATATTCATGGGGCGTCCGTGCGAAGTTTGAAGCGCTGCAGCTTGCCCGTTTCCGTGCGCGGCAAGGCGGCAAGAAAATGGATGGCGCGCGGGTATTTATAGGGGGCGATCTGCTGGCGCACGAATTCCTGCAATTCGGCCGCCAGCGCCTCGCCGGGCTGGAAACCGTCCTTCAGCACCACGTGCGCCTCGACAATCTGGCCCCGTTCGGCATCGGCGCGCCCGACCACGCCGCATTCGGCCACGGCCGGGTGGCGCAGCAGCGCCTCTTCCACTTCCGGCCCGGCGATGTTGTAGCCGGCCGAGACGATCATGTCGTCGCTGCGCGAGCGGTAATAGAAATAGCCGTCGCGGTCCATTTCGAAGGTGTCGCCCGTCAGGTTCCAGCCGTTCTGCACGTACTCGCGCTGGCGCGGATCGGCCAGGTAGCGGCAGCCGGTGGGGCCTTGCACGGCCAGACGGCCCGTCGCGCCTGGCGGCTGCGGCACGCCGGCGTCGTCGACGATGCACGCCTGGTAGCCTGGAATGGCCTTGCCGATGGCGCCGCGGCGGATACCCTCGCCCGTGGCCGATATGAAGATGTGCAGCATCTCGGTGGCGCCAATGCCGTCCGTCATGGCCAGTCCCGTCGCCGCTTGCCAGGCGTCGCGCGTGGCCAGCGGCAGCGCCTCGCCGGCCGACACGCACAGGCGCAGGCTGCGCAAGTCGTGCTGCGCGGCCAGGGGCGCCATCTGGCGGTAAAACGTGGGCGCCGTGAAGCAGATCGTGGCTTGATAGGTGCCGATGGCGCGCAGCAGGGCCTCGGGCGTGAGTTTTTCCAGCAGTACGGTGGCCGCGCCAAAGCGCAGGGGGAACAGCAGCAGGCCGCCCAGGCCAAAGGTGAAGGCCAATGGCGGCGTGCCGATGAAGATGTCGTCGGCGCGCACCTGCAGCATGGAGCGGGGAAAGCAGTCGCAGATGGCCAGCAGGTCACGGTGCATGTGCATGGTTCCCTTGGGCACGCCCGTCGTGCCCGACGTAAAGCTGATCAGGCAGACGTCGTCGGCCGCCGTATCGCATGCCGCAAAAGGTGCGGCATGGGTCGCCATGCGCCGCTCCAGCTCGGCGCCATCGGCGCCAAAGCACAGCATGGCCGGCAGGCCAGACAAGCCGTCGAGCTCTCCGCGCAAGCCTTGCGCGCACAGCACGGCGTTGACCTCGGCCTTGGCGAGAATGGTCGACAGTTCGCGCGCGCGCAGCAGCGGCATGGTGGGCACGGCGATGCAGCCGGCCTTCAGCACGGCCAGCAGGCTGGCGGCCATCATCGGCGTATTCGCGCCGCGCAGCAGCACGCGGTTGCCGGGAATCAGGCCCAGGTCGGCGCGCAGCACGTGGGCGATGCGGTCGACCTGCCGCGCCAGCTGCGCATAGCTCCAGCGCTGGCCGTCGGCATGGATGGCAATGCGCTCGCCGCCGCCGTTGGCCACGGCCGCATCAAGCAGCGCGGCGACGCAATTGAGGCGCGCCGGGTACTGCAGCTCGGGCAGGTCAAAGCACAGCTGCGGCCAGAGTGCGCGCGGCGGCAGGTGCGCGCGCGCAAAGTCGTCATGGGGAGAGGCGGTGGAACCCGATAGATCGCTGTTCATGCTGATCCTGACTGGTGGCGGGCATGGGAACATGCTCCGGAAGCAGATACTTTAAACCTAAAGTATTTTTCCGGCAAGCAGAAAACCCCGTCATGCGTGCTCAGTCTTCGTCGTCGAGCTGGCGCAGCAGGCGCGCCTGTTGTGCCGCGCTGCGCGCCAGCGCGGCCAGCGCCGCCTGCATCTGGCCGCTGTCGAGCACCGCCGCCTGCAGCAGGGCCGCCATTTCGCCGCCCGCCCCATGCAGGCCCAGGGTACGGCAGCCCAGGTGCAGCCGTTCCAGCAACTGGCGCGCCTGGGCCGGCTCACCGCGCGCCAGCAAGGCATCGACCTGCTCGCCGGCGGCGCCGATCTGGCCCTGGAAACCCGTCAGATAGGCCAGCAGGCGCTCGTCATCGATGCCCAGGCGCTGCGCCGTCGCCAGCGGCGCCTCGGCCGGCAGGGACGCCACGTCGAAGCAGGCGTCGATATGCTGGCGCACCTGTTCCGGCTGGAAGGGCTTGACGATGTAGCCGGCAGCACCGGCCTGCACGGCGTCGCGCACGGTGTCGTGGTCATTGGCCGACGACACGAGCACCAGCGGCATGGCGTCGAGCGCGCTGTCGGAGCGGATTTTCTGCAGCAGTTCCATGCCCGACAGGCGCGGCATGCGCAGGTCGCAGAAGCACAGCGAAGGACGCAAGCCGCCTTCGAGCTGCTCCCACGCAGCGGCGCCATCCTCGGCCTCCACGATATCGTGCACGCCGCAACTGTCGATCAGGTGCATCAACACCATGCGCGAAACGACGTCATCGTCGACCACCAGTACTTTCATTCCACTCTCCATTGCCGGCTGTATCGGGGCACCTCTCGCGTATTCTACCCAGTTTCCCGTCGTGTCCGATTGATGAACTTGTATATTTTACATTTTCCTGTCCAAATCGGCGATTTGCGCCAGCAATGCCCGCAAGCGCGGCAAATGCAGGGCCACCTGCTGCCAGCGCCCGCCGTCGGCCGCCTCCTCCAGTTCCGTGCACAGCATGTGCAGTTCCGTCTCGTCGAGATAGGCGGCGCTGCCCTTCAAGCCATGCAGCAAACGTCCGGCGCCGTCCTTGTCCTGCGCGGCCAGGGCGGTATCGAGTTCATGCAACCGGCCTTCCAGGTCGGCCACGAAGGCGGCGCGGATGCGGCGCTGCAGCTCGCCGCCGCGGTTGGACGGGACCGGCGACGGCGCAGGCGCGGGCGCGACGCCGAACAGCGCATCGAGTTCGGCCTGGCCGCGCGCCACATCGCGCGACTCGCCGGACGGCATGCGCGGCAGCATGAAGCCGCGCTGCAGCTGGCGCTCGATGGCGCGCGCCAGCAAGCCATGCAGCGCCGCCTCGTCGACAGGCTTACTGAGAAAATCGTCCATGCCCACGCCCAGGTAGCGGCTGCGGTCTTCTTCGCTGGCATTCGCGGTCAGGGCCACGATCATCAGCTCCTGGTCGCGCACGGGTTGATCCGGCCAGCCGCCCAGGCGGATCAGGCGCGTGGCCGTGGCGCCGTCCATTTCCGGCATGCGTCCATCCATCAGTATCAGGTCATAGCGCGTATGCACGCACGCCGCCACCGCCAACGCGCCGTTGGCGACGACGTCGACCCGGTGTCCCAGCTCTTCGAGCATGACGCGGATGATGATCTGATTGGTGGGGAAGTCCTCCGCGCACAGCACGCGCAGCTGGTGGCTGTGCGGCGCCAGCGCCACCTGCGGCACCAGCGGCGGCGCCACGCCGTCGGCCAGCGGCAGGGTGAACGTAAACACGCTGCCCTGCCCCGGCTTGCTGGCCACTTCGATCTCGCCATCCATCAGTTCAACCAGCTGGCGGCAGATCGCCAGGCCCAGGCCCGTGCCGCCATAGCGCCGCGTGGTGCTGGCGTCGGCCTGCTCGAACTTCTGGAACAGGCGCGCCATGGCCTCCGCGTCGATGCCGATGCCGCTGTCGCTGACGGTAAAGCGGATCAGGTTGACCTGCCGCCCGGCAGCTCCCGCCGCCTGGGTCACGCCGGCCCGTTCCACGCTCACGCTGACGCCGCCGCGCTGGGTGAACTTGAAGGCATTGCCGACCAGGTTGACCAACACCTGCCGCAAACGGGTGGGGTCGCCCACGACGAAGGGCGGCAGGTCGGGCGCGAAATCGATGGCGAAACCGATGCTGCGCGCGGCCGCCTGCTCCTCGAACAGGCTGACCACATTCTCGATTGCCGCGCCGAGCGCGAAGTCGATGTTTTCGATACTCAGCTTGCCCGCCTCGATCTTGGAAAAATCGAGCAAGTCGTTGATGATCACCAGCAGCGACTGCGCATTGGCCTGGCCGCGCAGGATCTGCTCGCGCGTGGCGTCCTGCAGCTGCCCGTCGCGCAAGGCGAAACCCAGCATGCCGATCACGCCGGCCAGCGGCGTGCGCATCTCGTGGCTCATGTTGGCCAGGAATTCGGATTTCTGGCGCGTCGCGTCTTCGGCCTTGCGCTTGGCCTGGCGCAGGCTTTCCTCGTTTTTCTTCAGGCTGCTGTTGACCTGCGCCAGCGTGTCGGACTGGGCGCGCACTTCGATCTCCTTGCTTTGCAGTTCGGCGTTCTTCTGGTACACCTCGGCCGTGCGTTCGCTGACCTGCTTTTCCAGCTCGTTCTGCTGGCGCCGCAGCGCGCGCACGCGCTGCCGGTAGGTGCCATACACGGCGCCCAGCAGCAGCGCCGCCATCAGGGTGCGGAACCACCAGGTTTTCCAGTACGGCGGCAGGATCGTGATGGCCAGCGTGGCGCCGCTCTCGTTCCACACGCCGTCCTTGTTGGCTGCCTTGACGCGAAACACATAGTTACCGGGATCGAGATTGGTGTAAGTGGCAAAGCGCCGCCCCGCATCCGTCATGACCCAGTCCTGGTCGAAACCTTCGAGCCGGTAGGCGAACATATTGCGCTGCGGCGCGGCGAAATGCAGGGCCGCGAACTCCAGCGAAAAAACGCTCTCGCGGCTGGTCAGCACCAGCTTGCGCGTATGGTCGATCGCCGCCCTGAGCACCTGGGCGAATTCGCCGCGGCCGATGGCCACCGGCTTGTTGAAGATCTGCAGCTCCGTGATGGCCACCAGCGGCGGCACGCGGTTGTCGTGGATATCCTGCGGCACGAACGCCGTCATGCCGTTGAACCCGCCGAAGTACATGGTGCCGTCGGCCGCGCGCAACGCCGCGCCATCGAAGTACGAGCCTTCCACCGTGCCGTCGGCGCTGTCGTAATTGCGGAACAAGCCGCTGCGCATGTCGAGGCGCGTGATGCCGCTGTTCGTGCTCAGCCACAGCTGCTCGTCGTCGTCGCCCAGGATGCTGGCGATCGCGTCGTCGGCCATGCCATCCTTGCGCACGAAACGGCGGAAACGGATCTCCCCTTTCGCGTCAACGTCCATGCGGTTCAGGCCATTGGCCGTGCCCACCCACAGCACGCCGCGCTTGTCTTCATGCAGGAAGTGCACCTCGTCATGGCTGAGACTATGCGGGTTTTGCGGGTCGTGACGGAAATGGCGGAAATGGCCGCTGGCGCGGTCCAGCAAGTCCAGGCCGTGGAATGAACCTATCCACAGCCGGCCCTTGCCGTCCTCCAGCACGGGCCGCACCATGTTGTCGGACAGGCTGTTCGGATCGGCCGGGTCATGGCGGTAGGTCGTGAAGCGCCGGCTGGCGGGGTCGAAGCGGTGCACGCCGCCGCGCGTCGAGACCCACAGCATGCCGCTGCGGTCGCTCACGATATTGCGGATGGTGTCGCTGTTCGGGTCCCCCGCGGCGAAGCGCATGGTAAAAAAGCGTCCCAGCGCCGGATCGAAGCGGTGCAAGCCCGTCGAGCCGCCCACCCACAGCACGCCGTCCGGCGCCTTGTACAGGGTCGTGACCTGCTCGTCGCGCGACATGCCGGGCGCGCTGCGCAAGTCAAACAGCTGCGACGTGCCGTCACGCGTGTCGTACAGCTTCAAGCCGCCCTTGGTGGCCAGCCACAGCTTGCCGCCGCCCGCATCGGCCAGCGCGCGCACTTTCTTGTCCGCCAGCGCTCCCACGTCGCCGGGAGCGCGCACCATGCGCGAAAAACCGCCGCTGCCCAGGTCGACCCGGCTCACGCCGTTGTACCAGGAGCCGACCCAGAAAGTGCCCGCGCGGTCGCGGAACAGTGACGACAGCTGGTTGTCGGCGACGCTGAACTTGTCGCCCGTCTGGTGGCGGTACTGCAGGAAGCTGTCGCTCCCGGGCAGCCAGCGGAACAGGCCGTCGGCATTGCTGCCCAGCCAGACCGTGGCGTCGACATCCTGGTACAGGCTGGCGACGCGGATGGCGGAAAAACCCTGTTTTTCGCTCAGGCGCAGGCGCGCCTGCGGCGGCTGGCCGGCGGCGCCCAGACGCCAGCGCTCGGCGCCGGCCATGGTGCCGATCCACAGGTTCTGCTGGCGGTCGACCAGCAGCGACTGGATGACGTTGTATTTCGAGCCGGGCTCCGTATCGACGGCGAAATGTTCGAAGCGCTCGCTGCCCGGCGCCAGCATGTCCAGGCCCGTCACGGTGCCGATCCACAGCCGATTGTGCGCGTCCAGCGCCAGCGCCTTGATCTCGTTGTCGCCCAGGCTGTGCGGGTTGCCCTCTTCATGGTGCCAGGTGCGGAAGGCGCCCGTGGCGGGATCGAAATGCTGCAAACCGTCCGAGGTGGCGATCCAGAAGCCGCGCGCGCCATCGTCGAGGATGGCGTGGATATGCCGGTTGCCATTGCCGCGCTTGCTCTTTTCCGCCGGAACGTAATGCGTGAAGGTCTGGCTGGCGGCGTCGAAGCGGTCCAGCCCATTGTCGGTGCCGACCCACAGCTGGCCCTGGCTGTCGACATGCAGCTCGCCGACCCAGTTGTCGGCCAGGCTGGTCTTGTCGCCCTCGACATTCTTGTAGACGACCATGCGGTAGCCGTCGAAACGACTGAGGCCGGACTGGCTGCCGAACCACATATAGCCTTGCCGGTCCTGGGCAATGGCCAGCACGGATTCCTGCGCCAGCCCCTGCTCGACGCTGAGCTGCTCGAAGCGCAGGGTGGACGCAGGCGCCGCCATGGCCGGGCCGCCCATCAGAAGAATTAACAGTAAGGCAACATCGCAAACACGTCGAAATACCAGCACAATCGTCCTGTCAAAAAAAACGCGAAAACTCCGGCAACTGTTCCGGGGGCCGTCTCAAGAACCAAAAAACGCCAGTACATCGTCCTTGCGGGCCTGCGTATCGCGCTGTCCAAGACGGATCAGCTCGTTAGTATACGTCGATTCGAACAACAAATACGAGGCCAGCGCCGCGCCGCGCGCTTCGGCCGCGCCGATGCCCGACAACATGGTGCGTATGGGGCGGGGCAAACTGCCGATATGCCGGCTGGCGATGGCGTCGAGGCGCTCGGACGGCGCGATGACCAGCAGTTCCACCGGTTTCAGCGCCGTCTTGCCCAGCAATTCGGGCGGCAGCATCGACAAGGTGAGGTTGATGCGGTTCAGCCGTTCGATGTCCACGGCCAGGCCGTCGAGGAAGATCGACGACAGCGCATGGCCGGCGATCTGCGCCAGACTGGGGTAGCGCGCCGCGTCGCCCGGTCCGGGCGCCGGCTCCGTCATGCGCCCCGCGCCCACCACCAGCACCTTATTTGCGCCCAGGTGGATGGCCGGCGAGATGGGCGCCAGCTGGCGCATCGAACCGTCGCCGCAGTACTCGCGCTGGCCGCCCACATACAGGGGCACGGCGGGGAAGATGAAGGGAATGGCGGCCGAGGCGAGCAAGTGTTCCACGCCGATCTGGTCCTGCAAGGCCAGGCGCTGCGTGCGCACCCAGGGGGCGATCTCGGCTCCCGTCTGGTAAAACGTCATGTGCCGGCTGCCCGAATACGACGAGGCGGTGACGGCCAGCGCATGCAGCAGGCCGTCGGCCAGGGCGGCGTCCAGGCGCGGCAGGTCGAGCATGCGGTGCAGCAGGCTGACCAGCGGGGTATTGTCGAGCAGGGAATTGGGCGGCGACGCATGCCACTGGCGCAGCAGCCAGCCGAACGACAGCAAGGACAGCCAGCGCGCGCCCGAGCGGATCACGCCCAGCGAATCGGCGCGGTAGACCTGCTCGACCTGGATGTGCTGCCACACGTCGAGCAGCTTTTGCACGCCTTCACCGAAGTTATCAGCCCGGCAAGCCAGCGCCGTGGCGTTGATGGCGCCGGCCGAGGTGCCGCAGATGATGTCGAACGGGTTGCGCGCCGGCGCCCAGCCCGCTTCCCACAGAATCGCCGAGATGGCCTGCAGCACGCCCACCTGGTAGGCGGCACGGGCGCCCCCTCCCGTGAGTATCAAGCCTGTTTTATTTTGCATTCCCATGCCGGCAGATTAGCAGGGTCTTGGTGCTTTGTGGAAAAGTTTCGGGGTCAGACCCGTTGGCTCTACCCCCAGCTTTTGCCTTCGGGCTAAACAACCATAGCAATCAAAAAATCAATCCCCCCTGACCATGCCTTCACGCCGTGGATCGGCCCCGCCAAACCAGAAATCCTTGCCGTGCGCGGACAGGCGCATGACGCCCTGCAAGCCGGAATTCTGCTCGATGACGCGCACTTCGTGGCCCATGGCCTGCAATGCCTCGACCTGGGCGGCGGGCGCGCGGCCCTTTTCCAGCTCCGTCGGGCCGTTGCGGCTGCCGAAATTCGGCAGGCTGATGGCCTGCTGCACGTTCAGGCCCCAGTCCATGGTGCCGACCAGCACCTTGGCCACGTAGTTGATGATGGACGAGCCGCCCGGCGAGCCCGTCGCCAGCACGAGTTTTTGCGTGCCCTTCTCGAACACGAGGGTGGGCGACATGGCGCTGCGCGGGCGCTTGCCCGGCTGCACGCGGTTGGCGATCGGGCCGTCCGCATCTTGCGAGTCGAACGAAAAATCCGTCAGCTGGTTGTTCAGCAAGAAGCCGTCGACCATCTGGCGCGAGCCGAACGCGTCTTCCACGCTGGTCGTCATCGACAGGCCGCCGCCAAAAGCGTCGACGGCCACCAGGTGCGAGGTCGACGGGCGCTGCAGGGCGTTGTCCATGCCCCACGCCACCTGCATGCCGGGCGGCGTGCCGGGCAAGGCCTTGCCCATGGATTTGTCGCCGATCAGGGAGGCGCGCTGCGCCAGATAGGTTTTGTCGAGCATGGAGGCGATGCCCTTGCCGGGCAGCGGCACGAAGTCCGTATCGGCCACGTAGCGGTTGCGGTCCGCATAGGCCAGGCGCCCCGCTTCCGAGAACAGATGGATCGCCTGCGCAGCGGGCACGCCGTCGACGGGCGCATACGCGCCGATATCCTTCACTTCCAGGATGCCCAGCATCTGCGCGATGGCGATGCCGCCCGACGAGGGCGGCGGCATGCCGCACACGGTCCACGCCTTGTAATCGCTGCAGACGGGCTCGCGCACCTTGGCGCGGTAGCCCGCGATGTCTGCCGCCGTCAGCTTGCCCGGATTGGTCGGGTGCGACGCCACCTTGGCGGCGATGTCGCGCGCGATGCGGCCGTTGTAAAAGGCGTCGGCGCCGCCGCGGGCGATCTCGCCCAGGGTGCGCGCCAGTTGCGGGTTTTTCAGCACGTGGCCGACGGGCCAGGCCTTGCCTTCCTTGTCATAGAAATACGCGGCGGCGACGGGGTCGCGCTTGAGCGCCTGGTCCCAGCTCAACAGGCCGTTGAGGCGCTGGCTGACGGGAAAGCCGCCGTGCGCCAGGCCGATGGCGGGGCCGAACAGGGTCGCCCACGGCAGCTTGCCGTGCTCCTTGTGCGCCAGTTCCAGCATGCGCAGCACGCCCGGCGCGCCCACGGAACGCCCGCCCACGACGCCCGTGGCGCGCGAGACGGGGCTGCCGTCCGCGTTCTGGAACAGGTGTTCATCAGCGGCCGCAGGCGCCGTTTCGCGCCCATCGAAGGCCTGCACGCCCTTGGCCGTCGAGTACAGCAGGAAGGCGCCGCCGCCGATGCCCGACGATTGCGGCTCGACCAGGGTCAGCACCAGCTGCGTGGCGATGGCCGCGTCGATGGCGCTGCCGCCCTGTTTCAGCATCTGGTAGCCGGCATCGGCGGCCAGCGGATTGGCGGCGGCGACCATGAATTTCTGCGCCGTCCAGCCCGACTTTTCCGCATATGCGGTGGCGATTTCCGGCGCCTTTTGCGGCACTTCGGCACATACGGGATTGGCAGCCAGGGCTCCCAGCAAGGTCAGGCTCAGCGCCAGCGGTTTCAATGCGATCATGGATTCTCCGATAAAAAAAGGGCGCACAGCCAGGCAAGGCTGTACGCCCCATACGGGGGTATCCTACATCAAATGCCCATTAGGGGACTGCCTTCGCAAGAGTGCCTGGCGATGTCCAGGTGCTCTTACTTTGGCTGCATGCGGATGGCGCCGTCCAGGCGGATCGTTTCGCCATTGAGCATGACGTTTTCCACGATGGCTTTCACCAGTTGCGCGTATTCGCCGGGCTTGCCCAGGCGCGAAGGGAACGGCACCATCTTGCCCAGCGCATCCTGCACCTCGGCCGGCATGCCCAGCAGCATCGGGGTTTCGAAAATGCCGGGCGCCACGGTCATGACGCGGATGCCGTTGCGCGACAGGTCGCGCGCCATCGGCAGGGTCAGGCCGACCACGGCCGCCTTCGACGAGGCATAGGCCGCCTGGCCGATCTGGCCGTCATAGGCCGCCACGGACGCCGTGTTGATGATGATGCCGCGCTCGCCTTCGGCCGTCGCATCCTGTTTCGCCATGGCGTCGGCCGCCAGGCGGCACATATTGAAGGTGCCCACCAGGTTGATGTTGACGACTTTCTGGAACAGGGCCAGCGGATGCGGACCGTCCTTGCCCACGGTTTTCACGGCCGGCGCCACGCCGGCGCAGTTGACCAGGCCGCGCAAAATGCCCAGCTTGCCTGCCGCCGCCACCACGGCCATGCCGTCTTCTTCCGACGTCACGTCGCACTGCACGAACACGCCGTGCAATTCCGCGGCCAGCGCCTGGCCCGCCTCCGTCTGCACGTCGGCCAGCACGACCTTGCCGCCGGCCGCCGTCAGCATGCGCGCCGTGGCCGCGCCCAGGCCCGATGCGCCGCCCGTGATGATGAATACATTGTCCTGAATCTGCATGAAGTCTCCTGAGTGATAAGGGCCGTGTTCCCGGCGCCCGATGGTTGATGCACGATGCCATCATTACGCGCTATTACGTTTACGTAAACGTAATGTCGGCGACAATTGTAGCCACTTTTGCGGCCGCCGAGCGAAAACTTGCAGCGACAGCCAATGGCAGGGCTAAAAACACTGGATGAAAGCGCCGTTGCGATGGCAGATGCGTCCGTTGGCGTCGAGCGTGGCGTTGCCCGCGCCGTTGTAGCGCGCGCCGGACGCGTCGCGGCAACCGCCCGTATCGCATGAACCGATGGCTTGCGGCGCGCCGGGCATGGGGACGGCCAAGCCCGGCGGCATGGGCGCCGTGGGCACGACGGGCGGTGCCGTGCCCTGCGCCGGCATGCGGCCGATCACCTGCGCCACAGGGCGGCGCGGCTGCACGGGTGGCGCCGTCCGGCACGGTTCGACGGCCAGTTTCGTGCTGTCATGCGGATCGAGCCGGCAGACGGGCAGCGCTTCCGGAGCCGCCGGGGCCGCCGCAAAGGCCTGCCCCCAGGCCAGGCCCGCGAGGGCGCAAGCGAGCGCCAGCGCGGCGCGGGGCCGATGGTGTGCTGCTGTCGCGGTATGCATGCTGCCTCCCGAAAAACAATGCCTGCTCCATTATTCGCACACGCCGCCGCGGATGCCAAAGCACGTAACAATTTCTCACGGGTGAAGATGGCGCAGACACGGCCACGCCATCCGGTAACGGTGTTTTATTTCCCGCCAGCACTTTCCTTCTTGCCAGGATGGCATTACAATAAGAACGATTCTTATTCTCATTAGCAGAATTTCAGCGCATTTCTTATATTTTAAACACTTCATACCCGAGCCACCCGGAAGGCAGCCAGGAAATAACAACACTCCGGAAAGATCAACATGACATACCGCCGTCCCGCCCCCAGCTCTGTTCTGCTCACGCGCGTTGCCGCACGCCCCGCCGCCGTCCTCCTGCCCTGCCTGCTGTCGCTGGCCGTCAGCGGCGCCTGGGCCGAAGGCAATGTGGCCGCCGATCCCACCATGAACACGGTGGTCGTCACCGCTTCCGGCACGGCCATCGACATCAAGGATGCGCCGGCCAGCATCAGCGTCATCACGCGCGAGGAAATCGAGCGCCAGCCCGTGTATGACCTCAACACCCTGCTGCGCCGCATCCCCGGCGTGACGGGCGGCACCGGCCCCGAAGGCGAAGCGTCGAAGATCAAGCTGCGCGGCCTGCCCGACAAATACACGCTGATTCTCGTCGACGGCAAGCGCGTGGGCAGCTCGGCCGACACGGCCTACCGTCCCGACCTGGGCCGCCAGGACTTGAACTGGATCTCGCCCGACATGATCGAGCGCATCGAAGTGGTGCGCGGCCCCATGTCCTCGCTGTACGGCTCGGACGCCATGGGCGGCGTGATCAACATCATCACGCGCAAGGTGCCGGGCAAGTGGAACGGCTCGGCCACGGCCAATTACACGCAGCCGCAGGACAGCGGCCGCGGCACGGCGCACCAGCTGGGCGTGAACCTGGCCGGCCCCCTGTCGGACACGGTGGGCATGCGCCTGGGCGTGAGCCAGACGCGCCAGAATGCCGATGAAAAATCCTTCGACAAAGCGGGTGCCATGGGCGGCGAACGCAACCAGACTGTCTCGGGCCAGCTGACCTGGGCGCTGGGCAAGAAACAGAACCTGTCGCTGGACGCCAGCTATGGCAGGCAGGAAGCGAGCACTTCGAGTGCGCGTGATGCGGATGGCGAACCGCTGGTCTACAGCTGGGGCGCCAGCAAGCTGATACGCAAGAGCGCCAGCCTCGGCTACGAAGGCCGCTGGGACTTCGGCAAGACCACGGTCAACCTGTACCACAACGATTTCGACAACGAAGTCGTCGGCACGGTGGCCAAATCCAAGGACAGCACCCTGGACGCCAGCCTGGAAAAACGCGTCGGCTGGGGCGGCATCGAGCAAATGCTGGTGATGGGCGGCCAGTGGAAGCACCAGGAACTGACGAACACGGATACCATCGGCACCGTGCCCACCGATTACCTGGGCAATCCCGTCAGCGGCGCCACCCTGTCCGGCACCACCTCGGCCCTGTTTGCGGAAGATCAATTGTTCCTGCGCGAGAACCTGACGGCCACGGCCGGCCTGCGCCTCGATCACCACAGCAAGTTCGGCAACCATTACAGCCCGCGCCTGTACCTCGTGTACCACCCTGCCCCCGCCTGGACCATCAAGGGCGGCATCTCGCAAGGCTTCCGCGCACCGAGCCTGAAGGAAAACTCGCCGGCGGCGGCCACGCAGTCGGGCGGACGCGGTTGCGGCAGCCTGAAGCCGCTCGGCTACATCACGGGCGGCTGCTACATGGCCGGCAATGCGGACTTGAAGCCGGAAACGAGCACGGCCGGCGAGATCGGCGTGGCGTGGGAACAGAATGGCTGGGACGTGGGCCTGACGTACTTCCACACGGATTTCAAGAACAAGATCGACTACGCGCCGCTGGGTTTTTACCAGAAACAGTGGTGGACCAAAATGACGAATATCCAGAAAGCGCGCACCAGCGGCCTGGAAGCGACGGCGAATATCCCGCTGACGAAAAACCTGAACTGGCGTAACAACGTGACCTACATGGCCGAGGCGAAGAACCTGACCACGGGCGCCAACCTGCTGTCCACGCCAAAACTGTCGTGGTACTCGGCGCTGGGCTGGCAAGTCAACGACCAGCTGTTCGGCGAAGTATCGGCCCAGTACACGGGCAAGGAGCTCGATGCGGGCAAACTGGCCGACAAGGCTTACACCATCGTCGACACGGTCGTGTCGTACAAGGTCACGCCCCAGTGGACGGTGCGCGGCGGCGTGCAGAACCTGTTCAAGAAAGGCCCGATGGCCGATGGCCTGGTCGACTACTACGTGCCGGGACGGCGCATGTTTGTGGGCCTGACTTCAAGGTTCTAATAACGGGGCGGCGGCGTGTCGGGCGGCGGCGTGGCGGCATTCGCCGGCACGCCGCTGAGCATCTGCCCGGCGACGGGTACCTTGTGGCCGCTCGCATACATGCATTGCTGATAAGCATTGTCGTAGCGGCGCTGCATGCCGTACGAGGAACTGTCCGCCGCGCCCGTGCCGGCCAGGGCGCCAAAGACGAGACCCGTGCCCGCCCCCACGCCAGCGCCATGGCCGCCATCGATGGCGGCGCCGGCCGCCGCGCCGAGCAGCGTGCCCAGCGCCGCGCTGCGCACGCCGCTATCGACGCCGGCCTGCTGCGCCGAAGCACCGCCCAACTGGCCTTGCGCATAGCCGCGGCACTGCAGCTCATCGCTGCGGAACTGCTCAAAACTCTTGCCCGTGCCGGGCAAGACCATGACCGACGGCCCTTCCGGCAGCACCGTGCAGGCGGCCAGCAGCAGGGGCGCCAGCATGCCGGCACGTCCCATCAACGTTCTCGTATTCATGTTCGCCTCCCCGTCAGCGCACGCTGGTCGGCAGCACGGCACGCCATGCCGTACTGCAATTTTTCACGTAGGGATAATAGCCTTGCGGATTGCGGCAGTAATACCACATCTGCGCCGTCGGCTCGCCGCCCTGCTCGATGTACACGGGCGGCGGCTGCACGACCACCGTGCGGCCATAGGGATAAGGATAGCCATACCACGGGTCGCCATACCAGCCCGGTCCATAGCCATACCACCATGGCGAACCCACCCATACGCCCACCTGCGAATGGCCATGAAAGTGGCCGTGATGGCCGTGGCCGCCGTGGAAACCGCCGTGCCGGCCCGCCTGCGCCTGGGCCAACCCTGCGATACCGCTCAATATCAGCAGCGCCAGCAGCGCGCCGCCCTTCCTGTTGCTGCTGTCCATGACATCCTCCTGCCATCCATGCCAGAGCGTAAAGCTCACTCCTTCGCTCCATTATTGGCAGGGGTGCGGCACAAGCAAAGGCGCTGTAACAATTGCTCACCTTTGATACGCTGAGGATATGGACGGCAGGAAAGTTTCACAGGCGCAAAACGCAAACAGCCCCGCGGCGCGGGCCACGGGGCTGCAGGGAAGGCGCCGCCTTATTGCGCGGGCAAGCTTTGCACGGGCGTGGCCGGCGCCAGGGTGGCCGGCGCGGACGCGTGAACGGGCGCCGGCGCGGCTACGGCCAGCCAGCCCGTGGCCGGCAGCAGCGGCACCAGCAGCAGGGCCACGATATTGATGATCTTGATCAAGGGATTGACGGCCGGTCCCGCCGTATCCTTGTACGGGTCGCCCACGGTGTCGCCCGTGACAGCCGCCTTGTGCGCATCGGAACCCTTGCCGCCGAAATGGCCATCCTCGATGTATTTCTTGGCATTGTCCCAGGCGCCGCCGCCCGTGGTCATGGAAATGGCCACGAACAGGCCCGTCACAATCGTTCCCATCAGGAGGCCACCGAGCGCCGCCGGCCCCAGCAGCATGCCGACGACGATGGGCACCACGACGGGCAGCAAGGAGGGCACGATCATTTCGCGGATGGCCGACGCCGTCAGCATGTCAACGGCCTTGTCGTATTCGGGCCGCGCCGTGCCTTCCATGATGCCCTTGATGTCGCGAAACTGCCGGCGCACCTCGACCACCACGGCGCCGGCCGCGCGGCCCACGGCCTCCATCGCCATGGCGCCGAACAGATACGGTATCAGGCCGCCGATGAACAGGCCGACGATGACCATGGGGTTCGACAGGTCAAACGTGATGTGCTGGCCCACGGATTCGAGCGCATGCGTGTAGTCGGCGAACAGCACCAGCGCGGCCAGGCCGGCCGAGCCGATGGCATAGCCCTTGGTGACGGCCTTGGTGGTATTGCCGACGGCGTCCAGAGGATCGGTAATGGCGCGCACGGAGTCGGGCAGGCCCGACATCTCCGCGATGCCGCCCGCGTTATCGGTGATGGGGCCATACGCGTCGAGCGCAACGATGATGCCCGCCATCGACAGCATCGAGGTGGCCGCGATGGCGATGCCGTACAGGCCGGCCAGCTGGTACGAGACGAGGATGGCGATGCAGACGGCCAGCACCGGATAGGCGGTGGACTTCATCGACACGCCCAGGCCGGCGATGATATTCGTGCCGTGGCCCGTCGTCGACGCTTCGGCGATGTGGCGCACGGGCTTGAAGTCCGTGCCCGTGTAGTACTCGGTGATGTAGACCATCAGGCCCGTGAGCACGATGCCGACGACGGTGGCGCCCAGCATCTTGTAGCGCATGGCGTCGTCGGGCCACAGCAGCCACGTCACCACGGCAAAGCCCACCAGCGACAGCCCGGCGGCCCACCACAAGCCCGTGTACAGGGCCGACATGATCTTCCTGCCGGGCGCTGTCTTGACCATCGAGCAGCCGACGATGGAGGCGAGGATGGAGACGGCGCCCAGCAGCAGCGGGTAGATGATGGCCGTGCTGCTGGCCTCTGCCATCAGCAGCGCGCCCAGCAGCATGGTGGCGATCAGGGTCACGACATAGGTTTCGAACAGGTCGGCCGCCATGCCGGCGCAGTCGCCCACGTTGTCGCCCACGTTGTCGGCGATGACGGCCGGGTTGCGCGGGTCGTCCT
The DNA here is from genome assembly GCF_059421435.1 of Janthinobacterium sp. GW821-FHT03A03. Taxonomy (NCBI): domain Bacteria; kingdom Pseudomonadati; phylum Pseudomonadota; class Betaproteobacteria; order Burkholderiales; family Oxalobacteraceae; genus Janthinobacterium; species Janthinobacterium sp. GW821-FHT03A03. Next base: position 110,796 of record NZ_JBWKUZ010000008.1, on the reverse strand, counting down.
CGGGTATGCCCGCCTCGACCTTGCCCACCAGGTCCGCGCCCACGTCGGCGCCCTTGGTGAAGATGCCGCCGCCGAGCCGCGCAAAGATGGAAATGAGCGAGGCGCCGAAGGCCAGGCCGATCAAAGGCTTGATCAGGTCATGCTGGGTCAGGCCGGGCGCGCCCGTCGTCGCCAAGAGCCAGTAGAACAGGGTCACGCCCAGCAGGCCCAGACCGACGACCAGCATGCCCGTGATCGCGCCGCCCTTGAAGGCCACGTTCAGGGCCTGGTTGATGCCCAGGGTGGCCGCCTGCGCCGTGCGCACATTGGCGCGCACGGAGACATTCATGCCGATGAAGCCGCAGGCGCCCGACAGCACGGCGCCGATCAGGAAGCCCAGCGCCGTATGCAGGCCAAGCAGCACATAGATGGCGATCAGCAGCACCACGCCGACGATGGCGATGGTGCGGTACTGGCGCGCCAGGTAGGCGGCCGCGCCCTGCTGGATGGCCAGGGCGATTTCCTGCATGCGCGCGTTGCCGGGATCCTGACGCAGGATCCAGCTGCGCGACACCAAACCATATACCACTGCGACCACGCCGCAGGCTACCGCAAACCACAAACTGGCTGCCATATCGTCCCCTTCTGTTTTTATCCGACGTCATTGCCGACAGCTGCAGACCGCACCGGGTAGGCACGCGCAGCCAGGAAAACACGACCTGCAAAAAACTTCAACCACGAAAACGTCAAGCACTCAGCGCAAATCGTTCAACATTAATCATTTGGCAAAGCCCTGCTGACAGTCTGCCTGAAAAGCGGGCGAAAAAAAAGCGGACACTGAGGTCCGCTTTTAAATAACTGCTTATTCCGCCAGGGCGGCAAATGCGCTGTCGCGGATTTGCTCGACCGGACCGACGCCGGCGATGCGGCGGTATTTCGGTGCGCCCGGCAGGCCGGACTTGGCCCAGTCATTGTAGTAGCCGAGCAAGACCTTGGTCTGGTTGTGGTACACGTCCAGGCGCTTCTTGACCGTTTCCGCCTTGTCGTCGTCGCGCTGGATCAGCGGTTCGCCCGTGATGTCGTCGACGCCGTCGACCTTGGGCGGGTTGAATTTGACGTGGTAGACACGGCCCGAACCCGGGTGGCTGCGGCGGCCGTCCATGCGCTCGATGATGGACTCGTCCGGCACGTCGATTTCCAGCACGTAGTCGACATTGATGCCGGCATCCTTCATGGCGTCCGCTTGCGCGATGGTGCGCGGGAAGCCGTCGAACAGGTAGCCATTGGCGCAATCGGCTTCCTGCAGGCGGTTCTTGACCAGGCCGATCATGATGTCGTCCGACACGAGGCCGCCCGCATCCATGACTTTTTTCGCTGCCAGGCCCAGTTCGGAGCCTTCCTTGATCGCCGCGCGCAGCATGTCGCCCGTGGAGATTTGTGGAATATTGTATTTTTCTTTGATGAAGTTAGCTTGGGTGCCCTTGCCGGCACCGGGTGCTCCTAAAAGTATCAGACGCATTGAAAGTTCCTAAAAAACAGATTTTGGATGGTGGTATGTGTAATTTTTTTTAGATGGTGTTGCAATGACTATCTTTCCCTACGAAACTTACCACAAAAAATCCCCGCAACGCCAGTTTGCTGTCGAATTGCTATGCCCTGATTGATCAAAGCCAGCAAATATCGCTGCAGACGTTTCAAAATGTGGTTTTTTGTGGCAGGCCCCGCATAAAATTTTTCTCGCGCACCCGCGGCGCCCGAAAAACGTTCAGGGCAAGGCGCGCCGCCGCATGTATGCAGGGCGGAGCACCGCAGCCATGGGCGTTTTATCAGGTGACGTGCTGGTAGTGCGCCTGGACGCGCGCCAGATCTTCCGGCGTGTCGACGCCGGCGGCCGGCGCCGAATCCGTGACATGCACGGCGATGGCATAGCCATGCCACAGCACGCGCAGCTGCTCCAGCGCTTCGATCGCTTCCAGCGGCGACGCGGACAAGCCCGGATAGGTTTGCAGGAATGCATTGCTGTATGCATACAGGCCGATATGGCGCAGCGGCACGTAGCCTTGCGGCAAGTTTTCACGGGATTGGGCAAAGCCGTCGCGGTGCCACGGTATCGTCGCGCGCGAGAAATACAAGGCGCGGCCGTTTTTATCCAGCACCACCTTGACGACATTCGGGTTGAAGGCATCGGCCACGTCATGCAGCGGATGGGCGCACGTGGCCATGGGGACGGCGGCGCTGATCTGCGCCGCGCAGGCGGCCAGCAGGGCCGGATCGATCAGCGGTTCGTCGCCCTGCAGGTTGACGACGACGGCGTCCGGCGGCAAAGCGAGCGTGCGCGCCACTTCGGCGATGCGGTCCGTGCCCGACGGATGGTCGGCGCGCGTCATGCACACTTCCACGCCATGCGCGGCGCAGGCGTCGCGGATGGATGCATGGTCGGTGGCGACGATGACGCGCGCGGCGCCCGACAAGGCTGCCTGCTCGGCCACGCGCACCACCATGGGCTTGCCGCCCAGGTCGGCCAGCGGCTTGTTCGGCAGGCGCGTCGAGGCCAGGCGGGCCGGGATGATGACGATGAACGCCATCGTTATTCCACTGCGTCTTGCAGTGTGCGCGCTTCGTCCGCCCACATGATGGGGATGCCATCGCGGATAGGATAGGCGAGGCGGTCGGCGCGGCAAATCAGTTCCTGCGCCTTCTTATCGTGTTCAAGCGGGCCCTTGCAAACAGGGCAGACCAGGATATCAAGCAGTCGAGCGTCCACGACATTTCTCCACAATTTGTTGGGCCAGCGCGCTATCGATGCGCGCACTGACCGGGACGACCCACAGTCTCGGGTCATCTTTGAGATGTTCAATTTGCGCACATTTTACTGCATCCTTCTCGGTGATCAAGATCACATCCGCGTCGAGTGCCGCGAATGGCTGGTCGAGAAAGTCGTGATGGTCGGGCAAGGGCAGTTCCGTGAAGTCCAATCCGGCGCCGCGCAGCATGGCAAAGAAACGCCGGGGATTGCCGATGCCGGCTGCCGCCACGATGCGCTGGCCGCCGGCCGCCAAGTCGCTCAGTGCCACGCGTTCGCTGCGGTCCGTCAAGCGTTCGGCCATGCCGCCATCGAGCCGCATCTGCACCACCAGGGCGCCCTTGGGCGCGACCTGGCCCACCAGCGCCGGCGCCAGCTCGGGCGCATTGATCACCGTCACGTCGCGCCGGCGGCGCGGCGATTCGCGCAAGGGTCCCGCCGGCAGCAGCCAGCCATTGCCGGCGCCGCGGCCGTCGAACAGCACGATTTCCACGTCGCGCCGCAGGGCGTAATGCTGCAAGCCGTCGTCCGTCACCAGCACGTCGACCTCGGGGTGCGCCGCCAGCAGCGCCCTGCCCGCTTGCGCGCGGTCGCGCCCCACCATTACGGGACAGCCGCCGCGCTGGAAGATCAGCAGCGGCTCGTCGCCCACCTGCTGCGGCGTGGACTCGCCCGTCACGGCGCGCGCCAGCCGGTCGGCGCTGCCATGGCCGCGCGAAATCACGCCCGGGCGCATGCCCGCGTCGCGCAAGGCTTGCACCAGCCAGATCGTCAGCGGCGTCTTGCCCGTGCCGCCGATAAAAATATTGCCGACGACCACGACGGGCACGGGCAGGCGCGCCGATTGCAGGACGCCGGCACGGTACAAAACGCGCCGCACGGCGCTCAGAGCGCCGAACAGCAGGGACACGGGCCACAGCGCGCACGCCAGCGGGCCGCGCGTCAGCCAGGCGCGGGTGAGAGTGGTTTCAAGCTTGGCGGGGGAGGATGTGGGCATGCGGTGAGGAGTCAAGGGCTGGGGTCAGACCCGGCCGGTCTGCCCCCAAATATGTTGCCGGTAACGGCGGGAATTTACTTGCCGCCCGCCTGCGCCGCGAACGTCAGCTTTTCATAGCCGGCCAGGCGCGCCGCTTCCATGACGTGGATGACCATCTGGTGCATGGCGAACTGGTCGGCGTTGACCACCACCACGGGCGTCTGCGCGGGCGCCTTGCCGCCGTTGGCCGCCTTGGCCGCGTTTTGCAGGGCGTCGGCCAGGCCGGCCACGTCGCGGAACGAGACCGGTTCGCGGTTGACCGTGTAATTGCCCTTGGCATCGATGGTGACGTCGAGCTGCTGCGGCTTGTCCTTGGCCTGCTCGGCGTCGGCCGTCGGCAAGGTGATCTGCAATTCCGTAAACTTGCTGTAGGTGGTGCTGACCATGAGAAAGATCAGGATCACCAGCAGCACGTCGATGAACGGGATCAGGTTGATTTCGGGGTCTTCACGCCCCTTGCCTTTGCGGAAGTTCATTGGCGGCCACTGTGGACGATGTCGACGAATTTGACGGCTTGTTGCTCCATGTCAATGACGAAGCTGTCGACAAGGGCGCGGAAATGGCGGTAGAAGACCAGGGTCGGCATGGCGATGGCCAGGCCGAAACCCGTGTTATACAGGGCCACCGAGATGCCGTGCGCCAATTGTGCGGGATTCGAGCCGCTGGCGTTTTGCGAGCCGAAGATTTCGATCATGCCCACCACCGTGCCGAACAGGCCCATCAGCGGCGCCAGGGTGGCGATGGTGCCCAGGGTGGTCAGGTAGCGCTCGAGCACGTGGGCCACGCCGCTGCCGGCCTCCTCGATCGATTCCTTCATCACCTCGCGCGGCGCATCGACGTTGCGCAGGGCGGCGGCCAGCACCACGCCCAGCGGTGAATTATCTTCCAGCTTGGCCACCGTGTCCGGCGTGATCTTGCCGCTGCGATACACCTGCACCACTTCATCGAACAGCTTGCGGGGCAGGATCTTGGCGCGTCGCAAATACAGCAGGCGCTCGATGATCAGGGCCAGGGCGACGATGGAAGCGATCAACAACAGCCAGATGGGCCAGCCGGCGGCTTGAAATATAGCGAGCAAAAGAAACTCCTGGTAAAGGGAAGGCGGGGAAGCGCCCGGACAGCCTGTATTGTACCGAGCGCCGAACAGCGATTGCATGTCGGCGCAGGAATGGCGCAATGTAGCGCGTTGCCGCGCCGGCGGCAAGTGGCGCCTGCATGGCACTTGTCCACACGGCGCGGCGGGAGCGCAGCGCCGGCGCACAGTTTTGCACACTTTGTGTGGATAAGATTGTGAGCAAGCATGAAGTCCGGCACGCAAGCCATTGATTTACATGAATATTATCAGCCTGCGCAAAATACAGGCATAGCAGCTTATCGACAGTAGTCAATGTCAATAAATTAATACTTGCAGAGTTCTGCACATTTACTGTGGACAAGATTGTGCGCAAAGCCGAAGAATTCACCCAAGCTATTGATTTTAAAGGAAATTAAATCGATGCGCAAAAAAGTGGCAGGCAACCTCAAACAAACCGCAGCCAGAGCGTCAAAGTTCTGCACACAATCTGTGGACAAGATTGTGCGCAAGCGCAAAGATAGGCGCTAAGTACATTGATTTATATCGTTTTTATTGTCTTGCATAAAAATATGGCAAGGACCGAAAAGCGGCGTTTTCAGCACCCGATTTCACGGCTACGGCGTACTTTTCCAGCGCCAGCGCAGTTCCACACATAAAGTGTGGATAAGATTGTGAGCAAGCCGATTGACTCCGTGCAAGAGCATTGATTTTAAAGGAGTTTTTTTCGATGCTGAAAAATGAGGCAGCGCAAGCACCTGTCCGCGCGGTGGAAAACGGGGAGAAAAGGCGAAACGATTTAGGCGGTTTTGCACATATTCTGTGGATAAGATTGTGAGCAAGGCCCACGACTACACGCTAGACCCTTGATCTATATGGCTATTTTCATGTTGCGCAAAATTCAGGCAAGCCTTGCCATGGCCCTTCCGGTGGATAAATCCGGTGCCGCGCAGGAGTTCTGCACATTTTTTGTGGATAAGATTGTGCGCAAGGCCAGGCATGGCATACTAAGCGCTTGATTCCTATGCACTTTATTTCCGTGCGCAAAAATGTAGCAAGGCATTTCTCTTCATCGAAAGGAGTCTGTCCGCTAACGTTTGTCCAAGGCAAAAAGTTCCGCACACTTTCTGTGGATAACTTTGTGCGTAAGTGGCAGGGGCTACACTGATGTGCTTGATATTAAAGGACTTTTTCCCCGTGCACGCAAATCAGGCATACGGGAATTCTGCATGAAATCAAATACTTAGAAATAGAACTTGTTGTTTTGCACGATATATGACATAAGCATGACCTCGCCGATAATATGTGGACAGTTCCCCACCCGCTCCCAGCTTCATGATGACCGACACCCCGACTGACAGCGGCTTTGCCGCCCCGCCCGTGCTGACCGTCAGCGCCCTGAACCAGGCCGTCGCGCGCCTGCTCGAACGCTCGTTTCCCCTGACCTGGATCGCCGGCGAGATTTCCAACTTCACGCGGGCCGCCTCCGGCCACTGGTATTTCACGCTGAAGGATGACGGGGCCCAGGTGCGCGCCGTGATGTTCCGTGGCCGCGCCCAGTTTGCCGGCTTCACGCCGCGCGAAGGCGACAAGGTCGAAGTGCGCGCCCTCGTCACCCTGTACGGCGCGCGCGGCGATTACCAGATCAATGTGGAAGCCATCCGCCGCGCCGGCGTGGGCGCCCTGTACGAGGCGTTCCAGCGCCTGAAGGAAAAGCTGGCCGCGCAGGGCCTGTTCGACCAGGAACGCAAGCGCGCCATCCCCATGTTCGCGCGCAGCATCGGCATCGTCACCAGCCCGCAGGCGGCCGCCTTGCGCGACGTGCTGATTGCGCTCAAGCGCCGCGCGCCGCACGTGTCCATCATTCTGTATCCAACGCCCGTGCAGGGCCAGCAGGCACCGGAAAAGATCGCGCACGCCATCCGCACGGCATCAGCAAGGGCCGAGTGCGACGTGCTGCTGGTATGCCGCGGCGGCGGCAGCATCGAGGATTTATGGTCATTCAACGATGAAGCCGTGGCATACGCGATCGCCGATTGCGCCATCCCCGTGATCAGCGGCGTGGGCCACGAGACCGATTTCACCATCGCCGACTTCGCGGCCGACCTGCGCGCGGCCACGCCGACGGCGGCGGCCGAACTGGCGGCCACGCCGCGCGCCGACTGGATGGCCTCGCTGCGTGCCGACGCGGCGGACCTGCGCCGCGCCATGCGCCGCAGCCTCGACGACGCGGCGCAAACGCTGGACCGCCACAGCCGGCGCCTGCTCAACCCGACAGCGCAACTGCGGCAGCAGCGCCTGCAGCTGCTGGCCCTGTCCACGGCCATGACGCATGCGGCGCGCGCGCCCGTGAACCAGTCGCAATACGCGCTTGAACGCCTGCGCAGCCGCTGGGCGGCCTTGCGGCCCGACGTCACGGCGCCGCGCGCGCGCCTGGTGGAGATGCAGCGGCGCGGCGGCGCGGCCATGGCGCAGCTGCTCACGCAGCGGCGCCACCGCCTCGACGGCCTGGCGGCCCAGCTGGAACTGTTGAATCCGCAGCGCACCCTGGAACGCGGCTACGCCATCCTGCGCGACGAAAAGGGCAACATCGTGCGCTCGCCGGCGCAGCTGCAGGCGCGCCAGAACGTCAACGTGCGCCTGGCCGAAGGCAGCGCGCAGATCGGCATCGCCAGCGTGCAGGCAACGCTGGAATAATTGCAATAGCGGCGGCGCCGTCCTGGCGAGCATGGCGCCGCTGGAATGGATCGGGCGCGACGCCACGCGCCGCATCCGCTGAGGCTCGCGGCGGGGAACATTTCCATCCGCTTCAGGCTGAACGAGAATCACTACGCCACCAGCATCCGCGACGCAGGCCCGAATCTGCAGCAATGGCGCATCCGCTTTACAATAGTGGCTCGTTCAGCAAGAATGCTTGATTCAAGCACGCATGGCTCAACCCTCCGGCCCAGGCCGGATGACTCCGAACACTCACCATAAAGGGACATCACATGGAACATACTCTGCCACCACTGCCGTATGAAATGGACGCTCTGGCGCCGCATATTTCGAAAGAAACCCTGGAATACCACTATGCCAAGCATCACCAGGCGTATGTCACCAACCTGAACAACCTGATCAAGGGTACCGAGTTCGAGAACCTGTCGCTGGAAGACATCATCAAGAAATCGTCGGGCGGCATCTTCAACAATGCGGCGCAAGTGTGGAACCACACCTTCTACTGGAACGGCATGAAGCCGGCCGGCGGCGGCGCGCCTACCGGTGCCGTGGCTGACGCGATCAACGCCAAATGGTCGTCGTTCGACAAGTTCAAGGAAGAATTCACCAAGTCGTGCGTGGGCAACTTCGGTTCCGGCTGGACCTGGCTGGTGCAAAAAGCCGACGGTTCCGTCGACATCGTCAACACCTCGAATGCGGGCTGCCCGCTGACCACCGGCGACAAGCCGCTGCTGACCTGCGACGTGTGGGAACACGCCTACTACATCGATTACCGCAACCTGCGCGCCAAGTACGTGGAAACGTTCTGGGGCCTGGTCAACTGGGACTTCGTTGCCAAGAACTTCGCGTAAGCGCGTTCCTGACAACGAAAACCGGACGCGCCGCGGCATTCGCCGCTGCGGCGCACCCAAAGAAGCCTGTGCTTGCGAGCGCGGGCTTTTTTTATGGGGAAAAAAATCACCGCACGTCAGCCAGGCGAAAGGGAACGGCCGGAGATCTGTTGTAAAATGCGCAAGAGCAACGCTCGCCTGCCCCCCCATCCATGCTCTGAAAGTACATCATGAAAAAATGCCTGCTCGCCTTGCTGCTCTGCGCCTCCGGGGCCGTCTTCGCCAACTCCGCCTGCGACACGCCGCGCAACGACTTCGACGGCCTGTATTGCCTGAACAAGGTGTACCAGGAAGCGGACAAGGAACTGAACGCCAACTACAAGACCCTCGCTGCCAAACTCGACGCCAGCGGCAAGCAAACCCTGAAATCGGGCCAGCTGGCATGGATCGAGAAACGCAACAAGACCTGCTCGAAACGCGAATCGTCGGACTTCTATGTCAATCTCGATTGCGCCACCCAGACCACCATCGAACGGGCGCAGTTCCTGCAGGACCGCGTGCGCGAATGCGTGAGCGCCGGCTGCCAGAACAGCAAACTGTGATGTAACACTGCGCCAGCGCAAACGGGAGCCACGGGCGACCGCGCATACTGGCGGTTCCCAGTTTTCCCCGCGCAGCCCCATGAGCATACTTGTCGAGCTTCCCCTGAGCCAGTGGAACGTCAGCAGCAGCGCCACGCAGCAGGCGGCGGCGCAGCAGGCGCTCGAGGAAGGTCACGTCGTCTGGCTGCCCGCCCTGGCCTTCCAGTTGCACAGGGAAGAATATCCGCTGCTCAACGGCACGGCCGGCAGCGCCAAGAACATCAGCTGGGACCCGGCGCGCGGCGTGCGCGGACACGGCGATGCGCACGCCGCCGCCCTGCTCGCCGCGCTGATGCAGCGCTACGCGCGCCAGTCGCGCACGCTGCTGGCCAGCCTGCTGCCCGGCTACCTGCCCCACTTGCAACAAGGCAAGAGCAGCTTTCGGCCCGTGGAGATCGCCGGCAGGGTGACGTCCTGGCGCAAGGATGACACGCGTCTGCACATCGACAGTTTTCCCGCCTCGCCCACGCAAGGCCGGCGCATCCTGCGCGTCTTTACCAACATTCATCCGCAAGACGCGCCCCGCGTGTGGAAACTGGGCGCGCCGTTCGAGCAGGTGGCGCAGCGCTTCCTGCCCACGGCCCGCCGGCCATGGCCAGGCATGGCGCCCCTGCTGCAGTGGCTGCACGTCACCAAGTCGCGGCGCACGCCCTACGACCACTACATGCTGCAACTGCACGACGCCATGAAGGCCGATCTCGCTTACCAGGCGCAGGTGGAACAGCACACGCACGCATTCGCGCCGGGACAGAGCTGGATCGTCTTCAGCGACGCCGTGTCGCATGCGGCCCTGCGGGGACAGCATGCGCTGGAGCAAACCTGGCTGCTGCCCGTGCGCGCCATGGCCGCGCCCGACAAGTCGCCGCTGGCCATCCTTGAGCGCCAGTTGCAACGCCGGCTGGTCTAGCGCGGCGGCAAGGCAGGCTCAGACGGGCAGGCGCACGGCCTTGAAGCGGCGCCAGGCCTTGTGCATGCGCCCATCGGCGCCCTGCGACTGCGCGCGCGCCGCCAGGTAGCCGCGCACGAAGGCCGCGTGCAGCCGCAGCTCGGCATGGCCGGGCTGGCCATCGGGCAACTGCAGCAGCAGCCGGTCCGCCACCTGCACATCGTTGAGCCAGCCCAGTTCATCCTGCAGGGCCGACAGGCGCCCCACATACGGCTTCACGGCGCGGCCCGCAAACAGCGAGGCGAAAAATTCCGTCGCATAACGGGTCTTCTTGGCGGCAATGCGCACCTTGTGGCGCTGCTGCGGCGTGGCATGCAGCAGGCGCCGGCCCCGCTTCATCAGGCGGCGCTGGTCTGCGAGCAAGGTCTTGCGTGCAAAGCCCTGCACGCCCGCATCGAGCCGCTGCAGCTGGCGCGGCGTACGGCTGGCGCGCCACTCGCCCGCCTGCAGCCAGCGCTGCACGCCCAGCATCCAGGCCGTATAGCGCGACGAGGCGACGGCCTGGGCGGCCTGCGCATGCTTGGCGCGCGCCTGCTCGTGCGCCGCCTGCGCCAGCGCCGCCGCATCGGCCGCCGCTCCGCCATCGAGCCGCGCCAGCGTCTGGCCGGCCAGCACGTCCCAGTCGCGCGCCTCGCCCAGCGCGCCGCCCAGCCAGTCCAGCTCCTGCTGCAGCCCTTCTGGCAGCGCCAGCAGCGCCTTGAACATGCCCAGCGCCGAGCGCAGGCGGCGCAAGCCCACGCGCATCTGGTGCAGGCTTTCCACATCCTCGCCCCCCGCCACGCCATCCTGGTTGCCGCTGACCTGTTCCAGGCAGTTGCCGGCGATGGCCTGGAACACCTGCTCCACCGTCATCGCCGCGTCCAGCGCCAGAGGCTGCGCCTTGACGGCTTGCAGGGGTTGCTCGGCAGCAAGCCGGTAGCCGCGCTCCGCCTTGCTCATGTGGCCCAGCGTCAGGGGCACGTCGCGCAGCAAGGCCAGCGCCACGTCGAACAGGCTGGCCGCCTGGCCCCGCTTCAATTCCAGCTCGATTTCGCTGACGGGTACGCTGCGCGCGGCCCCGTCCGCGCCGCTCCCGCCGCGCTCGATCACGCCCTCGTCGAGCACGCACTCGATCTCGTCGCCCTGCGGCGTGCGCAGCTGCCAGACGGTGCGTTCCATGCGCGTGGTAAATACCGGCCGCAAGCCGTCGCGCACGGCGTCCTGGCGCAGCAGCACGCCGACGGGCTGCTTGCGGCCGATGGCCGAATCGAGCGCGTCGAGGTCAGGCGCCGGCCCCGGCACCTCGCCCTCCCACTCATGGCGGCTGTGCAAGCCGCCGCTGACGGTGCCGCCCGCCTTCAGGGTCTGCATCCAGCGCCCGTCCACCTGGCGCACGCGCAAGCCCGCCTGGTGGCGGCACAGTTGCAAATCCGGCGTGTCGACATAGATATCATGCATCTGCAGCAGCTGCGGCGCTGTTTGCGCATACTGCGCCAGCAGCGGGTGCGCGCGCAGCCGGGGCGCATCTTCCGGCGCCAGCAGCAATTTCAATTCGATTTCCATGACCGCTCCTTGCGAGACTCCCGAACGTCTATTGTAAGGCGCGCCCGGTGGTGCGCAAGGCACACGCACGCAGACCTTGATTTTGCGCGAAAATAGGCGATTCATTGACTCTGGAGTTGCCATGACGTACCACGCCGCCGAGAACCGCTATGACAGCATGCAATACCGCACGTGCGGACGCAGCGGACTGAAACTGCCGCTGCTGTCGCTGGGACTGTGGCACAACTTTGGCGACAGCAACAGCCTCGCCTCCCAGCGCGACATGCTGCGCACGGCCTTCGACCTGGGCATCACGCATTTCGACCTGGCCAACAACTACGGCCCGCCATATGGCAGCGCGGAAAGCAATTTCGGCAAGCTGCTGCGCGACGATTTCCTGCCTTACCGCGATGAACTGATCATTTCCACCAAGGCAGGCTGGGATATGTGGCCCGGCCCGTACGGCCAGGGCGGCGGCTCGCGCAAATACGTGCTGGCCAGCCTGGACCAGAGCCTGCGGCGCCTGGGCCTCGACTACGTCGACATCTTTTACTCGCACCGCTACGACGCCGACACGCCGCTGGAAGAAACCATGGGCGCGCTGGCCACCGCCGTACAACAGGGCAAGGCGCTGTACGTGGGCCTGTCCTCGTATTCGCCGCAAAAAACGGCCGAGGCGGCCGCCCTGCTGAAAGAGTGGAAAGTGCCGTGCCTGATCCACCAGCCGGCCTACAACATGCTCAACCGCTGGATCGAGGAAGACGGCTTGCTCGATACCTTGCAGCAAGAAGGCATGGGTTGCATCACCTTCACGGCGCTGGCGCAGGGATTGCTCAGCGACAAGTATCTCGATGGCGTGCCGCAGGATGCGCGCGTCAACCGCCCCGGCGGCGGCTCGCTGCTGCAAAAACACCTGAGCGCGGAAAACCTGGCCCGCGTGCGCGCCCTGAACCAGATCGCCGCGCAGCGGGGGCAAACCCTGGCACAGATGGCCCTGGCCTGGGTGCTGCGCGATGCCAGAGTCACCTCGACCCTGATCGGCGCGAGCAGCAGCGCGCAAATCCGCGAAAACGCGGCCGCATTGCAGCAACTGACGTTTACGGCCGAAGAACTGGCCGCCATCGACGTGCAGGCGCGCGAAGGCCATGTCAACCTGTGGGAAGGCCCGTCGCGGGCCAGGTAAGGATCGCCCCGCGCTTGTGGCGGCGGCAGCCAGCAGGTAGACTGCCGCCTCCCACATCCACCCCAGGGTTCCATGCAAGCCATCTCCGCCATCACCGTTTGCCTGCTGTTGTCCTGCGCCGCCAACGCCCACGCGGGCAATTATTGCGACTCGCCCCGCTGGTCCATCGTGCATGGCAAGAGCTACGACGAGGTCATGCAGATCGCCGACAAGCGCGACAAGATCCGCGACGCCGAATGCAGTTTTACCGATGTCATCCTCAGAATCCAGAACGAGGAGGCGGGCATCGGGCGCTATCCGGGCATCCTGCTCATCGCCGACGCGCAGGACGAACGCTTCGTCGCCACCAGCCGCGTCGGCGCCTACACCATCTTCAGCTACCGCTACAACGACAAGCACCTGCTGCAGTTCGCCATGAAAGACCTCAGCTGGGAAGAAGGCGAGCCGTTCCAGGCGGGCGCCTACAAGATTATCGGCGTCAGGGAGTTCAAGAGCATGACCGGCTTTCCAGCGACCCTGCTGGTGGCGCAGACGTTTCAGTTTTACGGTCCCAAATAGGGCCAGGGGGGCGCCGTCACGGCGGCGGATCGGGCAGCAGCGCGCACAACTCGCGGGCCACCTGCTGGCGCCGCTCGGGCGTGGCGAAGACGCCCACCTCGACCTGGGCTGCGCCGTCGCCGATGCGTATCAGCTGGCGGCTGCCCTGCGGCACGACGATGCGCGTGTGCCACGGGGAAAAGCTGATGCGCCGGCAATGCCCGGCGCTGACTTGCTCGACGATCAGCACGCCGTCGCGCAAGGCAATGTGCTCGTAATCGTGCGCGTGGCGCCGGTAGTACAGCAGGGCGACAGCCACCAGGCTCAGTTCGGCAAATGAAAAAAACGGGATATACCAGAGACCGCGCAGGGCAAAGGCGGCGGCGATGGCCGTGGAGAACAGGCACAGCAAACCATACGCGCGCAGCAACTGGCGCGTCGTCAATGCCCTGTGGCGCGTAAACAGCCATTGCGGCTGTTCACGCGAACTATCGCGTGGCATGGCGCCTCCCGCAATATCGCATCGGCCCTTTCGGGCGAAACACCCGGCACGTCCAGCCGCCTGCCGGCGCTTCCTTCAGGCCAGGCTCAGGCGCCCAGATGCACGAGCGCGTGGCCCACGTGCTGCCACCAATGGTCGCGCGACTTGACCTGCTTCAAACAAGACGTATCGATTTCCGCCGGGAACACGCGATCCTGGCACGCCCGGGTCTGCAAGGCGTAGCGCTGGTTTTCCGCGGCCGACAAGGCCACGCCCAGCCAGAACACCAGCGCCAGCAAGATCACCAGCAAGCTCCACGCCAGGTGATTGGTGCTGCTTTTTTCACCGAAAAACTCGCGCGGCCGCGTCTCGCGGTACATCGACATCAAGTTCTTTTCTTTGTCTTCCGACATCTGCGTTTGCATCCTCTTGCATCCTATCCTGTGCGGGCCGGCTGCCCATGGCGGGACATTTGCCGCCCTGCCCTCATTTTACGCCGATGGCGGCAAAACGGCGGCAATTCGCGCTGCGACGTGGATCAAGGGCGCGGCGCCGGCGCGGCCGGGGCGCGCTCCCCGTCGTCAAGGCCGTCCGCCGGCCGCACGGGCGCCAGGCTGTCCACATGATCGACATCGATGTCGCCGCCATCGGGTGTCGTATTGCGCGGCTCCACGCCGGCCCGGTCGCCCGTGCCGGCCGCATCGCTGTCATTGTCGAGCTCTTCCGGGTCCTGGCCCGGCACGCCCTGCATGTCGCTGCCGCTGTCGGAACTGTCGCTGGGCCCCAGTGCGCCCTTGCCATGGCCGCTGCCCAGGACGCGGTCGGGGGTGAGGGGCAGGTTGTCCGGATCGAGTGTGCTGCTCATGGCTGACTCCCGTTAACAAAAAAACCAGCTTACTCCCCTGGCCCGGCCAGTGGCGCACGCCTGCACGACCTTTTCCGAGAGGTAAATGCGGCGGCGCACAAATATTTTCAGAAATTACTTCACAAATGTACTATTCATTGCTATAGTTAATTCAAGTAAGCATCTTCTCATCCAGAAACTGCTTCGTCGGCCGTGCCGCGCCACCCGCGCGGCGCGGCCGGACCGACCGGTACGTGGCGAGCCGGCCCATACACCCAGCCATCATGCACATATTGGAGTCTAATCATGCAAGCCAAATCACTGATCGCAGCATTGTTTGCCATCACCACCGCCACCTCGGCTTTCGCCCAAAGCGCCGCGCCTGCCACCACGGGCCAGCAATTGAGCCGTGAGCAGGTCACGGCCGAATACGTCCGTGCCCGCAACGCCGGCGAAATCGCCACCAGCGAAGTCGACTATCCGAAGACCCCGGCCACCGCCGCCAGCAAGGTGACGCGCGAACAAGTCATGGCCGAGTTCTACGCCGCCCGCAAGGCTGGCCTGATCCCGCAAACGGAAGCGGACTTTGATGTCGCGCAAACGGCAAAACACGTCGTCAAATAAGAAACCAGTCAGCCGGTTTCAGTCAGTAACAACTCAGTTGCGGCGCAGCACCGGGGCCTACCCCGGCCGGGCCACTCCCGGCGCTCACCGCGGCGAGCTGTCAGCAGCACCCACAACATATCTCTCCCGGAGTCCCTGCATGTCCCTGCACCGCCGTTTGCTTGCCGCCAGCCTGACCCTTGCCTTGAGCGCTTGCGCCGACATGGGCCATATCGCGCCGCAATCGGCCCTGCTCGACGCCAACAAGCTGAAAGCGAGCCAGGCCATGGATGCCGCCGCCAGCGCCGCCATACAATGGCCGCGCACGCAATGGTGGCAAGACTTGCACGATCCCCAATTGAACCGTTTGATGGAGCAGGCGCTGGCCGACAGCCCCACCCTGCGCGGCGCCCAGGCGCGCGTGCGCCAGGCCGAGGCGCTGGCCGGTGCGGCGGAAGACAAGACCCGCCCGCAGGCGGACGCCAATGTTTCCATCAACCGCGAACTGTATTCGCAGCACGGCAGCACGCCGGCGCCGCTGGCCGGCAACTATGCGTGGCGCAACCAGGCCACCGTCACGGCCTCCTACGACCTGGACCTGTGGGGCCGCAACCGCGCCGCCCTGTCCGCCGCGCTGGGCGACGTGCAGATGGCGTCGGCCGAATCGCAGATGGCCCGCCTGGCCCTCGAAACGGCGCTGGTGCGCACCTACATCCAGCTGTCGTATGAATTCCAGCTGCAGGACGTGATCGAGCGCAGCCTGGCGCAGCGCGCCCGCATCCTCGACATCACGCGCCAGCGCAAGCAAGCCGGCATCGGCACGGACATTGACGTAGCACAAATCGAAACCACCCTGCCCGCGGGACGCCGCCAGCTGGAGCAGTCGGCCGAATCGCTGGCCCTGCTGCGCAACCAGCTGGCGGCGCTGGCCGGCAAGGGTCCGGACGCCGGCGCGGCGCTCACGCGCCCCGTGCTGCGCCTGGACCAGCCGCTGGCCATTCCCGCCGCCCTGCCGGCCGACCTGATCGGCCGCCGTCCCGACATCGCCGCCCAGCGCTGGAGAGTCGAAGCGGCGGCGCAGCGCATCGATGCCGCCAAGGCCGAGTTCTACCCGAACGTCAACCTGGTGGCCTTTGCCGGCTTCCAGGCCTTCGGCTTCAGCCACTTTCTGGACGCCCACTCGGAGATCCGCGGCGCGTCGCCCGCGCTGAGCCTGCCCATCTTTGCCGGCGCCCGCCTGCGCGCCCAGCTGGGCAGCCAGACGGCCATCTACGACGGCGCCGTGGAGCAGTACAACGCCACCGTCATCAATGCCATGTCGGACGTGGCCAACGCCGTCACCCGCGCACAATCGCTGGAAAAGCAGCACCAGCTGACCGTGCAGGCGCTGGCCACGGCGCAGCGCGCGCGCGACCTGGCGGAAAAGGCCTACAAGGCCGGCATGAGCGACGCCATCAACATGCTTAACACGCAAGTGGCGCTGCTGGCGGAAGAACAGCAGCAGGCGCAAAATGGGGCGCGCGAGCTCGATCTGTACGTTTCCTTGATGAATGCTTTGGGGGGCGGCATCTAAGCTTGCAATCCTGGCATTGCCCTAGCCCAACAAGATACAATCGGAGCTTTATTCACACATGAAGGAATATGACATGACCGCTTTTGACGCCACCTCCAAGCGGCTGCAAAATATCCGCACGCGCATGCCAGGCTTCCCCATGGAACTGATGCGCCTGCTGCGCATGACGTACCACATTCAAAAAGGCATGAAGGACCTGACCAATGCCGCGCTGAAGAAGCATGACCTGGTCGACGCCAGCTACATGGTGCTGGCCGTGCTGTACGGCACGGACGACGAAACCTCGAACGCCTGCACCCTGGGCATGGCCTGTCACGAAAAGCCGGCCAACCTGACGCGCGTGTGCAACGACCTGGAAACGCGCGGCCTGATCCACCGCGGCACGCGCCCCGGCGACCGCCGTTCCGTGATGATCTCGCTGACCGACAAGGGCCGCGCCCTGATCGAGACGGCGCTGCCGGACGTGTACCAGGAAACCTCGGCCCTGTACGACGGTTTTACGCAGGAAGAGCTGCAAGTGCTCGACAAGCTGTACGTGCGCCAGTTGCGCAACCTCAACAATCTCAACAACCAGAACTGATAGCCTATCGATGACGCCAGCCACAACACCGACATATGGCCCCCTGACCCGGGCGGCACACTGGCTGGCGCTGGCGCTGCAGGACTGGCGCCAGACGGAAGGCGAACGCTGGATCTACGTCGGCAAGACCCTCATCGCCGCGTTCTGCGCCCTGTGGCTGGCCTACCGCCTGGGGCTCGATTCGCCCAGCACGGCCATGACCACCACCATCATCCTGGCCCTGCCCAGCAGCGGCATGGTGCTGGAAAAGAGCTTTTACCGTTTGTGCGGCACCGTGCTCGGCTGCCTGGCCGCGCTGGCCCTGATCGGCCTGTTCCCGCAGCAGCCCGTGCTGCTGTTCGCCGGCCTGGCCCTGTGGGTGGGCCTGTGCACCAGCGGCTCGGCCCTGCACCGCAACGCCCAGTCCTACGTGTACGTGCTGGCCGGCTACACGGCCTGCATGATCGTCCTGCCCGCCATCGAGCAGCCGACGCAGGTATTTTCGCTGGCCGTCACGCGCATGGCCGAAGTCGGCCTGGGCATCATCTGCTCGGCGGGCGTCTCCAGCGTGCTGCTGCCGCGCCACCAGGGCACGCAGGTGATGCGCACGGTGCAGGCGCGCTACGGCAAATTCCTCACCTTTTGCCAGGACGTGCTGCAGCAAAAGCTCACGCCGGCGCAGGTGGAACTGACGCATCTGCAGTTCGCCGCCGACGTGGCGGCGCTGGAACTGGGCCGCTCGGCCGCGCTGTTTGAAGTGACCAGCAAAGTGAGCCACGTGCGCGCGCAAAACCGCAAGCTGCACGCCTTCAACGCCACCTTCATGACGGCGCTGACCACCTTCTATACCTTCCACCGCCTGTTCGACCGCCTGCAGCGCGATGGCGAGACACAGGTCATGCAGGCGTGCGCGCCCCTGTACGCCATCGTTGCCGAGGCGCTGCAGGCGACGCCCTCGCAGGACTCGCTCGACACCATGCAGCGGCATTTGCAGACGGCGCTGGCGCAGGCGCGCGCGGACATTGACGCGGCGCATATCAAGCATGCGCAGCAGATCGATTTCGACACCGTCTGCGAGCTGCTCGAACGCTTCGCGCGCGACATGAGCCGCTTTCACGAAGTGTATTTCAGCCTGGCGCACGACACGCCGCTCGACGTGAGCACGCCGCAGGCGTATGCGCCGAAGACCCCGCCCGCGCTGGTGCTCGCCAGCGGCGCGCGCGCCGGCATCAGCCTGGCCCTGCTGGCCCTGGGCGCCTACTTCCTCGCCTGGCCGTATGCCGGCACGGCGATGCTGATGGCGGCCGTGTTCTGCGCGCTGGCCTCGTCCTCGCCGCGCCCCATCATGATGATCCGGCAAGTGCTGGCGGGCTTTCTGATCGCCATGCCGCTGTCGCTCGTCTGCGTGTACTTCGTGCTGCTGCACGGCGACGGCTTTCCCATGCTGGTGCTCAGTTTTGCGCCCTTCCTGGCCGTCGGCCTGTACCTGATGACCAATCCCGCCAAGCTGGGCGTCGGCCTGGGCGTGTCGACCTTCATCACGCAGATGGCGCCGCTGAACGTCATGCGCGTCGACGGCGCGGCGTTCCTGAACACGGGCATGGCGCTGATCGTCGGCCTGATGCTGGCCGCCCTCGTGTTTGCCGTGCTGCTGCCCGAGCACACGATGGGCCACAAGGACCATGTCGGCCCGGCCCTGTGGCGCGAAGCGCTGCATGCGTGCACGGCGCCGGCGCGGCGCGTCAAGCACCGCTTCGACAACCGCGTGCGCGACCTGCTCAGCCAGCTCAATGCGGCGGCCGGGCCGGCGCCGGGCGAGGCCACGCGCGCCGTCGTGCGCCAGGCGCTGACCCTGCTGGAAATCGGCCACTCGGTGATCGAATTGCGCGAGCTGATCGCCAGCGCCCGCCCGGGCGCCACGCGCCACGCGCTGCAGCAGTGCGTGGACGGCATCGCCGCCTGGCTGCGCACGCGCGGCGATGCGCAGCTGCAGGCGGCGCTGGCGGCTACCCTGCAGGCGGGCGCCGTGGTGCGCGCGGCGCAGACGGAAACCGATGCCACGCCCGAACGCAGCGCGCGCCTGCAGACGGCATTGGCCGACCTGCATTCGATCTACACCTCCTTACTCGACCACATGGCGCCTGGCGCCGGAGACCACCATGCCGCGTGAATTCGCCCTGTTCGGAATACTGATTCCCACCCTGCTGCCGCTGTTCCTGCTCAGCATAGGCCTGCAAACCCTGCTCGACCGCGTGCTGGGCTGGCTGGGCGTGTACCGCATGGTGTGGCACCCGTCGCTGGCGCGGCTGTGCATCTTCATCGCCATCTTCGGCGCGCTGGCGCTGTCGCTTTACAAATAAAAAAAACTGTTCAACTCGATCAAGGAAAGGCTGCCGACATGGTAAGCAAACTGACCCGCTATGCAATCACCCTGCTGCTACTGGCCGCAGCCCTGTGGACAGGCAAGACCGTCTGGGACCGCTACATGGAGTCGCCGTGGACGCGCGACGGCCGCATCAAGGCCGACATCGTCAACATCAGCGCCGACGTGGCCGGCACCGTCACGGACGTGCTGGTGCGCGACAACCAGGTGGTGCGCAAGGGCGACGTGCTGTTCGTCGTCGACAAGGACCGCTACGTCAGCGCGCTGGCCCAGGCCGACGCCGTGCTGGCCGCGCAAAAGACGGAGCTGGGCCGCCGCGGCAAGGAAGCGCAGCGCCGCGCCAATCTGGACGCCAGCATCATCTCGACGGAAAGCCGCGAAAGCGCCGCCTTTGCCGCCACCTCGGCCACCTCGCAGGTGCAGGCCGCCGTGGCCGCCCGCGCGCTGGCGCAACTGAACCTGGAGCGCACCGCCGTGCGCGCCCCCGTCAGCGGCTACGTCACCAACCTGAACGTGCACAAGGGCGATTTCGCCGCCGTCGGCGCGGCCAAGCTGGCCGTCATCGACAGCGCCTCCTATTACGTCGTCGGCTACTTCGAGGAGACCAAGCTGGGCATGCTGGCGCAGGACGACAAGGCGGAAATGAACCTGATGAGCGGCGGCACCCTGCACGGCCACATCGAGAGCATCGCGCGCGGCATCACTGACCGCGACGCCGCCACGGGCCGGGAACTGCTGGCCGACGTCAACCCGACGTTCAACTGGGTGCGCCTGGCGCAGCGCGTGCCCGTGCGCATCCACATCGACGAGCAGCCGAAGGAGCAGATCCTGGTGGCCGGCACCACCTGCACCGTGGTGATCACGCCCCATTCGGCGCCCGCGCCGAAACCGGCCGCCGCGCACCCGGCATGAGCCGCGCCGGCAGCGCCGGGCGCCTGGCGGACATCGCACTGTTCCTCGACGCCGCCGCGCTGGGCAGTTTTTCCGCGGCCGGCCGCAGGCACGGCCTGTCGCCGGCCGCCGCCAGCGCCGCCATCGCGCGCCTGGAAACGGCGCTGGGCGCCACCCTGTTCGAGCGCACCACGCGCCAGCTGCGCCTGACGGAAGAAGGCCTGCACTATCGCCAGTACAGCGAGCAGGCGCTGGACCTGCTGGCCCAGGCCGAAGACGGGCTGCATGCGGGCGGCGCCACGGTGCGCGGCGTGGTGCGCATCTCGGCGCCATCCGACATCGGCCGCCAGCTGCTGCTGCCGCTGCTCGACGACTTCGCCGCGCTGCACCCGCAGGTGCGCTATGCGCTGACCCTGACGGACGCCACGGCCGACCTGGTGCAGGACGAGGTCGACCTGGCCATCCGCTACGGCCAGCTGCCCGACAGCGAGATGGTGGCGCGCCTGCTGCACCCGAGCCGGCGCGTCGTCTGCGTGGCGCCAGCGCTGGCCGCCAAGGCGGGCTTGCCGGCCATGCCGCGCGACCTGGCGGCGCTGCCGACCCTGGTGCTGTCCACGCGCGACGGCGCGCCGCAGGAGTGGCGCTACCGCCAGGATGGCAAGCGCCACAGCCTGCGCCTGCAGGGCACGCAGCACAGCAATGACGGCGAAATCATCCGCCGCTGGGCCGTGGCCGGCCACGGCTACGCCTACAAATCCCTGCTCGACATCGGCGACGACCTGCGCGCCGGGCGTTTGCAGACGGTGCTCGACGCGTATTTCACCGACAGCGCGCCGCTGAACCTGCTGTACCGGCGCGCGCGCTTCCAGCCGCCGCGCATCGCCCTGCTGGCCGACTTCCTCGTGCGCCGGTTCGCCGCGTTGCCAGCCTGACGGCCGCCTTTACCGGGGCAGCACGCCCATCTGGCGCAGCAGGGTCAGGTTGTCTTCCAGGTGCCAGTTGTCGCTGATGCGCCCCTGGGCATTGACCTGATACAAATCAAACGCATGGAAATCGATGGCCTGGCCCTGTCCGCGCAGCTCGCCCTGCGGCGTGGGGAAGACGCCCGTGAAGTGGCCCGTGAAGTGCAGGCGCAGGCTGACCCGGTCGCCGGCCACCAGCATGTCCTCGATGGCCACCTGCAGGTCCGGCACGGCAGCGTGGAACACTTGCGAGGCCTGCAGCGGGCCGGCCAATCCCTGCGGACGGCCGGCGGGCAGGGTGCGGTCCGTGAAATCGTCGGCCAGGGCCAGGCGCGCCAGGGCCGGCTCGCCGCTGTCCCAGAACGCGGCATAGCGACGCGCGGCCAGCACCACCGCGGCGTCGGCTTTGGCGCCGGACAGGCGGGCCGGCATGGGCAGCTCGGTGGCGGCATGGGCCGGCGCGGCGGCCAGCAGGGACAGGGCCAGGATGGCGGGAGCAAAAACGGAAACGGGCATGGTCATTCCAGGTGAGTTGATCGGCGTGCACATCGCACACCGCCATTCTGGACTCGCTTGCCACGCTTGATAATTGGCCCCGCGTTTGAATCAGTTGCTTGCCGTAGTTGAAAATAAGTTGAAAATGCCTTGAAAATCAGCGCCCGCCGGCCACGTCAAGGATGCTGCCCGTCACATAGCTCGCGCCCGGCCCCAGCAGGTACAGGATGGCGTCGGCGATTTCTTCCGGCTCGCCGCCCCGTTGCATGGGCACGCCGGAGGCCAGGCGCGCCACCCTGCCCGGCTCGCCGCCCGAGGCGTGGATGTCCGTGTAGATGATGCCGGGGCGCACGCCGTTGACGCGGATGCCCTCGGCCGCCACTTCCTTCGCCAGCCCGAGGGTCAAGGTATCGACGGCGCCTTTCGAGGCCGCGTAGTCGATGTATTCACCCGGGGAGCCGATGCGCGACGCCACCGACGAGACATTCACGATGCGCCCGCCCTGCCCGCCATTCGCCGTCGACATGCGCCGCACGGCCTGCTGGCAGCACAGGAAATAACTGATCACGTTGGTGCGCAGCACGCGCTCCAGGCGCTGCACGGAAATGTCGGCCAGCCGGCATTTCTGCTCCAGCACGCCCACATTGTTGACCAGCGCCGTAAGCGCGCCCAGGCGCGCATCGACTTCGCCGAACAGGCGCGCCACATCCGCTTCATCGCCCACGTCGGCCTGCACGGCGATGGCCTCGCCTCCGTCGGCCACGATGCGCGCGCACAGCGCTTGCGCCGCCTGCGCATCGCGCACATAGTTGACGCAGACGGCATAGCCCTGGCGCGCCGCCAGCTGCGCCGTCGCCGCGCCGATGCCGCGGCTGCTGCCCGTAATCAGGATGACTTCCTTCATTGCCCCTCCAGGATGGTTGTGGCTTCATGATACCCGCAACCAGCAGACGTAAAAAAGCCCGCACAAAGCGGGCAGTTTTCCTATCCAGCCCTCATCGTCACGACGCCGGAGAAAATCGTAGCGAGCGGCAGTGAGGCTCGGCGCCCCCTTGTGGCCAAGAAGCGCAACCGTACTCTGTACGGGGGCGCCGAGCCGGTGAGCATCGCCGGCCGCAAAGCGCGACGCGCAGTAGATTTTATCCGGTGTTCTATGACCTGAAATGCGTCATGGCATAAGTCAGATGCTGCCACCAGTGCTCGCGCGTCTGCACGGAGGCCAGGCATTTCGCGTCGACCTCGTTCTTGAACGCGGGGTCCACGCAAGCCTTGCTGGCCAGCGCATTGCGCTGGTTTTCCACGTTGACGATGGCAATCGCCAGCCACGCCACGAGGGCGACGGCCAGCACGCACAGGGTCCAGGGCAGCTGTTTCATGACGTTCTCCGGTTTACTTCTTCGCTGGCGCCGGGGCGCGCTCTTTCAGCACGCGCGCCACCAGTTCATCCATCACGCGCAGGGTCGCCGCCTGGGTCTGCGGCTCGGACTGGCCCGGACGCGACAATTGCGACGGCGAGGTGACGAAGCGGCCGTCGATGACGATGGTCGGCGCGCTGTCGATCTTGCTGGCGGCGATCAGTTGTTCATTGCGTTTGAGCTTGGTCTGCACGCCGAAGGAGTTGAACATGTCCAGGTATTTCGCCTTGTCGATGCCGTTCTTCACCAGCAGGTCGAGGATGGCGTCATCGCGGTTCAGGCGGTTGCGCTCGACGTGGATGGCGCGGAATATCTTGTCGTGGAACTGGTCCAGCTGGCCCATCGCCTCAAGCGTGGCGTAGGCGTGCGCCTGCGGGTCTTTCGGACCGGAGAAGGCCAGGTGGATGCGGCGGAAGGCGATCTTGTCGCCCTGCTTCTTGACCCAGTCGTGCATCAGCGGATCGAGCGCGTAGCAATGCGGACACGAATACATGAAGTATTCCACCACTTCCACCTTCTTGCCCGTGTCCGTGCGCACTGGCGTCGGAAGCGTGGTAAAGCCGGTATCGGCCGCCATGGCGCCGCCGGTGGCCGCCACCAGGGTGACGGCGGCGAGCAGGGGACGCAAGAAACGCAGAAAACGCATAATAATCCTTCATCATAAAGTGGTCGTGAACGGGGCGAGATTACCACTTTTTGCGCCGGGCGATGAGGATAGGGCGCAAAAAAGCCGTGTTTTTCGCCCCTGTTTGCGCCCGCTTAAGGCGCATTTAAGCCCCGCTGCGCCGGCGCCTCAAAAATGGTAGCGCGCCGACACGCGCAGCTGGCGCGCGTCATTGAGGTAAATGCTGGAACGGCAGCCCGGCGCATCGCCGTAATGGCGGCGGTTGGCCAGGTTGCTGCCGGCCAGTTCCAGCTCCCAGGCGCCCAGCTTGCGCGCGTAGCGCCCGTCCACGGTGGCAAACGCGGGCACCTGCGCCAGGCAGCTATGCTCGAAGTCCGGGCCATAGCGCAGGGCGCGCAGCCACTGTACGCCGGCATCAAAGCTGGCGCCGCCCTGCCCCGTCCAGTACAGGCGCAGGCTCGCCAGGGTCTTGGGCACGAGGGCGAGATCCGGGCCGTCGTAGCTGTAGTCGTCATAGCGCGCATGCACCTGCCGCACCTGAGCGTCGAAACGCCAGTCGGACGCCAGCGCCATGCTCGCTTCGATGGCGATGCCATCGCGGCGCGACGGCTCCAGGTTGCTGGCAAAGCCCAGCTGGCCCAGGCTCTGGTCGAAAACGATCTGATTGCTCAGGCGCTCGCTGAACAGGCGCACGGAAACGCTGCGCGCGGCGTCGCCCAAGGTGGCGCCCACTTCCGTTTCGCGCCGCAGCTGGCCGGCCAGGGGGCGGTAGCCGGCGCGCGTGTAGCCATCGTCGTCGATGCGGTAGCTGCGCGCGGCCTTGGCGTACACGCTCAGCTGCGGGCGCAACTGCAGGCTGCCCTGCAAGTCCCAGGCATTCTGGTTTTCCCAGTCGCTGCCGCCGGCGGGCATGTCGGCCGGATCGAGCTGGAACTGTTCATGCCGCAGCCCCAGCAGCAGGCGCGGCGCATATGGGCCGCCAAAGGCCAGCTCTTCGCGCAGCAGCAGCGCGCGCGAGTACTGGCGGCGCTGCGCATCGCCATCGCGGCCCGTCACGGCACGGCCCGAGCGCCGCTGCCACTGCATCAGGTCCAGGCCCACTTCCGTATCCGTGCCGACGCCGCCCACCTTGCCGTAATGGCGCACGCGGGGGGCCAGCTGCCGGCGGCGGCTGCTGTAAGTCGATACCCCGCTGCCGTCCTCGCCCGCATACTGGGCCGTGGCGCGCTTTTCCCGCTGCGACAATTCCACGCCCAGCTCGAAGTTGCCCACGTAGCGCTGCACGAAGGCGCTGGCGCGCCGCATCTCGTAGCGGTACAAGTCTTCCGGACGGGCCGCCAGCAAGGCGAGGAACGGCGCCTCGGGCGCGGGATAGCGCGTGTCCTGGTTCAGCTGGTCGGCGCTGAAGCCGAAACGGCCCTGCCGCCCCTTCCATTCCGCGCCGCCGCTGAAGCTGCGCTGGCGGAAGACGCTGCCATCGCGGTAATTGCCGTTGCGCAGCCTATCGAGGGCCACATCGAGCGCCGTGCCGCCCTGCTCGCGCGACAGGGCAGCGCGCACGCTGTGCTGGCCCCCTTGCGCCAGCTCGGCGGACAAGTCGCCATGCGTGACGCCGGCCGCGCTGGCAGCCGCGCCTTCCTGCGCGCACGCCGGCATGGCCAGCGCGCACAGCAGCAAGGCGCGCATGGCAACGGTATGGACGGGGGAAGCAGGCGTCATGGCGGCGGGCTTGAGTGCGGTGCCGCGGCACAGGCACGCGGCGCTTCGGCGGGATGGCAAAAGCGAATCATTATACGCACGGCGCACGGCGCCGCAACAGCCAGCCGGGCTGGCCACAGCGCCGCCAGCACATTTCATTGCTTATTTGTAATTTTTATGGCTATATTAACGGGCGTCCGGCGATCCCGGTCGCAGCCGACCGCATTTAAAAATAAACAATAAAGTCACTGTGGGAGTCACGCATGGAATGTCGTCACACGTCGCGCCCCGGCCGTTCGCGCCGCAGCATCCGTTTTTTCCCCGTCACAGGCAAGCTCAAAGCCTTCTCCATCGCCGCCCTGCTGCTGGCCGGCCTTGCCCTGCAGGCGGACCTGTTCGCCCAGCCGGGCAAGGCGGCCGCCGTCGCGCCGCTGGCACCGCCGGCCGACGGCATCGCGCTGGCCCTGCCGCGTGCGGGCGCCGTCGCCACGCCCAGCGCCAGCCATGCCTGGGGCGGTGCCCGCACGGGCGCGCAAGCTACCCTGTCGGACCGCGTGGTCGACTACCAGATCGAAGCGACGCTCGATCCCGTCAAGCACACCATCGCCGGCCAGCAAAAGTTGCGCTGGCGCAACCGCAGCGCGCAGACGGTCAGCAGCGTGTACCTGCACCTGTACCTGAACGCGTTCGAAGGCGAGCATACGACCTTTTTCACGGAAAAGCGCAAGCTCGACAAGGGCTTCCGCTCGGGCGTCGCCACGCGCGACGGCGAGTGGGGCTACATCGAACTGCGCAGCATGACGCAGAACGGCGCCAGGGCGCCCTGGCATTTCGTCCAGCCCGACAACGGCCCGGCCACCGACCGCACGGTGGTGCGCGTGGACTTGCCGCAGGCCGTCGCGGCCGGCGCCGAGACGACGCTCGACATTGACTTCTTCGACCAGCTGCCGCGCGTCATCGCGCGCACCGGCTACTTCGGCAGCTTCCACCTGGCGGGCCAGTGGTTTCCCAAGATCGCCGTGCTGGAACTGCCCGGCGAACGGGGCGCCACGGCGCCGCGCTGGAATGCGCATGAATTCCACCTCAATTCGGAGTTCTACGCGGATTTCGGCCGTTACGACGTGAAGCTGACCGTGCCCAAGGATTACATCGTCGGCGCAACGGGGCAGCTGCAAGGCGCGCCGCAGGAAAAGGACGGCATGCTGACGCATCACTATGTGCAGGGCGACGTCCACGATTTCGCCTGGACGGCCGACAAGCGCAGCGCGCAGCCCTTGATCGGCAGCTGGAGCGGACCCGGCAGCCCTCCCGTGGAAATCAGGGTACTGTACCCGCCCGAGTACGCGTCCAACGCGGCGCCCGCGCTGCAGGCGGCCAAGGACTCGCTCGCGTATTTTTCGCGCACCCTGGGCCCGTATCCGTACGCGACGCTGACGGTGGTGATCCCGCCCTTCAATGCGGCCGAGGCGGGCGGCATGGAATACCCGACCTTCATTACGGCGTCGAGCTACGCCAGCCTGCAGCCGAAGACCATCGCCGGATTCGGCCTCGATTTCGTCACCATCCACGAATTCGGCCATGGCTATTTCTACGGCATCCTGGCCTCGAACGAGTTCGAGGAGCCGATGCTCGACGAAGGCTTGAACGAGTACTGGGACCAGCGCATGCTGCGCGCGCGCGGCCAGGATATCCACGCCACCACGCCCTGGCTCAAGCGCCTGGGCCTTGATCCCGCCCTCAAGGTCTTCGAGGCCGAGCGCCTGGCCGCGCCGCGCCAGGATGCGGCCGATCCGCTGGGCCAGAATGCCTGGGACCGGCTGCAGGGCGTGGGCCCCGTGTACAGCCGCACGGCCATCACCCTGCGCGACCTGGAGGCGCGCATCGGCAGCGCGGCCATGGAAACAGGCTTCAAGGCCTATTACGCACAGTGGAAATTCCGCCACCCCAGCATCGCCGACCTGCGCGAAACGCTGGCCGAGGCAACGGGCCAGCGCCGCATCGTGGAACAGGTCTTCGCGCAACAGGTGTACGCCACGGCGAACATCGATGACCGCATCGGCAGCTTCACCAGCGTAGAACAGACGCCGCTGGCCGGCATGGCGCTGCTCAACGGCAAGCGCGTGGAACGCACGGCCGAGGCGCTGGAAAAGGAAGAGGAAAAAACGCGCGCGGCGTGGGACAAGGCGCATCCGCACGCCAAACCGGGCACCGGCCCGTATCCGTATCTGACCAGCGTGGTGCTGCGCCGGCGCGGCGCGGCCGTGCCGCAGCTGCTGCTGGTGAAATTTGCCGACGGCAGCAGCGAGCGCGTCGCCTGGGACAAGGAGCAGCAGTGGCAGCGCTACACCTGGCTCAAGCCCGTCAAGGCCGTCTCGGCCGAGCTGGACCCCGACCGCGTGCACTACCTCGACGTCAACAAGCTCGATGACAGCCGCACCCTGCAGGCCGACGCCTCGGCCGCGCGGCGCTGGAGCCTCGATATCGCCGCCGCCTGCCAATACCTGCTGTCCCTGATTGCCATCGTATGAGCGCCACTATCTCAACACGGGCCAGCGGCCTGACCCTGACCACGCGCGCCAGCCGCGCCGCCCTGCAATGGCGCTTGCTGCTGCTGTGGGCGGGCCTGTTGCTGCTGCCCGCCATCATCGCCGTGATTCCCCTCTGGCGCACCCTGGGCGCCAGCCTCGATCACGCCGTGCATGGGGCGGCGCTGGCGCAGCGGCTCGACCTGATGAGCATCGCCGACCTGCTGGCCGATGCCAGCCGCAACGGCGCCGCCATCGGCCAGGCCGCCATCGCCGCCATCGTCCTGACCCTGCTGCTGTCGCCGCTGCTGAGCGGCCTGGTGGCGACGGCCGCGCGCGCGCCCGCGCCACCGGGCTTCGGCCCCCTGCTGACGGGCGCCTTCAGCGAATACGGCCGCATGCTGCGCATGCTGTTGTGGAGCATCGTCCCGCTGGGCCTGGCGCTGGCCATCGGCGCCGGCGCGCTGAAGCTGGCCGACAGGCACGCGGCGACAGCCATCCTGGAAGCGGACGCCGACCTGGCCCGTCACCTGGCCTTGCTGCTCGCGGGCGTGCTGTTCCTGCTGGCCTGCGCCACGCTCGACGCGGGCCGCGCGGCGCTGGCCGTCGACCGGCGCCGCACCTCGGCCGTCAAGGCCTGGTGGCGGGGCCTGGCCATGCTGCGCCGGCGGCCGCTGGCCAGCCTCGCCATCTACCTCGGCATCACCATGCTGGGACTGGCCCTGTATGGCCTGCTGGGCGTGGCCCGGCTGAACCTGGCCGCGCCCGGCCCGCTGGCCCTCGTGGCCGGCTTCCTGGTGACGCAGCTGGCGGCGCTGGTGCTGGCGTGGATGCGCAGCGCGCGCCTGTTTGCCTTGATCGACATCAACCGCTCTCTCGCCTAGTCAGGCCCCCAGGCGCCCTTCATCGGCCAGGAAATCGATGAAGGTGCGCACTTTCGAGGACAGGTAGCGGCGGCTCGTGTAGACCGCATGCACCTTGCCGCCCGCCAGCTGGTAGCCGTCGAAGAGGCGCACCAGCCGCCCCGCCGCCAGGTCCGCATCCGTCTGCCACGACGGCAGCAGGGCAATGCCCATGCCGTCGAGCGCGGCCGCGTGCAGCAGGCTTTCGTTATTGCATTGCAACACGGGCGAGAACTTCACCGTCTCGCTCCCCTGCGGGCCGTCGAAGGCCAGTTCATTACCGTTCGCCAACAAGGAATAGCTGATCATGGCGTGTTGCGCCAGGTCTTGCGGCAGCTGCGGCAGGCCCGCGCGCGCCAGGTAGGCGGGCGCGGCCACCAGGTGAAAGGCGATGCTGCCGATGGGCCGCGCGATCAGGCTGGGCGACGGCGCCTGGCTCACGCGCAGGGCCAGGTCGAAACCCTCTTCCACCAGGTTCACCACGCGGCCGCTCAAGTCGATGTCGAACGTGACTTCCGGGAAGCGCTCGCGGTAAGCCACCAGGGTGCGCGTAAAGATGGCGTTGGCGAACCAGACGGGCGCGCTCAGGCGCAGCATGCCGCGCGGCACTACCGTCGTACGGCCCACCGTCGCTTCCACCTCGTCGAGATTGTCGAGCATCTCGCGGCACTGTTCAAAATACACCTTGCCGATTTCCGTCAGGCTCAGGTGGCGGCTGCTGCGGTTCAGCAGGCGCGCGCCCAGGTGGCGCTCCAGGTGCATCACGTGCTTGCTGACCATGGCCGGCGACAGATCGAGGCGCTCGCTGGCGCGCACGAAGCTGTCCAGTTCCACCACGGCGCGAAACACGCGCATGCTGCGCAAGGTATCCATGCTCATCCGATCATCAACAAAATGGAAATGATATATCAATAATAGCGATCTTGATCAACTGATCGAGCATGACTATCATCGTTCCATCATCAGCCATACCCACCAGGAGCCGCCATGCAAGAGCACACCTTCCCCACTTACTTCCTGTCGCACGGCGGCGGCCCGTGGCCGTTCATGAAAGACCAGTTCGGCGGCCGCTACGACGTGCTCGAAGCGTCGCTGCAGGATATCCCGCGCCAGATCGGCGCGCGCCCGCAAGCCGTGCTGGTCGTCACGGCGCACTGGGAAGGGCCGCAGTTCCTCGTCTCGGCCAGCCCCAAGCCGGGCATGATCTACGATTATTCGGGCTTTCCGCCGCATACGTACCAGATCCAGTATCCGGCGCCGGGCGCGCCGGCACTGGCGGCGCAGGTAAAACAGCTGCTGGACGCGGCCGGCCATCCGGCGCGCCTGGACCACGAGCGCGGCTTCGATCACGGCACCTTCAGCGCCCTGTTCCCCATCTACCCTCAAGCGGACGTGCCGCTGGTGCAGCTGTCGCTCAAGCACGGCTACGATCCGCTGACGCACGTCGAGGTGGGCCGTGCGCTGGCCGGCCTGCGCCGCCAGGGCGTGCTGATCGTCGGCAGCGGCCTGTCCTACCACAACCTGCGCCAGTTCGGCCAGGCGGGCGCCATCGCCTCGCACCAGTTCGACGCCTGGCTGCGCCAGACCATGGCCCTGCCGCCGCAGCAGCGGCTGGCACAGTTGCTGGCCTGGGACCAGGCGCCGGGCGCGCGCCAGGCCCATCCGCAGGAAGACCATCTGCTGCCGCTGATGGTGGCGCTCGGCGCAGCCGAGCAGGAGGCGGCCCAGGTCGTGTACCACGAGGAGGATTTCTTCGGGGCGCTGGCCGTGACCAGTTTCAAATTCGGATAATCCGCCACCGCATAAGAAAAGCGCCGCGACATTGCTGTCGCGGCGCTTTTTGCATGGATACGACTCGAATCAGGTGCCGCGCTTGCCCCGCGCCGCATTCTTCGCCTTTTCGGCGGCGATTTCCGCCGCTTTCGCCGCTTTTTCCGCCATCTCGGCCGCGTGCTGGGCCAGCAAGGCCGCGCGCGTGTCCGGCGTTTCCAGAGAGATACGCCCGAGGATGCCGCTGCGGTAGTCGAGCAGCAGGGTGTGCGACGCTTTCTCGAAATCGTAGTCGCCGCCCTTGATGCGGAAGCCGCGCTTGGCGGCAATGCCCTCGACCACGCCGATGGCGTCGACTTCGCCGACCTTGGTGCCATAGCGGGC
Organism: Janthinobacterium sp. GW821-FHT03A03; assembly: GCF_059421435.1. Lineage (NCBI taxonomy): Bacteria > Pseudomonadati > Pseudomonadota > Betaproteobacteria > Burkholderiales > Oxalobacteraceae > Janthinobacterium > Janthinobacterium sp. GW821-FHT03A03. The sequence continues at coordinate 79,420 of NZ_JBWKUZ010000008.1, read as the reverse complement.
CGCCAGCAAGTCCGGATAGCGCTTGAGCAATTCCTCGGCCAGGAAGACGGCCACTTCCTCTTCGATCAGGGCGTTCGAGCCGATGGCGTGGCTGGCCGCCAGCATCAAGCCGTCGCTGGGGATGGCGATCTTCGGCCACAGCATGCCGGGCGTGTCGACGAGGATGGTGTTCTTGTCCAGATACAACTTTTGCTGCATCTTGGTTACGGCCGGCTCGTCGCCCACCTTGGCCACGCGCTTTTTCAGCAGCGCGTTCATCAGGGTCGACTTGCCCACGTTGGGGATGCCCATGATCATGATGCGCAGCGGTTTCGTTGGCACGCCGCGGTGCGGCGCCAGCGATTTCGCCAGTTCCGGGATGCGCGCCACGTCGCCCGGCTTCTTGGTCGTCATCGCATACGCGGTCACGCCTTCCTGGGCGTTGAAGTACGCCACCCAGGCGCTAGTCGCCGCAGGGTCGGCCAGGTCGGTCTTGTTGAGGATCTTCAGGCAGGGGCGCTGGCGGAACAGGCGCAGCTCGTCCACCATGGGATTGCAGCTGGCTGCCGGCAGGCGCGCATCCACCACTTCAATCACCAGATCGGTGTTTTCCATGGTCTCGGCCGCCTTCTTGCGGGCCGCGTTCATGTGTCCTGGGTACCATTGTATCGCCATGCTCGTGCTTTCAGAATCGTTCAATCAATCCGCTATTTTACGTGCTTGCCGCCACGACGTCCCATTTTCCGGCGCCGGCGACAGCCGTGCGACACGAACGAGACAATTGGTGATAATTTGGCAGTTACATGAATGATAAGATCCGCAGTCCGTCGCCACAGGACGGCCTTTCCCCATTGCAAGCTTAACCGGGCACGCTTTCCATGCAATTTTCCCGCTTTTCCCTCTTCGCCACCTTCACCGCCTGCCTGCTGCCCGCCATGGCCCAGGAACAGCCGGCAGCGCCGGGCGACGCGGCGGCCCCGGAAATGCAGCAGATCGTCGACGTGCAAGGCACGCGCGATCCCGACCTGCGCCCCTACCGCACCATGCTCAAGGGACTCGACGCGTATGCCGACCACCAGCGCCTGGCGCCCGACGCCCCGCTGCGTTTCATGCTGATTCCCGCCACGCCGAAGGGCAAGCTCGACGGCGCGACCCTGCACCTGTCGGCCGAGAACCTGTCGATTCCCGTCCCGCTGGCGCCGGACGGCGGCTTCACCCTGGCGCGCAACAAGGTTGCCTACGATGCCAATGCCGACCTGGTCAGCAACAAGAAACGCGACACCCTGCGCTGGCGCGCCGACATCCATACGCCGGGACTGCCCGCGAACGTGCGCCGCCTGGGCGACCTGCGCCTGGAATGCGAAATCCGCTGGGCCGTCGAGCAGGACCAGCTGTCCTTCGTCCGGCGCAACCTGTTCCGCATGGCGGGCGGCCCCTGCCACTCCTCGCTGATCCACGTGCCGTATCCCGTGCCGCGCAGCCTTGCCGCCGTGCAGGCGCGTTCGGGCGAGCGCACGATGGAGATCCGCGTCACGGACGACCGCCAGCGCTACGTGCCGCCGCTGCATGACCTGAGCTGGGATGACGATACCCTGCTGACCCTCACTTACGCCGACGACGGGAAATTGGCCGGAGCCGCCCCCGCCGCGCCCCTGAAGGGGGCCCTGCGCCAGTGAGGGCGGCACGGACAGGCATGTCAAATATTTCCACATGGATTTTTATATTTACTGCAAGCAATAAAAAAGTATGCTCTAATATCGCCTCTTAAATGAAAAGCAATTATTTTCCATGCTGGCTCCCGCCAGGTGCAGGGAGATAAAAGATGGGGGATGGGCGATATGACGATGGAACACACTGGCGCCGCGCCAGGGGCGCGCGTGGAAGATGAGCGGGCCGGCTGGCGCCCGCGCCAGGCCAAGGGGACGGCGTCCAAGCGCGCGCCGCGCAATGGCAGCCTGCCGCACCTGAAGAAACAGTGCCTGCAGCTGCAGCTGCAGGTGGCGCAGCTGGAAGAACGCCTGAAACGCCAGAGCGCCGACAGCTATGGCCTGCAAACGCTGTACGACCAGCTGGTCAATGAAATCAAGCACCACCGCGACATGCTGCAGCTCGACAGTTTTGACGCCGACAAATCATCGCTCGTCTACACGCAAGCCTGGCGCCGCTTCATGGCCGGCGATGCGCTCGATTACCAGACCCACCGCCACACGAACTCGCGCAGCCGCCCGAGCCTGCTGTAGTCAGAGTTCCGCCAGCGCCTTCACGTGCGCCGCCACGCTGCGGCCCAGCGACGACAGGTTGTAGCCGCCTTCGAGGCAGCTGACGATGCGGCCCTTGCCGTACTGATTCGCCACGGCCATCATCTGCTGCGTCATCCAGGTGTAGTCGGCCTCCACCAGGCCCATGCCGCCCACGTCGTCTTCGCGGTGGGCGTCGAAACCGGCGGAAATGAAGATCATCTGCGGCCGGTGGCGGTGCAGCGCCGGCAGCCAGTGGTCGAGCACCAGCTGGCGCACGGCGTCGCCTTTCGAGTGGGCCGGCACGGGGACATTCACGCGCGTATCCGTGTAGGACTCGACGTCGCTGTATGGATAGAACGGGTGCTGGAAGAAGCTGACCATCAGGATGCGCGGGTCGTTTGCCACGGATTCGGCCGTGCCATTGCCATGATGCACATCAAAGTCGACGATGGCGACCCGTTCGAGCCCGCGCACGTCGAGCGCATGCTTGGCGGCGATGGCGACATTGTTGAACAGGCAAAAGCCCATGGGCTCGCTGGGCCGCGCATGGTGGCCGGGCGGACGGATGGCGCAGAAGGCGTTGCTGATCTCGCCATCGATGACGGCGTCCGTGGCCGCCACGGCCGAGCCGGCCGCCGCCAGCGCCGCGTTGTAGCTGTGCGCGTTGAGCAGGGTGTCGCCGTCGAGCGGATAGTAGTCGCCCGCGGGCGGCACATTGTCGCGCACGAGGCCGATGGCCGTGGCGCTGTGGTTGCGCTCGATATCGGACAATTGCGCGCGCACGCCGTCGCGGTGCTCGACCAGGTCGCTGATGTGCGCGAGGATCAGTTGATCGTTGATGGCCTGCAAGCGGGCCGGCGATTCGGGATGCCAGTCGCCCATCTCATGGCGCTGGCAATCGGGGTGGGTATAAATGGCTGTGCTCATGCGCTGTACTGGTTACCTCTGTCTCTGCTCTCTATCCATACCGGGAACGCATGCCGGCTGCACTGCAGGGCATTCCTGCCCGCCTGGCGCGTTCTCGCATAAAATCACTGGCTGGTCTGTGCCGCCCTTGCCGCCTTTGCCGCCTTTGCCGTCACTCTAATCTACCACGAGCGCGCGGCGGGCGGGCGGCGCCGTTTGACCTGGCCAAAGCGATTGTAAATTAAATAATCCATCGTACTGTGATAGAAATAGCATGTTTTCGAAAATACACCAGGCCGCGCGCCAGATCGGCGAAGTTCTCGTCGGCAAAGATTTGCAGATCCGCCAGACGCTCGCCTGCGTGCTGGCCGGCGGCCACCTGCTGATCGAAGACGTGCCCGGCGTCGGCAAGACGACCCTGGCCCATGCGCTGGCCATCTCGCTGGGCCTGCAATGGAAACGCCAGCAATTCACCAGCGACCTGCTGCCAGCCGACGTGGCCGGCATGAGCGTGTACGACCGCGGCAGCGCCAGCTTCCTCTTCCACCCCGGCCCCCTGTTTACCCAGGTGCTGCTGGCCGACGAGATCAACCGCGCCACGCCGAAGACGCAATCGGGCCTGCTCGAAGCGATGGAGGAGCGGCAAGTGACGCTCGACGGCGTCACGCGGGCCCTGCCGCAGCCGTTTTTCGTCATTGCCACGCAGAACTGCGCGCACCAGCTGGGCACCTTCCCCCTGCCCGAATCGCAGCTCGACCGCTTCCTCATGTGCGTCACCCTCGGCTACCCGGACGCGGCCGCCGAGCGGGCCCTGCTGCTGGGCGCCGACCGCCGCGCCATGCTGCATGCCTTGCCCGCCGCGATGAGCGCGGACGAATTGCTGCAGGCGCAGGCCGGCCTGCACGCCATCCACGTTTCCGCCGCCGTGGTCGACTACGTGCTGGCCCTCGTGCACGCCACGCGCGCGCCGGGCGCGTTTGCCGACGGCCTCAGCCCCCGCGCCGCGCTGGCCCTGCTGCAGGCGGCGCGCGCCTGGGCCGCCCTGGCCGGGCGCGACCACGTCACGCCCGACGACGTGCAAGCCGTGCTGCTGCCCGTCTGCGCGCACCGCCTGCATGCCGCGCAGGGAGCGAGCGATAGCCGCGCCCTGCTGCAGCAATTGCTCTTGAACACGCCCGTCTGACCGGCATGCGCTGGCGCAATGTTTCCTGGCTGCCGGCGCGCCCCTGGCTGGGCGCGCAGCGCGTGCACATCCGTCCCTCGCGCGCGGGCCTGGCGTTTGCCGCCCTGCTGCTGGCGCTGTGGATCGCCGCCGTCAATTACCGCCTGGGCCTGGGCTATGCGCTGACTTGCTTCGCGGCCGCCTGCGCCGTCGCCGACATGGTGTATACAAGCCGCAACCTGGCGGGCCTGGCGCTGGCCGCCACGCCAGGCAGCCCCGTGTTTGCGGGCAGCCAGGCCACGTTCGTCTTGCGCCTGATCAACCGCAGCACGCGTGCGCGCCACGCCATCCACGTTGCAATGCTGAACTCGCAGGCAGCGCCCCAGCTGGCCGATATCGGGGCGCACGCGGAAACGGCCGTCACCGTCGGCGTGGCGGCGCGGCAACGCGGATGGGTCGCTGCTCCTCCCGTGCGCCTGTCCGGCAGTTTTCCGCTGGGCCTGTTTGTTGCCTGGTGCCATTGGCAGCCGGATGCCCGCGTGCTCGTGTATCCGCAGCCCGAGCACAACGCGCCGCCGCTGCCCTTGCCGGCCGGCACCGTGCGTCAAACACAGGCGTCCGGCGGCGCCCTGGAACTGGCCGGCGTGCGCGCCTACCAGCCCGGCGATGCGCTGCAGCGCCTGGCCTGGCGCCAGATCGCCCGCCATGACGGCGAGCATTTGTTCAGCAAGCAATTCCAGCCCGGCGCCGACACGCCAACGGGCGGCCCCCGCGGCAGCATCATGCTCGCCCATGCCGCCCTGCACGCGCTGCCCCCGGAAGCGCGCCTGTCGCGCCTGGCCGCCTGGGTGCTGGCGGCGGAGCAGACCGGCCTGCCATATGGCTTGCGCCTGGGCGCCCTGACCCTGGCGCCGGGCCTGGGCGCCGGCCACCGCGACGCCTGCCTGCGCGCCCTGGCCCTGCATGACTCGCCGCAACGGCAGGAAGCCCCATGACCGGCCTGCCGCGCGAGAAGGCGGACATGCTGCTGCTGTTGCTGGCCGCCGCCATGGCGCTGGCGCCGCACGCGCTGCACCTGCCGCCGTGGCTGTCGGCGGCCGCCGCTGCGCCGCTGCTGTGGCGCGCCTTTATTACCGTGCGCGGCCGGCGCCAGCCGCCGCTGGCCCTGCTCGCGCCGCTGGCCCTGCTGGGCATCGCCGGCGTCTACGCCAGCTATGGCAGCTTGCTGGGACGCGATGCGGGCGTGGCCCTGCTGGCCCTGCTGCTGGCCTTGAAGTCGCTGGAAATGCATGGCCGGCGCGACATCTTCGTCTTTGTCTTCCTCAGCTTTTTCTTGCTGCTGGCAAACTTCTTCCATGCCCAGGGCATCCTCAGCGCCATCTGGATGCTGGCCACCGTCCTCGTACTGCTGACCGGCTTGCTGTCGACCCAGTACGGCGCAGTGCAGCCGCGCCTGGCGCAACGGTTAAGTTTGCTTGGCCGCATGCTGGCGCTGGCCCTTCCCCTGGCGGCGCTGCTGTTCCTGGCCCTGCCGCGCCCCGACGGCCCCCTGTGGGGCGCGCCGCACGAAGGCGCGCAGGCGCGCACGGGCTTGTCCGACAGCATGCAGCCGGGCGCCATCGCCTCGCTGGCCCTGTCAAGCGCACCCGTCTTCACGGCCCGCTTCTCCACGCCGATACCGCCGCAAGACCAGCTGTACTGGCGCGGCGTGGTGCTGGGCGACTACGACGGCAGCACCTGGACGCGCCGGGGCGCGAAGGAGCGCGCGCCGGCCAGCGACGGCCGCATAGACATCGTGCTGGCAGGCCAGCCCAGCCAATATGAAGTGACCTTGCAGGCGAGCGGCCTGCGGCGCATCTTCGCGCTCGACGTGCCGCGCAGCATAGAACGCCTGCCCGGCAATCCGTATGTCGTCTCGTCCGCGCTGGAAGTGCTGACCGTCCAGCCCCTTGCTTCGACCGTGCGCTACCGCGCCAGTTCGCAGACGCGCTACCGGCTGCAGGCAGCCCTGTCGCCGGCACAGCAACAGCCATGGCTGGCCTTGCCCGCCGGCCGCAACCCGCGCAGCGCGGCCTGGGCACGCCAGCTGCGCGGCAGCGGCGCCGGGGCGCTGGCGCCCGCCGACGCCATCGCCGCCGTGCTCGATCACTTCCGCCGCGCGCCCTTCCGCTACACCCTGCAGCCGCCGCTGCTGGGCAAGGATGGCGTGGACGACTTCCTGTTCCGCACGCAGGCGGGCTTTTGCGAACATTACGCGGGCAGCTTCGTCGTGCTGATGCGCGCCATGGGCATTCCCGCGCGCGTCGTCACGGGCTACCAGGGCGGTGCGCGCGACGCTGCCGACAACAGCCTGCGCGTGCGCCAGTCCGACGCCCATGCGTGGAGCGAAGTGTGGCTGGCGGGCCGGGGCTGGGTGCGCGTCGATCCCACCAGCGCCGTCGCGCCCCTGCGCACGGGGCGCAACCTCGATGCCGCCCTGCCGCCGCCCCCGTCGCCGCTGACGGCATGGCGCGCCCTGGCCGGCCTCGATGGCGGCGCGCACGGCGCGCTCGCCGCCTGGCGCCGGCAATGGCAGCAGGCCGGGCATGCCTGGAGCCGCTGGGTGCTCGATTACACCCCGCAACGCCAGCGGGTCTTGCTCGACGGCTTGAAAAACTTGCCAGCGAAAAAGCTGGCACTGGCCTGCGCCGTGCTGGCCCTGCTGGCCGCCGCGGCCGGCGCACTGGTCTGCTGGCGGCAGGTGCGGCAAGGCGATCCGCTCGACCGCCTGTACGCGCGTTTTTGCCGCCAGCAGGCGCAGCGCGGCTACAGCCGTGCGCCGCATGAAGGCCCGCACGGCTATGCTGCGCGGCTGGCCGCCGGCAAGGCTAAGCCCGAGGCGCACGCCGCCATCGCACAGTTTCTGGCAATCTACGCCGCGATGAAGTATGGTAATGCCAACCCAGATGAACACACCCGCGCGCGGCGCAGCTTGCGCCGCCTGTTAACCCAATGCCGATGAGACGCTCCTTGTTACCGATCAAATACTCCGCCCTGTCCCTGCTCCTCTCCCTCCCCCTGTGCCTGGCAACCGCGCACGCGGATGAAAACAGCAACATTTCCGCCGCCGACCGCGCCCGGGCCGTGCGCGCCGCCAAGGCCCAGCCCGTCAAAAAGGCCTCGGCGAAGAAAGCCCCGGCGAAATTCGACTTCGAAGGCGAATTTGTCGACTACGCCAACTGGAAGGAAGTACGCGCCTTCCTCGACGAGATGTCCGCCAAACACGGCTTTGACCGTGCCGAACTCGACACCCTGATCGGCAAGGTGCGCTATGTGGACGCGACGGTGCAACTGATGAAGCCGGCGCCGCCGGGCAAGCCGAAGAACTGGCATGCCTACAGCGCCCGCTTCATCGAGCCCGTGCGCATCAATGCCGGCGTGAAATTCTGGGAAGAAAACGCGGAAGCGCTGGCGCGCGCCCAGCGCGAGTATGGCGTGCAGGCCGAAATCATCGTCGGCATCATCGGCGTGGAAACCGTGTACGGACGCAACACGGGCCGCTTCCGCGTGCTCGATGCGCTGACCACGCTGGCGTTTTCCTATCCGGAAAGCCCGACGCGGGCCGCGCGCATGGAATTTTTCAAGGGCGAACTGGAAAACGCGCTGCTGTACGCGCGCAAGGACGGCATCGACCCCTTGACCCTGCTCGGCTCGTATGCGGGCGCCATCGGCCTGCCCCAGTTCATGCCTAGCAGCATCATGAAGTACGCGGTCGATTTCGATGGCGATGGACACATCGACTTGCGCAACTCGACGGCCGACGCCATTGGCAGCGTCGCGCATTTCCTCGTCGAACACGGCTGGCGCCGCGATGATCCGGCCATCAGCGTCTACCCCGTCACCGTGTCGGCCAACCGGGCGTGGGAAAAATTCATCGGCCAGGGCTTGCAGGCCAGGTACCGGCTGGAGGAATTGCAGGCGGCCGGCGTCAGCGCCGTTGCAGTCGCGCCACCGAATATGCTGTTTGGCCTGATCGATCTACAAAATGGTTCAGAAGCAACTGAGTATAGCTTGGCAACCAATAACTTCTTTGCTATAACTCAGTACAACAGAAGTTATTTTTATGCCATGTCAGTGATCGACTTGGGCAAGGCCATCAGCCAAGTGCGCGCACGCTAACCGAAAGTCGGTGTAAAGTTATAATATTACTTGTAAGAAAGCGTAAGCGATGTTGAAGCGACCGGCAAACACGTCTATGGTGGAGTCGATAACATCGTGCCAGCCTCGCTCGCCAGCCTGTTGTGCGGTACGGGATACAGAATGGTTTTATACTTAACTTTTGTCAAAGTACAATTTTTGTTCTATCATAGAGCATAATAAAGAATAAATAGGTGTTGCAACAAGACAACACCGATTCTGTACAAAGCAAGATTACAGAGCTTTCCAGCCTGAAATTAAATCCTGCTGTACAATTGTGTATATATTATGAAAAACTGTAACCCGGATCGTACCGTGTGTGAATTCGTTCCTTTTAGTAAAGAATGAACATGAACGCAGCAAGAGCGAGCTCCGAGTGTTTTTTACTTTGCAGTGCAACTACAGAAGGAACAATAACATCATGACAAACCAAGTCGGCATTGATATGAACAGCGATTCGGACTCCGACGATCTGCTTCAGTACAACCCAAACAGACTGCTCGATACCCTGATCGAAAACCTGCGCCTGAAAAACGACGCAGCCCTGTCGCGCGCGCTGGAAGTAGCGCCGCCAGTCATCAGCAAGATCCGCCACCACCGCCTGCCGGTCGGCGCATCGCTGCTGATCCGCATGCACGAAGTCAGCGATCTGAGCATCCGTGACCTGCGTTACCTGATGGGTGACCGTCGCAACAAATTCCGCATCAGCGACAAGCAATTCAAGCCAAAAGAAGGCGAAACGCCACAAGGCTGATCCTGCCAGTTATGCAGGTTTTCCCTCCCCGCCATGGGGAGGGGGTATTTCAGCAGTTCTCAGGCCGTCCTGGCCAATATCACGACACGATGCTTTAGCCCTTACGCAGGGAAAACACCTGTGGACAGATACCTGTCGCCGCGGTCGCAGACGACAAACACGATGGTCGCGTTTTCCACCGTCTGCGAGATGCGCAGCGCGATTTCGCACGCGCCTGCCGCCGAGATGCCACAGAACAAGCCCTCTTCCGCCGCCAGGCTGCGCGCCATGCGCTCGGCCACGCCCTGGCTCACGTATTCCACCTGGTCGACGCGGCTCTTGTCGTAGATTTTCGGCAGGTAGGCTTCCGGCCACTTGCGGATGCCGGGAATCTGCGATCCTTCCTCGGGCTGGGCGCCGATGATCTGGATGGCGGGATTCTGTTCCTTCAGGTAGCGCGATACGCCCATGATGGTGCCCGTCGTGCCCATGGCGCTGACAAAATGCGTCACGCGGCCATTCGTGTCGCGCCAGATTTCCGGCCCCGTCGTTTCATAGTGGGCGCGCGAATTGTCTTCGTTGGCGAACTGGTCGAGAATGACGCCGCGGCCATCCTTCTGCATCTGCTCGGCCAGGTCGCGCGCATATTCCATGCCGCCCGTCTTCGGCGTCAATAAAATGTCGGCGCCGTAGGCGGCCATGCTCTGGCGGCGCTCCACGCTCAGGTTGTCGGGCATCAACAACAGCATCTTGTAGCCGCGCAGGGCGGCGGCCATGGCCAGCGCGATGCCCGTGTTGCCGCTGGTCGCTTCGATCAGGGTGTCGCCCGGCTTGATGACGCCGCGCTCTTCCGCGCGCTTGAGCATGGACATGGCGGCGCGGTCCTTCACGGAACCGGCCGGGTTGTTGCCCTCCAGCTTGCCGAGGATGACGTTGTTGCGCGCAATCGCATCGGCGCCCGGCAAGCGCGTCAGCTGCACCAGCGGGGTATTGCCTATCGTATCTTCCAGTGTCTTGTAAGCCATCGTGTCGGTTTGAGTAATTTCAACAAAGACCCATTCTAATATGAGATGCTGGACGGCGTATGGCTAAAAACCCCTGCCCGGCCGGACGGCGCAGGCCCCGGCCACTGCCGCGCCAGGCCGCACGGCGCCTGGCTTTGCGCCCGGCCGGGCCGTGCGCGCGCGGCGTGCCAGCGCCCCGCGCGCGCATGCGCTAGACTCGTGACGGTTAGTTATTTTAGTAATTTGCTTATTCACTCAATGGATCAGTCATGGCCAGCACCGTTCCCGAATTCATCCCCGAAACCACGCAGGACGACCCCGTCCAGGCCAGCAGCCTCGATATCCAGGGCCGCATGCACCAGATTTCCCCCGTCTTCAGCGAGGCCGAACTGCGCCGCCTGCAGCGCTACGGCAAGACCTGCCGCTATGCTGGCGGCGCCACCCTGTTCGAGGCGGGCAGCAGCAGCTTCGGCATGCTCGTCATCCTGTCCGGCCACGTGGCCGTCACGCGCCACGAAGGCCTGGGACGCACTTCGCTGATGCGCGAAATCGGCCCCGGCCACTTCATCGCCGAAGTGGCGCAGCTGTCGGGCCGCCCCGCCCTCGTCAACGGCCATGCCGTGGGCGACGTGGAAGTGCTCGTGATCAGCTCGGAGTCGCTGCGCGCGCTGATCGTGGCGGAAGCGGAAATGGGCGAGCGCATCGTGCGCGCCCTGATCCTGCGCCGCGTGGCCTTGATCGAAGTCAATTCGGGCGGTCCCGTGCTGGTGGGACCGCGCGGCAACGGCAATCTGTTTCAGCTGCAGAGTTTTTTGTCGAGCAATGGCCACCCGCACACGGTGCTCGACCCGGCCACGGATGCGGCCGCCGCCGCGCTGGCCCAGCGCTACCAGCCCGCGCCGCAGGAATGGCCGCTGGTGGTGTGTCCCGACGGCAAGGTCATGAAGAATCCCGGCAATGCGGAACTGGGCCGCTGCCTGGGCATGCTGCCAGATTTATCCGGCGACAAGATCTTCGACGTGCTGGTGGTAGGCGCCGGTCCCGCCGGCCTGGCCACGGCCGTGTATGCGGCGTCCGAAGGCCTGTCGGTGCTGGCCCTGGAGCAGCGCGCGTATGGCGGCCAGGCGGGCGCCAGCGCGCGCATCGAGAATTACCTGGGCTTTCCGACGGGTATTTCCGGCCGCGCCCTGGCCGGACGCGCCTACGTGCAGGCGCAAAAATTCGGCGTCGAGATCGCCACCCCGACCAGCGCCGCCAGCCTGCTGTGCGACAGCTGGCCTCTGCGCGTCAATCTGTGCGACGGCACGCAGGTGCGCGCCCGCACGGTGGTGCTGTCGTGCGGCGCGCGCTACCGCCGCCCCTCGCTGGCGAATCTGAAAACGTATGAGGGACGGGGCGTGTATTACTGGGCCTCGCCCATTGAAGCCAAGCTGTGCCGGCAGGAAGAGATCATTTTAGTCGGCGGCGGCAACTCGGCCGGCCAGGCGGCCGTGTTCCTGTCCGGCCACGCATCGCGCGTCCACATGGTCATCCGCGGCGAGGGACTGGCGGCCAGCATGTCGAGCTACCTGATCGAGCGCATCGCCGCCACGCCCAACATCACCCTGCACACGCACACGGAAATCATCGCCCTCGAAGGCGACGACGATGGCTTGACGGAGGTGCGCTGGCGCAACAACCAGACGGGCGAAGAGTGCGACTGCGCCGTGCGCCGCGTCTTCCTGTTTGTGGGCGCCGATCCGAACACGGACTGGCTGCACGATTGCGCCGTGGCCGTCGACGAACAGGGTTTCATCCGCACGGGCTTCGACGTCACGCGCGCCGAATGCCGCGCCCAGGGCCACGCCGCGCTGTTGGCCGCTCCGCCGCCCGACCTGCCGGAGCGGGCCGCGCTGGAAACGAGCGTGCCCGGCGTATTCGCCATCGGCGACGTGCGGGCCGGCTCGACCAAGCGCGTGGCCGCCGCCGTGGGCGAAGGCGCAGCCGTCGTTTCGCAGATCCACGGCTTCCTGGCGCGGCTGCCCGCAGGCAGCGCCTAGCGCAAGGGCATCGGGTAAGTTGCCACGCTGACATTGCCGTCGTTGTCGATGGCCTGGACGCCGAAGAAATAGTTGTCTTTCGACAATTTCAACCGCGCTTGCGTGACATTGCCCACGTCCTGCGCACCCTGCCACTGGTCGGCCGTCGTGGCGCGCCAGACGATGCGGTAGCCGGCCAGGTCCGGCTCCGCATTCGGCTGCCACTGCAGCGAGGTGGCGTTTTCCAGCTGGGCCGTGCGCACGTGCACGCCGGTGGGCGCGGCCGGGGCCAGGGCCAGCGATGCGAGCGCCGCCGCATTCACGCGCGCCACTTTCGCCACGTAATCGTAATCGACGAATTGCGGCAGGTCGCCGTATTGCACGCCGTTTTCCACGCGCACATCCTGATGCTGGTGGGAAAAATCCTCGTGCGGTTCCGTGAAGCGCAAGGCTGCGTAGCCTTGCGCCAGGAACGGCATGTGGTCGCCGCCGCGCAGGTAGCGGTCGGCGCGCTGGATGACGTTGACCCGGAAGCCGGGAACGTAGTGCTCGCCCACCTGTTTTACATGGCGCGCCAGCTGGCGCGAGAGGGAATCATTTTCGCCGCCCGTGGCCACGAGGCCGCGCACGCCGTCGCTCATTTCCTTGACGGCGGGAATGCCCTCGGCAAACAGCCGCACCTGGCCGCCATCGACCGTGCCGTCGTCGGCGCGCGAACTGCCGATGATGTCATTATTGAGCATGCCGGCGATGTTGAGCTTTTTCAACTTTGCCTGCTGCGCCCAGTGACCGGAACCGAGCAGCCCCTGTTCCTCGGCCGCCACCGCCATGAAGACGAGCGTGGCGTCGAACTGGTGGCGCGCCATCACGCACGCCATTTCAATGACGGCCGCCGTGCCCGACGCGTCATCGTTGGCGCCGGGGGCGTCGCCCCTGGCATCCATCACCTCGGTGGCGCGCGAGTCATAATGACCGCTGACGACGTAGATGCGTTCGGCCGACTGCGGCTGGCTGCCGGGCAAGGTCGCCACCACGTTGACGATTTCCGTCGGCTGCGCGATGCGCTTCGACACGGGCGCGACATGGCTGTCGAACGCCACCTGCAGCCGCCCGCCCGCCTGCGCGCCGCAGCGCTCCAGTTCGGCCCTGATCCAGCGCCGGGCCGCGCCGATACCCTGCGTCTCGGACACGGTGTCGGACATGGTATGGCGGGTCCGGAAGCCGACCAGCTTGCGCACATGCGCCTCGATGCGCTGCGGCGAGATGGCGGCCACGATATCGCGGATCTGCGGCTGTGTCTGTTCAATGGCTGGCGCCGCAACCGCGCCCGCCGACAGCAGGGCCGCCGTCATCGCCGTCAAAATTCGTACCATGCGCGCATCCCCCGATGATTGATTGAGCTGCCCATTCTCGCATTTTTGACGGCAGGCAAGGATGTTCCAGGATGAAAATCGTGCATTGCAGGAACTGCTACAATCGGCCACTTCCCGTCCCGTTCACGAAAGACACCCGCATGCGCCAGTCACACCTCCTTCCCGCACGCCGCAGCATGCGCGCGGTCCGCTGACGGTGCGCCGCGTGCTCGTCAAACTGCTGCTGTGCGCGGCCATCTTTGCCGCACTCAGCATCGCCGCCCTGTACAGTTACGGGCGCTTCGCCGAACGTTCGCTGGGCGCGCCTGGCACGGCCTTGCCGGTGGCGATGGACGCCACCCTGCTCGACCGCGTGCTGGCGCCGCAGCTGGCGCAACGCCCCGGCGACAGCGGCACGGCCCTGATCGACGACAACCTGGAAGCGTTCGCCCTGCGCGCCCTGAGCGCGCGCGAAGCGGGCCGCAGCATCGACCTGCAATATTACATCTGGCATAACGACGTCACGGGGCGGCTGCTGGTGCGCGAGCTGCTGCGCGCGGCCGACCGCGGCGTGCGCGTGCGCGTGTTGCTCGACGACATCAATGCGCGGGGCCAGGACGCCGCCATCCTCGCGCTCGACAGCCACCCGCTGATCGATGTGCGCATCTTCAATCCCGGCCGCAACCGCGACGGCATCTGGTGGCGCGCCGTGGAAATGGCCTTGCGCGCCGTCAGCCTGAACCGGCGCATGCACAACAAGGCCTGGATCGTCGATGGCAGGGTGGCCCTCGTCGGCGGGCGCAATATCGGCGATGAATATTTTGATGCCGCCGAGCAAGTCAATTTCCAGGATGCGGACTTGCTGCTGGTCGGCCCCGCCGTGCAGCAGACGAGCGACATCTTCGACCGCTTCTGGAACAGCCGCGCCGTCATCCCCATCGGCGCCTTGCACGCAGGCAAGAACGCGGGCGCGCCGGAACTGCAGGCGGTGCGCGCCCGCCTCGACGCGTTGACGGGCGAAGTGGGCGCTTCGCCATATTTACGGCAGCTGACCGACACGGGCCAGCTGCAGGCGCACCTGGACGGCCGCCTGCGCCTGCACTGGAGCGGGCAGGTGCAGGTGCTGTCGGACCCGCCGGAAAAAGCCGCGCCCGTGGCCAGTTTGCAGCGCAGCGAGCACTGGCTCATGCACAGCCTGCTGCCCCTGCTGACGCAGGCGCGCGAGGAAGCACTGCTGACCTCGCCCTACTTCGTGCCCGGCACGGCCCTGAGCGCGCTGCTGGGCGACAAGGTCGCGGCCGGCGTCAAGGTCAAGGTGCTGACCAACTCGCTGGCGGCCACCGACGTGGCCCTCGTGCATGCGGGCTATGCGCGCTACCGCCAGCTGCTGCTCGATGGCGGCGTCGACCTGTATGAATTGAAGACGCAGCATCGCAAGCGCATCAGCCTGATGGGTTCGAGCCGCGCCAGCCTGCACACCAAGGCCGTGGTGGTTGACGGCGAACGGGGCTTTGTCGGCTCCTTCAACCTCGATCCCCGCTCGGCCCAGCTGAATACGGAAATGGGCGTGCTGTTCACCGATGCCGCGCTGGCGGCCGACATGCGCACCCTGTTCCGGCACTCGACGTCGAGCGACACCAGCTACCGCTTGTTCCTCGACAATGGCGCGCTGCGCTGGTCGGACGCCACAGAAGAGCCTGCCAAGGTGTGGACGCGGGACCCGGAGACGGGCTTCTGGCGCCGCACGCT
Organism: Janthinobacterium sp. GW821-FHT03A03; assembly: GCF_059421435.1. Taxonomy (NCBI): domain Bacteria; kingdom Pseudomonadati; phylum Pseudomonadota; class Betaproteobacteria; order Burkholderiales; family Oxalobacteraceae; genus Janthinobacterium; species Janthinobacterium sp. GW821-FHT03A03. Next base: position 64,101 of record NZ_JBWKUZ010000008.1, on the reverse strand, counting down.
GGTGTCCGTGATGCGCTGGCTGCCGATCGAGTCGCAGCTGTAGGCGCGCCGGCCGCCGGCGGGCCAAACAAGGCGGCGCGCGCATAAAAAAACCCCGCGCGGCCGGTACCACGCGGGGTTTTCTTGCATGCTGCGCGGCACCACCACTCAGCACGCTTTACAACAAAACGCTTATTTTTTCTCGGCTTCCGCTTTCTTCGCCTCGGCGGCAGCCAGTTTCGCTTCCTTCTTCGCGGCAGCGGCGGCAGCCTTCGCTTCTTTCTTGGCCGCGGCAGCTTCCTTCTTCGCTTCGGCGGCCGTCTTCACGGGCGCGGCACCATCGGCTGCGGCGGCGGCAGGCGCGGCGGCGGCTTCTTTTTTGGCGGCAGCGGCGGCGGCCTTGGCTTCTTTCTTCGCGGCAGCAGCTTCTTTTTTCGTTTCAGCGGCTGTCTTGGCCGGCGCCGCAGCGGTGTCGGTCGCAGCAGCTGGCTTCGCTGCGGCTTCTTTCGCTGCAACTTCCTTCACAGCAGTTTCCTTTTTTGCCGGGGCAGCTTTCGCCACGGGGGCCGCCGGCGCGCCGGACTTGGCCTGGCCATTCACCTGCAAGCCCGCTTCCGACAGTTTCACGGAGCTTTTCGGGCCGATGCCCTTCACGCGGCTTTCGAAATCGGCCCAATCCTTGAAGGCGCCGCCCTTCGCGCGCTCGTCGATAATGGCTTTCGACGTGACGGGGCCGATGCCCTTGACGCTGTCGAGTGCCGCCTGGTCCGCCTTGTTGACGTCGACCTGGGCAAAGGCAAAGCCCATCGTCGCGATCAGGGTGGCGATGGCCAGCAGTATTTTTTTGAACATGGGTATCTCTCCGTGATGTGGTTTCAAGATGACTCGAACGCAAGGGAGAAGCAGCGCCTTAACGGCTTTAACGGCTGTGGCGTGATACGGTTGACAAGACGGGACAGGGGAACGGGGGAAAAGCCTGCGCCAGATCAAACGCTGCGGCGCAGGCATTGCAACAAATTACTGGGGGAACAGCTCTTCGCGGGTGACGGTCGCCGTGCCCAGCTTGCCGACGACGATGCCGCCGGCGCGGTTGGCCGTGCGCACGGCATCGCCCAGGTTCATGCCGGCGCCCAGCATGGCCGCCATGGTGGCGATCACCGTGTCGCCGGCGCCCGAGACGTCGAACACTTCGCGCGCATCGGTGGGCATGTGCAGCACTTCGTCAGCCGTGTACAGGCTCATGCCCTCTTCCGAGCGGGTCAGCAGCAAGGCGTCCAGGCCCAGTTGCGCGCGCATCTGCTGGGCGCGCTCCGTAAGCTGCTCTTCCGTGCTCCAGCTGCCGATCACGCGGCGCAGTTCCGCCTTGTTCGGAGTGAGCACTGACGCTCCCGCATAACGGCTGAAATCGTCGCCTTTCGGGTCGACCATGACGATCTTGCCGGCGGCGCGGGCGGCCTTGATCATCTCGGCCACGTTCACCAGGCTGCCCTTGGCGTAATCGGACAGGATCACCACGTTGTAATTAGGCAAGAGGGCGTTAAACTGCGCCAGCTTGTCGCGCAGCACCGTGTCGCTGGGCGCATCCTCGAAATCGATGCGCAGCATCTGTTGCTGGCGGCCGATCACGCGCAGCTTGATGATGGTGGAAATGGCCGCATCGCGCTGCAGATAGCTGTGGATGCCGCTGCCCTCGAGCAGGCGCTCGACCTGGCTGCCGGCCTCGTCGTCGCCCACCACGCCCAGCAAGCTGGTCTTCGCGCCCAGCGCGGCCGCGTTGCGCGCCACGTTGGCCGCGCCGCCCAGGCGCTCCTCGCGCTTTTCGATGCGCACGATGGGCACGGGCGCTTCCGGCGAAATGCGGCTGACATCGCCGAACCAGTAGCGGTCCAGCATCACGTCCCCCACCACCAGCAGTTGCACCTGGGCCAGGGCGGCAATCGCCGTCATGTCGCGGGCGCTCATGCGCGCGTCAGGATCGAGCGGCCGATCCCGTGGTATTCAATGCCCGCCTCGGCCATGACGGCCGGTTCGAACAGGTTACGGCCGTCAAAGATCACGGCCTGCTTCAGGCGCGCCTTGACCTGCTCGAAGTCGGGGCTGCGGAAGGCTTTCCATTCGGTCACGATGACCAGCGCGTCGGCGTCCGTCAGCGCATCCTTCGGGCTGTCGGCAAAGCGCACCTTCGCCAATTGCGCCGGCGTCAGGTCCAGCTGCAGCACGCGGCGCGCCTCGGCCATGGCGACGGGGTCGTACACGGCCACCGTGGCGCCCCGTCCCAGCAAGTCGGCCAGCAGGACGCGGGCCGACGCTTCGCGCATGTCGTCCGTGTTCGGCTTGAACGCCAGTCCCCACACGGCAAAATGCCGGCCCGTCAGGTCTTCGCCGAAGCGAGTGACCACTTTGCCGCCCAGCACCATCTTCTGCTTGTCATTGACGGCTTCGACAGCGCGCAGGATCAGCAATTCCTGGCCGTGGCCGCGCGCCGTGCGCTCGAGCGCCTGCACGTCTTTCGGGAAGCAGGAGCCGCCGTAGCCGCAACCGGCGTACAGGAAGCTGTGGCCGATGCGCGGGTCCGAGCCGATGCCGTGGCGCACGGCCTCGATATCGACGCCCACCTTGTCGGCCAGGTTCGCCAGTTCATTCATGAAGGAAATGCGCGTGGCCAGCATGGCGTTGGCCGCGTATTTCGTGAATTCGGCCGAGCGCACATCCATCCAGTAGGTGCGCTCGTGGTTGCGGTTGAACGGCGCGTACAGGCTTTTCAGCAATTCGCGCGCGCGCTCGCCGTCCGGCGTGGCGTCGACGCCGATGACGATGCGGTCGGGACGCATGAAGTCTTCGACAGCCGCGCCCTCCTTGAGAAACTCCGGGTTCGACGCCACCGAGAACGTGGTGGCCACGCCGCGCGCATCGAGTTCGCCCTGGATGGCGGCGCGCACTTTTTCGGCCGTGCCGACGGGCACGGTCGACTTGTCGACGATGACCTTGAACTCAGTCATGTACTTGCCGATGCCGCGCGCGGCGGCCAGCACGTATTGCAGGTCGGCCGAGCCGTCTTCATCGGGCGGCGTGCCGACGGCGATGAATTGCATCACGCCGTGGGCGGCGGCCGCTTCGACGTCGGTGGAAAAGGTCATGCGCCCGGCGGCGCGGTTGCGCGCGACGACTTCTTCCAGGCCCGGTTCATGGATGGGGATGCCGCCGCTGTTGAGCAGGTCTATCTTCTGTGCGTCGAGGTCGAGGCAAAAGACGTCGTTGCCCAGCTCCGCCAGGCAGGCGCCGGTCACGAGGCCAACATAGCCCGTGCCGATAATGGTGATTTTCATGGTTGTGCCGTATTTGTAATATATATTTCTGACCTGCAAGTGCACAGCACAGGGTTCAGGGCAAGGCGCGGCGCCGAAGACAGTACGAATAGTACGGCGAGGCGCTGCAACGCAGCCATGGGTCCTGTGGTGGGCACGACTAGTTCATGACGTTGAGCTCTTCTGTGCGGCGCGGTGGATACGTTTCCCACTTGTTGCAGCCCGGGCAATGCCAGTAGAACTGGCGCGCCTTGAAGCCGCAGTGGCTGCACTGGTAGCGCGCCAGCTTCTGCGTATAGCCGTGGACGAGGTTTTTCACCATCGACAGCTCGGACCAGATGGCGGCTGGCGCATCCATCATGCGTGCTTCCAGCAGCTTGTCGAGGCCCAGCAGGGTCGGCGTGCGGCGCAGCTCGGCGCTGACCAGCTGTTTCGCCGCTTCCACGCCATCGAGCTCGATGACGGCCTTGAAGACGACTTCGATCAGGTCGATCGACGACGCTTCTTCCAGGTAGGAACGCAGCAGGTTGACGCCTTCCTGCGGACGGCTCAACTTGGTGTACCCGTCCATCAGGCGCTGGGCCACCAGGGCCACGTGCGGCACGCTTTGCTGCTCGACGCGACGCCAGGTGGTCAGCGCCCCTTCCACGTCGCCGCGCGCCAGCAGCACGTCGCCCGTCAGGATGGTGGCGCGCACGCTCTTGCGGTCCGTCTGCAGGGCTTTTTCCAGCAGCGGCATGGCTTCGTCCGGCTTCATGTGCACGAGGGCGTCATGCGCCAGTTCGCAATAGAACTGGGCGATTTCCTTCTGGCGCGCTCCGGCGCCCGATTCCTGCAGGCCCACGGCCGCTTCGATGGCGCGCGGCCACTCCTTTTCGCGCTGGTAGATTTCCAGCAGCGCGCGGCGCGCCTGGGCCGCGTATTGCGTGTCGATCAGGCTGTTGAAGGTTTCCTCGGCGCGGTCCAGCAAGCCCGCCTTCAGGTAATCCATGCCCAGTTCATAGGCGGCGTGGCCCTGCTGTTCCAGCGGCAAGTCCGGGCGCGCCAGCAAGTTCTGGTGCACGCGGATGGCGCGCTCCGTCTCGCCACGGCGGCGGAACAGGTTACCCAACGCAAAATGCATATCGGCCGATTCCGGGTCCAGCTTGACGACTTCGATGAAGGCGTCGATGGCCTTGTCGTGCTGTTCGTTGAGCAGGAAATTCAAGCCCTTGAAGTAATTGCGCGGCAGGCTGCGCGATTCGGACACCAGTTGATGAATGTCAACACGCGCGGCGATCCAGCCCAGCGCGAAAAACACCGGGATACCCAAGAGCCACCAGAGTTCAAAATCCATGCGATTATTTTTATTCGAGTAAGAGAGATAGGAGCGACGGCGGCGCTTACTGCGCGCTCACGCTGTCCGGTTGCGGCTGAACAATGCTGGGCACGCCAACGGTCTGCAGCGCGGCAATGGTGGTTTTTTGCTTGCTCGCTTCGCGGCGGTGACGGAACACGGTCGGCGTCAGGGCCAGCACGCCCAGACTGGCGCCGGCGACAAAAAAGCCCAGCAGCATCAGGACCAGGGGGCCGCGAATTTCATAATTGAGGAAAACATGCAGGTCGACAACCTGCGCGTTCTTCAGCGCAAAACTGAAGAACAGGACGAAAAGAACACAGCCAACGATGGTGGAGATGATTTTCATCGATAGGTCCAGAGTGAACAAAAAAATGCCCGTGCCACATGGCACAAACGTAGAGCGCTGATCAAACCGTAGCGAGCGGCAGCGATTTGCGGCCGAGAAGCGCAACCGTACTTGAGTACGGTGAGCATCGCCGGCCGCAAAGCGCGACGCGCAGCAGGTTTGATCAGTGCTCTACAGCATATTAACAAAAAAAAGCGGCATCCAAGGGACGCCGCTCTTTGTCTCGCCTTCCAGCAGACGATTAATCCTCGATAATCGGTTGCCCGACCATCGCGTCCACCCGTTCGCGCAACTGTTTGCCCGGCTTGAAGTGGGGTACCCGTTTTTCGGGCACCATCACCTTGTCGCCGGATTTCGGGTTGCGGCCGATGCGCGGGGGCCTGCTGTTCAGGGCAAAACTGCCAAAACCGCGGATCTCGATACGTTGACCGGTCGCCAGGGCGTTGGTCATCGCATCGAGAATGGTCTTGACGGCATACTCCGCATCTTTCGCCACCAGCTGAGAATAACGCTCAGCGAGGCGGTTGATCAGCTCGGACTTTGTCATCTGCCAGTATCCGCGAAGTCTTAGTTCTTGTTATCGAACTTAGCTTTCAACAAGGCGCCCAGGCTGGTGGTGCCCGAAGCTGCGTTGTTGTCGGTAGCTGCCATCTTCTGCATGGCTTCCTGGGTTTCAACGTTGTCTTTCGCTTTGATCGACAGTTGGATACCACGGGCTTTGCGGTCGATGTTCAACACCATTGCTTCGACGGTGTCGCCGACTTTCAGGTGCGTACCAGCATCTTCAACGCGGTCGCGCGAGATTTCGGAAGCGCGCAGGTAGCCTTCAACTTCTTCGGACAGTTGGATCACGGCGCCTTTAGGCTCAACCGATTTAACGGTGCCGGTTACCAGCGAGCCTTTGTCGTTCATGGCTGCGAAGTTGTTGAATGGGTCACCTTCCAGTTGCTTGACGCCCAGGGAAACGCGCTCGCGCTCAACGTCGATGGCCAGAACGATGGCTTCCAGTTCGTCACCTTTCTTGAAGCGACGCACGGCTTCTTCGCCGGTTTCGGTCCAGGACAGGTCGGACAGGTGCACCAGACCGTCGATGTTGCCGGCCAGGCCGATGAACACGCCGAAGTCGGTGATCGATTTGATCGCGCCGCGGACTTTGTCACCTTTCTTATGGGTAACACCGAAGTCATCCCATGGGTTGGCTTTGCACTGTTTCATGCCCAGCGAAATACGACGACGCTCTTCGTCGATTTCCAGAACCATGACTTCTACTTCGTCGCCCAGTTGGACAACTTTGTTAGGAGCAACGTTTTTGTTCGTCCAGTCCATTTCGGAAACGTGTACCAGACCTTCGATACCCTGTTCCACTTCAACGAACGCGCCGTAGTCGGTCAGGTTCGTTACTTTACCGAACAGACGGGTGCTTTGTGGGTAACGACGGGACAGACCGGTCCAAGGATCGTCGCCCAGTTGTTTCACGCCCAGCGAAACACGGTTTTTCTCTTGATCGTACTTCAGGACCTTGGCGGTGATTTCCTGGCCAACCGTCAACACTTCCGACGGGTGACGTACACGGCGCCATGCCAGGTCGGTGATGTGCAGCAGGCCATCGATACCGCCCAGATCCACGAACGCGCCGTAGTCGGTGATATTTTTGACGACGCCGGTCACGACCGTGCCTTCTTTCAGCGTTTCCATCAGCTTCTGACGCTCTTCGCCCATCGAAGCTTCGATGACGGCGCGGCGGGACAGAACCACGTTGTTACGCTTGCGGTCCAGTTTGATGACCTTGAATTCGAGGGTCTTGCCTTCGAATGGGGTGGTGTCTTTGACAGGACGGGTATCAACCAGCGAGCCCGGCAGGAATGCGCGGATGCCGTTGGTCAACACGGTCAGACCGCCTTTGACTTTACCATTGACGGTACCGACGACGATTTCGCCCGATTCCATCGCTTTTTCCAGAGCCAGCCACGAAGCCAGACGCTTGGCTTTATCGCGCGACAGGATGGTATCGCCGAAACCGTTTTCCAGCGATTCGATCGCCACGGAAACGAAGTCACCAACTTTGACTTCCAGTTCGCCGTGGTCGTTCTTGAATTCTTCGACAGGGATGAATGCTTCGGATTTGAGGCCGGCGTTGACGATCACGAAATTGTGGTCGAGGCGCACGACTTCAGCGGAAATAACTTCGCCGGAGCGCATATCTTGACGCGACAACGATTCCTCGAAGAGCGCAGCAAAACTTTCCATACCGGTAGATTCGTTAGTTGTAACAGTAGACATAGGGTTCACACAGGTTATCCAGCAGAGATCGCACGATGCGACTTAAACTGGGTTAGGTTTTTGACACACCCGGACAGGCCAGGAGCCGTCAACGGGCACCACATAGCACAACAGCACGCTATTTTGCTACAGCTGCATACCATTTCAACACGGTTTCAACGGCAACATCTGCCGTCATTTCCGACGTATCGAGGACATGCGCCCCTTCCGCGGGGACCAGCGGCGCAATCGCACGGTGAGTATCACGTTCGTCCCGCGCCTGCAAATCCATCAGAAGGTCTTCCATATTAGCAGAAAAACCCTTGTCTATCAATTGCTTGTAGCGCCGTTGCGCGCGCGCCTCGACGCTGGCGGTGAGGAACACCTTCAACTGGGCGTGCGGGAAGATCACCGTGCCCATGTCGCGCCCGTCGGCCACCAGGCCCGGCGTCTTGCGGAAACCCAGCTGCAAACCCACGAGGGCATGGCGAACAGTTGGCAATACGGCAATTTTTGACGCCGTATTGCCCACTTCTTCGGCACGGATCTGCTCGGTGACGTTTTCCTGCGCCAGCAGGATCTCGCCGCCCGCGAAATGGCAGGGCAAATGCTCGGCCAGCTTGGCCAGCGCGTGCTCGTCGCGCAAGTCGGTGCCGCGGCGCAGGGCCGTGAGCGCCGTCAGGCGGTACAGCGCGCCCGAATCGAGGTAATGAAAGCCCAGCTTGTCGGCCACGCGGTGCGCCACCGTGCCCTTGCCGGAAGCGGTAGGGCCGTCGATGGCGATGACTGGGATGGTGGAAGTCGGCATTGTATTATTTATCAATTAAATTAAGGTATCTTTGGCAATCCCCGCAAATGCGGCGAAATACTCGGGGAAGGTCTTGGCCACGCATTTCGGGTCGTTGATGCGCATCTCGTTGCCGCGGCGCGCGGCGCCGTCCAGCGAGGCCAGCGAAAAGCACATGGCCATGCGGTGGTCGTCATAGGTATCGATTGTCGCTGCCTGGATTTCGGCCGGCGGCGTCACGCGCAGGTAGTCCGCGCCCTCTTCCACTTCGGCGCCGAGTTTGCGCAATTCCGTCGCCATGGCAGCCAGGCGGTCCGTTTCCTTCACCCGCCAGCTGGCGATATTGCGCAAGGTGGAGGTGCCGTCCGCGTACAGCGCGGCCACGGCGATCGTCATGGCCGCGTCGGGAATGTGATTAAAGTCCATGTCGACGGCCTTCAGCGCGCCGTTCGACCGGGCCTCGATCCAGTTCTCGCCCATGGTGATGGTCGCGCCCATCTGCTGCAAGGCCTCGACGAAGCGCACGTCGCCCTGGATGCTGTCGCGCCCCACGCCTTCCACGCGCACGGGGCCGCCGCCGATGGCGCCGGCCGCCAGGAAATACGACGCCGACGAAGCGTCGCCTTCCACGTGGATGGTGCCCGGGCTTTGATATTGCTGGCCAGGCTGCACGGTGAACGACTGCCAGCCGTCATGCTCGACCGTCACGCCGAAGCGGCGCATCAGGTTCAGGGTGATTTCGATGTACGGCTTCGAGATCAGCTCGCCCGTGACGTCGATGGTCACCGCATGGTCGCGCGCCATCAGCGGCGCCACCATCAAGAGGGCCGTCAAAAACTGGCTCGACACGTTGCCGCGCACGGCGATGCGCTGCGCGTGGATGTGGCCGCGGCGGATGCGCAGCGGCGGGAAGCCCTGCTCGCCCGTGTATTCGATCTGCGTGCCGACGGCGTTGAGCGCGTCGACCAGGTCGCCGATGGGGCGCTCGTGCATGCGCGACACGCCGTGCAGCGTATAGTCGCCGCCGATCACGGCCAGCGCCGCCGTCAGCGGACGGATGGCCGTGCCGGCGTTGCCCATGAACAGGTCTGCCGCGTGGTGCGGAAACACGCCGCCGCAGCCTTCCACATGGTGCACCTGGTGCGCCGTGGCCGGGTCGCCCGTCAATTCATCCTGCGTCCATTTCACGCCCAGCGACGTCAAGGCCGTGAGCATGACGAAGGTGTCGTCGGAGGCGAGCAGGTCGATGATCTTCGTCGTGCCCCTGGCCAGCGCGGCCAGCAGCAGCACGCGGTTGGAAATGCTCTTCGAGCCGGGCAGACGCACCGTGCCCTCGACGTGCATCACGGGCTTCAAATCGACATGGTGGGGGTAGTGCTTGATCTGGGTCATGCTGGAATCCTTCAATTATTGTGTGGGCGCGGGCGCTTCCGCCGTTTCGATCGCCTCTATCCATTGCTGCCGCGCGTGCTGGGCGTTCGCATACACGCCCTCGATGGCGGCGCCGTCGCTGGCGGCCAGGTGGGCGCGCAAGGTCGTCAACTGCGCCAGGTAGGCGTCCAGTTCGTGCAGCAGCGCCGGCTGGTTGGCCAGGCTGATGTCGCGCCACATTTCCGGCGATGAGCCGGCGATGCGCGTAAAGTCGCGAAAGCCGCTGGCCGCATATTGAAACAGCAGGCCCGCGTGCGGCTTGTTGGCGATGTCGTCGACCAGCGCAAAGGCCAGCAGATGCGGCAGATGGCTGACGGCGGCAAATACCTTGTCATGTTCTTCGGGGCTCAAGGTGTGCAGGATGGCGCCGCAGGCGCGCCAGGCGGCCGCCACGCGCTCGACGTCGGACGCGGCGTTTTCCGCCAGCGGCGTAAGCACCACTTTCTTGCCTTGATATAAATCAATGATGGCGGCGTCGGGGCCATTCGTCTCGCGCCCCGCGATCGGGTGGCCGGGCACGAATTGCGCCACCTTGCCTTTCAACGCCGCGCGCGCTGCCGCCACCACGTCGCTTTTCGTGCTGCCCGCGTCGGTCACGACGGTGCCAGGCTGCAGGTGCGGCGCGATGGATGCGAGGATGGCGCCCGTCTGCGCCACGGGCGCGGCGACCAGCACCAGGTCGGCGCCCGCCATGGCTTGCGCCATGTCGCCGCCGATTTCGTCGATGATGCCCAGTTCGAGCGCGCGCGCCATCGAGGCCGGCGAGCGGCCCATGCCGACCACCGTGGCGACGGCGCCGGCGTGCCGCAAGGCGCGCGCGAACGAGCCGCCGATCAGGCCCACGCCGAAAATGACGACCTTCTTCAGTGCAGGCGTCGTCATATCGTCAGGCCAGCGCTTTCGTCAGCGCGGCGATGAAGATGGCGTTTTCCTGCGGCAGGCCGATGGAAATGCGCAGCCATTGCGGCAAGCCGTAGCTGCCCACCGGGCGCACGATCACGCCCTGCTTGAGCAGCGCCAGGTTGACTCTCGCCCCGGCGCCGTCGTCGTCGCCCACCTTCACCAGCACGAAATTGCCGTGCGACGGCACGTATTCCAGCCCCAGTGCATCGAACGCCTCTGTAAACTGCCGGTAGCCGGCCGCGTTGTTGCGCGCGCTTTGCTCGAGGAAGGCCTTGTCGTTCAGGGCGGCAATCGCCGCGGCCTGCGCCAGCGAATTGACGTTGAACGGCTGGCGGATGCGGTTCATCAGGTCCGTCAGCACCGGCTGGGCGATGGCGAAGCCGATGCGCAGGCCGGCCAGGCCATACGCCTTCGACAGGGTGCGCGACACCACCAGGTTCGGATACTGGCGCACCCACGCCGTCGATTCGTACTGCTCGTCGGCCGAGAGGAATTCATTGTAGGCCTCGTCGAGCACGACGACGACGTGCGCCGGCACTTTTTGCAGGAAGGCTTCGAGCTGCGCCGCCGTCAGGAAGGTGCCGGTCGGGTTGTTCGGGTTGGCGATGAAGACCAGACGCGTGTCGTCGGCAATCGCCGCCGCCATGGCGTCGAGGTCGTGGCCGTAGGCTTGCGCCGGCACGACGACGTGGCGCGCGCCCAGGCCTTGCGTGGCCAGCGCGTACACGGCGAACGAGTACTGCGAGTAGACGACGGACTGGCCGTGCTCGACAAACGCGTGCGCGGCGATTTCCAGGATGTCGTTGCTGCCGTTGCCCAGGGTGATCCAGTCGGCCGGCACGTCATAGCGCTTCGACAGCACGGCCTTCAGGTCGAAGCCGTTGGCGTCCGGGTAGCGGCCCAGGTCATCGATGGCGGCGATCATCGCCTGCTTGGCCGATTCCGGCATGCCGTACGGGTTTTCATTCGACGCCAGCTTGACGATGGCTGCCTCGTCGAGGCCGAATTCGCGCGCGACTTCCGCGATCGGTTTGCCGCTCTGATAAGGGGCGATGGCGCGGACGTATTCTGGACCGATATTTTTAGACATGGTGTTCTTTAAAAGTTGGTGAATGATTGGTGACCCCCACAGCAATGACTGGGACCGGCCCCTGAGGGTCCGATCCCGGCCTTTACCGGGTTACAAACTGACAGGATACGACCCCAGCACCTTGAAAAATGCCGCATTGCTTTGCAGCTCGGCAAGCGCCTGGGCGACGGCAGAGTCGTGCACGTGACCTTCCACATCGACATAGAAATAATACTCCCAGCTGCCCATGCGCGCCGGGCGCGACTCGAAGCGCGTCATCGACACGCCGTGTTTCGCCAGCGGCGCCAGCAACTGGTACACGGCGCCCGCCTTGTTCGGCACGGCCAATACCAGCGAGGTCTGGTCCTTGCCCGACGGCGCCGTCTGCAAGGTGCCCACGACGGCAAAGCGCGTGCGGTTGTGCGGATCGTCCTGGATATGGCCCTTGACCACGCCCAGCTTGTACTGCGCGCCGGCCAGTTCGCTGGCAATCGCCGCCACCGTGCCATCTTCGCCGGCCAAGCGGGCCGCCTCGGCGTTCGAGGCCACGGCGCGGCGCTCGATGTGCGGATAATTCTGGTTCAGCCACACCTGGCACTGCGCCAGCGCCTGCGAATGGGCGCAGATGACGGTGACGCCATCCATGTTGCCGCTCTTCGTCATCAGGCTGTGGTGCACGGCAATCGCCACCTCGCCGCTGATGATGAGGCTCGTCTGCAGCATCATGTCCAGGGTGCGGTTGACGGCGCCTTCCGAGGAATTCTCGATCGGCACCACGCCGAAGTCCGCCGTTCCCGCCTCGGCGGAACGGAATACTTCGTCGATGGACGCGCACGGCAAGCCTTCGACGGCGCTGCCGAACTGCTGGTACACGGCCTGTTCGCTGAAGGTGCCGGCCGGGCCCAAGTAGGCGACAGTCACGCGCTTTTCCAGCGAGCGGCAGGACGACATGATTTCGCGGAAGATGGTCTGCACTTCGCGGTCGCCCATGGGGCCGGGATTGCGCTCGGTCACGCCGCGCAGCACCTGCGCCTCGCGCTCGGGGCGGAACACGGGCGCCTGCGTTTCGGCCTTCACGTGGCCCACTTGCTGGGCGATTTGCGCGCGGCGGTTCAGCAGCTCGAGGATTTGCGCGTCGATCGCATCGATCTGTTCGCGCAGCGGTTTCAATTTATCGGTCATGGTTGGTTTGTTTCGTCAGCTGTACTTCAATCATTGCCGCGCGGCCTGCGCCGGCGGCGGGCCGGCGCGGTCGGTCAAGCGACTCAGCGTCCGGCAAACTCGTTCAGATAATTCACCAGGGCTTGCACGCCCTCGATCGGCATCGCGTTATAGATCGATGCACGCATGCCGCCGACGGACTTGTGGCCCTTCAGTTGCAGCAGGCCGCGCTGCTTGGCGCCGGCCAGGAATGCGTCGTTCAAGCTTTCGTCGCGCAGATAGAACGGGATGGTCATGCGCGAGCGGTATTGCGGGGCGACCCGGTTCTGGTAGAAGTCGTCCGCATCGAGCGCTGCGTACAGCAGCGCCGCCTTGTCAATATTACGCTGTTCCATGGCTGCCACGCCACCCTGGCGTTTGAGCCACTGGAAAACCAGGCCGGCGATATAGATGCCGTACGTGGGCGGCGTGTTGTACATCGACTCATGTTCGGCCACGATGGTCCAGTCGAAAGCGGACGGGCAGATCGGCAGCGCCTTGCCCAGCAAGTCTTCGCGCACGATGACCAGAGTCAGGCCGGCCGGGCCGATATTTTTCTGCGCGCCGCCAAAAATGACGCCGTATTGCGATACGTCAATAACGCGCGACAAAATATGCGACGACATGTCGGCCACGATGGTGGTGCCGGCCGGCACGGCCGGCACCTGCTGGAATTCCACGCCATCGATGGTTTCATTGGTGCAGATATGCAGGTAGGCGGCGCCGGGCGTCAGCTGCCATTCGGCGACGGGCGGCACGCCCGTGAAATGGGCGGCCTTGGACGACGCGGCCACGTTCACGTTGGCATACTTGGCCGCTTCCTGGATCGACTTGCCCGACCACGAGCCCGTGTGCACGAAGTCGATGGTGGCCGGCTGCTGCGCGGCCAGGCCCACCAGATTCATGGGAATGATGGCGTTCTCGCCCAGGCCACCGCCCTGCAGGAACAGGATCTTGTAGTTCTCGGGCACGGCCAGCAGTTCGCGCAGGTCGGCCACGGCCTGCTTGTAGATGGAAATGAATTCGGGACCACGGTGGCTCATTTCCATCACCGACATGCCGCTGCCATGCCAGTCCAGCATCTCGGCCGCCGCTTGCGCCAGCACTTCCTTGGGCAGGACGGCGGGGCCGGCGGAGAAGTTGTAGATATGGGTCACGATACGGTCCTTAATAAGATGGAGTTATTGGGGCGGCTGCGTGGCCGCCCGCATGACCTGGTCAAGCACGGCGTTCACGCGCGGGATCAGCACGCGCTGGCTGATGGCCATCGACTCGGCCGACAGCTGCGGCATGGTGGCCAGCATCTTGCGGCCCAGCGGCGTCTTGTAGAAGACCGTCAGCTGGTCGACTTCCTGCACCGTATAAAAACGCGCGTACAGGGGCACCATTTCGGCGCCCAGCTCGTCGATCAGGGTCGGGTCGGCCAGCACCTGCGTCAGGGTGGCGATGGCGACGGGGATTTCTTCCTCGGCGCTGGCCAGCGCGCGCGCCTTGCGCTGTTCGTCCAGCTTCGGGTTGCTGCTGATTTGCTGCAGGGCCGACTGGCGTATCATGGCCGGCACCGATTGCAGCATCTGGTCGAAGATGCTGCGCGTGAGCTGCGGGAACTGCATCGCGTCGAGCATGCGCCGCACGGCCACCTTCATGGCGGGGCTGGGCGCGGCCTGGCGGGCGGGCGTCGCTTGCGCGGACTGCGCCAGGGCCGGCAGGGTGGCAAGAAAGGCCAGCGAAAACGCGGCGAAGAAGGTGGCGACGATTTTTCTCATGGCATGCGGGACTTTACAAAAAGCGGGAAAACTACCTGGGGATACGCAGGCTGGCGCCGCAACTGGCACGCCAACAGCAATTGGGGCTCCCGAAAGAGCCCCAATCATCTTACTCCGGCTGGGCCGGATCAACCGGATCGGCCACTGCCGGCGCGGCGTCCGTGCCCGCTTCCGTCGTCAGCTCGACTTCGTCGATATCCGTCTCCACCACGCGCTGCAGGCCGGACAGCTTGGTGCCGTCTTCCACGGCGATCAGGGTCACGCCCTGCGTCGCGCGGCCCATTTCGCGGATTTCCGACACGCGGGTGCGGATCAACACGCCGCCGGTGGTGATCAGCATGATTTCATCGCTGGCGTCGACCAGGGTCGCGGCAACCACTTTACCGTTGCGCTCGCTGGTCTGGATGGCGATCATGCCTTTCGTGCCACGTCCATGGCGCGTGTACTCAAGAATCGGCGTGCGCTTGCCATAGCCGTTTTCCGTGGCCGTCAGCACCGACTGCTGCTCGTTCTCGGCCACCAGCAGGGCGATCACGTGCTGGCCCTCTTCCAGGTTCATGCCGCGCACGCCGCGCGCCGTGCGGCCCATCGGACGCACGTCGTTTTCGTCGAAGCGCACTGCCTTGCCCGAATCGGAGAACAGCATTACGTCGTGCTGGCCGTCCGTCAGCGCGGCGCCGATCAGGAAGTCGCCGTCGTCCAGGTCGACCGCGATGATGCCGGCCTTGCGCGGATTGCTGAAGTCCTTCAGCGGCGTCTTTTTCACGGTGCCGAGGCTGGTCGACATGAACACGTAATGGTCTTCCGGGAAGGTGCGGTTCTCGCCCGACAGCGGCAGGATCACGGTGATCTTTTCGTTGTCCTGCAGCGGGAACATGTTGACGATCGGCTTGCCGCGCGAATTGCGCGAGCCTTGCGGCACTTCCCACACCTTCAGCCAGTACATGCGGCCACGGTCCGAGAAGCACAGGATGTAGTCGTGCGTATTGGCGATGAACAGCTGGTCGATCCAGTCTTCCTCTTTGGTCGCCATGGCCTGCTTGCCGCGGCCGCCGCGCTTCTGCGCGCGGTATTCGGAAATCGGCTGCGCCTTCATGTAGCCGGTGTGCGACAGGGTCACGACCATGTCCTGCGGCGTGATCAGGTCTTCCGTTTCCAGGTCGGTCGCATTCAACTCGATCTGCGAGCGGCGCACGTCCTTGTTGCCGGCGCCGTATTCGTTCTTCGCCACGTTCATTTCATCGGTGATGATGATGGTGACGCGCTCCGGCTTGGCCAGGATGTCGAGCAAGTCGGCGATGTGTGCCATGACTTCCTTGTACTCGTTGACGATCTTGTCCTGCTCCAGGCCCGTCAGGCGTTGCAGACGCATCTGCAGGATCTCTTGCGCCTGGTCGTCCGACAGCTTGTACAGGCCGTCGGCCTGCATGCCATAGTGCTTCGGCAGGTTTTCCGGACGGTAGGCGTCCACGCCGCCCGGCGTCGTGCCGTCGCCCGTGCGGGCCAGCATTTCGCGCACCACGGACGAATCCCATGGACGGGCCATCAGCTCGACCTTGGCGATCGGCGGCGTCGGCGCGGCCTTGATGATGGCGATGAAGTCATCGATGTTGGCCAGCGCCACTGCCAGGCCTTCGAGCACGTGGCCGCGTTCGCGCGCCTTGCGCAGTTCGAACACGGTGCGGCGCGTAACCACTTCGCGGCGGTGCGACAGGAAGCATTGCAGCATCTGCTTGAGGTTCAGCAGTTTCGGCTGGCCATCGACCAGCGCCACCATGTTCATGCCGAAGGTGTCTTGCAGCTGGGTCTGCTTGTACAGGTTGTTCAGCACAACTTCCGGCACTTCGCCCCGTTTCAGCTCGATCACCACGCGCATGCCCGACTTGTCGGACTCGTCGCGGATGTCGGAAATGCCGTCCAGCTTTTTGTCGCGCACGTTTTCGGCGATGCGTTCCAGCAAGGATTTCTTGTTGACCTGGAATGGCAGCTCGTCGACGATGATGGCGATGCGGCCGCCGTCCTTGCCGTATTCCTCGAAGTGCGTCTTGGCGCGCATGACCACGCGGCCGCGGCCCGTACGGTAGCCATCGCGCACGCCGGACACGCCGTAGATGATGCCGGCGGTCGGGAAATCGGGCGCCGGAATGATCTCGATCAATTCATCGATCGTGCAGTCCGGATTGCGCAGCACGTGCAGGGCGCCGTCGATCACTTCGGTGATGTTGTGTGGCGGAATGTTCGTCGCCATGCCGACCGCGATGCCGGACGAGCCGTTGATCAGCAGGTTCGGGATACGCGTCGGCAAGACCGTCGGTTCCTTTTCCTTGCCGTCGTAGTTGGGCTGGAAATCGACGGTGTCCTTGTCGATATCGGCCAGCAGCTCGCTGGCGATCTTGTCCAGGCGGCACTCGGTGTAACGCATGGCCGCGGCGCCGTCGCCGTCGACGGAACCGAAGTTACCCTGGCCATCGACGAGCATGTAGCGCAGCGAGAAATCCTGCGCCATGCGCACCAAGGTGTCGTAGATCGAGGCGTCGCCGTGGGGATGGTACTTACCCATGGTTTCGCCGACCACGCGGGCGCACTTGACGTAAGGGCGGTTCCACACGTTGTTCATTTCATGCATCGCGAACAAGACGCGGCGGTGCACTGGCTTCAAGCCATCGCGCGCATCCGGCAAGGCGCGCCCGACGATCACGCTCATGGCGTAATCGAGGTAACTCTTGCGCATCTCTTCTTCGAGGGAAATAGGAATTGTTTCTTTTGCGAATTGATCCATTGGCGGTTCGACTGATCTCAGGCTGTGGTTAACTTATCTGTTACGCAATGTATGACGCAATACTGCATATCCTGGGTGGCTGTCGTCGTGGATGCAGCGCCGCCACGGGCATTTGCTTCACACTATTGACAGTCAAGCGCACGATTTTAGCATGCGCGCCCTGCTACCTGTACAAATTGGCCAGACCGGCAAGATTGCCACTTTGCGCCGGAGGCGTGCGCGCCGGCATGTCGTTAATGCACAATGGCAATACCAGTTCAAGTCGCCTGCCCTTAAAAGAGGCAAAAAAAGCGATCATTTGTTACAGACGCGTTACAAATGAGCATTTTCGTTGCGCAAAAACAACGTGCGGTCTAAAATCGGGCAAGCTTTGATTTAACCACGGTCGTGCGCCCCTGATGCGTGTGGCAAAATGACTGGGAAGTTAATTGCTAGTTTCGCAATCTGAAACGAGCGCATATGGTCTACATGATAAAATCTTGGCACGTAGCACCAGTAGCGCAGTGTTGTTCTGCGGATATCACCCCCCGAAAGGAAAAAAGAATGAATAAATTTGTAACGCTGTTTTTCGCTGCATCCGCAGTGATTGCTGGCTCGGCTTCGGCCCAAACCCCAACCTCCCCACCGTTCGCGCCAGTTACCACTGACATCAAAGCACCAAGCCCAAAAAGCGCTTATGTGCAAGATGCCCGCGGCGTCATCGTGCGTGATCCATTCGGCCTGTGCTGGCGTACCGGCTACTGGACACCAGCTGACGCGGTGCCAGGTTGCGACGTTCCCCTGTGCGTAGAGCCAGAAACTCTGCAAGACGGCAAATGCGTGGCCCCACCTCCGCCAGCAGTGCCAGCACCGGCACCAGTCGTCGTTGCGCCAGTACCAGTCGTCGTTGCTCCTACCTCGGAAAAAGTCAGCTTCGCTGCTGATGCATTCTTCGATTTCGACAAAGCTACGCTGAAGCCAGAAGGCAAAGCCAAGCTGGACGAGCTGTCCGCACAACTGGGCGGCATCAACCTGGAAGTCATCATCGCTGTGGGTCACACCGACTCCGTCGGCACCGATGCTTACAACCAAAAACTGTCGGTACGTCGTGCTGATGCTGTCAAAGCCTACCTGGTCACCAAAGGCGTTGAAAGCAACCGCGTGTACACCGAAGGCAAAGGCGAGAAGCAACCTGTTGCTGACAACAAAACTGCCGAAGGCCGTGCGAAAAACCGTCGCGTGGAAATCGAAGTTGTTGGTACCCGCAACAAGTAATTGCTGAACGCTGGCCTGGGACTTGCCGCGAGTCATCGCGCAAGTCAAGGACAGCATGAAAAACCCCGCCCAGGCGGGGTTTTTTTTCGTCCGTGGCTGCCCGATTGTGAAATTGCCGCTATTATTCGACCTATGAACGCCGACCCTCTTGAAATCCAAAAATTCAGTGAGCTGGCCCACCGCTGGTGGGACCCCACTTCCGAGTTTCGTCCCCTGCACGAAATTAACCCCCTGCGCCTGGAATGGATCAACGCGAAGGTGCCGCTGGCCGGCAAGCGCGTGATCGACATCGGCTGCGGCGGCGGCATCCTGGCCGAATCGATGGCCCGCAAGGGCGCCGACGTGACGGGCATCGACCTGTCCGACAAGGCCTTGAAAGTTGCCGACCTGCACAGCCTGGAATCGGGCGCCAAGGTGCGCTACAAGCTGATCGCCGCCGAAGCCATGGCCGATGAAGAGCCGGGCCAGTACGACGTCGTCACCTGCATGGAAATGCTCGAGCACGTGCCGGACCCCGCCGCCATCGTCAAGGCTTGCGCGGCGCTGGTAAAACCGGGCGGCCACGTCTTCCTGTCGACCCTGAACCGCAACCCGAAAGCCTATCTGTTTGCCATCCTGGGGGCCGAATACCTGCTGCGCCTGCTGCCGAAAGGCACGCACGACTACGACAAATTCATCACCCCGGCCGAATTGTCGCAATACATACGCAGCGCCGGCCTCGATGTCAATAGCATGCGCGGCATGGGCTACAATCCATTGACCAAAATTTACTCACTTAATAGCGATACCAGCGTCAATTACCTGGTGGCCTGCACCCGGCCCCTGTAATCCACGCGCGTAACAAAAGGCGGCTGCGGCCGCCATTTTTCATGCTCTTTCACCACCTCAGCCATCATGACCACTGACCACCTGCCAGCACCGCGCGCCATCCTGTTCGACCTCGACGGCACCCTGGCCGATACCGCGCCCGACCTGGCGGCGGCCATCAACCTGCTGCGCACACGCGCCGGCCTGGAGCCGACCCCGTACGAAGTGCTGCGCCCCACGGCCTCGGCCGGCGCGCGCGGCATGATAGGCGCGTCGTATGGCGTCCACCCGGGTGAAAGCGGCTATGAAGCCCTGAAGGACGGCTTCCTGAACAACTATGAAGCGGCCCTGGCCGTGGAAAGCCGCTTGTTCGACGGCATCCCCCTTCTACTCGACGGCTTGAACAGCCTGGGCCTGGCCTGGGGCGTCGTCACCAACAAGGCCGCCCGCTTCACGGACCCGCTGGTGGGCCAGATCGGCCTGGGCGCGGCCGGCTGCGTGATCTCGGGCGACACCATGGCGCACCCGAAACCGCACCCCGCTCCCCTGCTGGAAGCGGCGCGCCGCCTGGACCTGGCCCCGCAGGACTGCTGGTACGTGGGCGACGACCTGCGCGACATCCAGGCCGGCCGCGCCGCCGGCATGCGCACGGTGGCCTGCGCCTGGGGCTACTGCGGCCCCGTCGAGCCGCAGCACTGGAACGCCGACCATTTGCTGGACACGCCGCAAGCGTTGCTGGAACTGGTGACCGGCGTGGTGAAGGCGGCGCAGGAGCGGCAGCTGGCCGCCTGAAAACTTGTCTTGCAGACTAATGCGGCCGCAAACACCTGCCCAGGCCAACAACGAAAACCTGGGGTCTGCCGCCAGCACTTTGCTTTATGGGCCAAGACTCAAGTATGACGACTTCGGTGCCATTGCCTCGTTCCTTATCGCGAATGCATCATGCAAGAGTGTGAAGTTTGCGCTACAATGAAGGTTCTGTGGGGACGACCTGGTTTCGACGTGGGTTGCAAAGCAGCGCAGGGCATACCGAGGGCTGGCTACCTCGTAAATACAACCAGAAAAAACTTAACTGCAAACGATAACTCGTACGCACTGGCAGCTTAATCGCTGTTAGCTCTAGAACACCTCGTCCCTGGGGTGGGCCGTCAAAAGCTCTAGAGTCATTTACAGGGACTCGTCGTATGCTGGGTTACTTAGCGTCCGACTAAATAATAGGTAACTCGCTTGCCCATAACGTGCACATCCGTGCTGGCTGAGTTAAATTAAATGATAGTGCTAAGTATGTAGAACTGTCTGTAGAGTGCTTGCGGACGCGGGTTCGATTCCCGCCGTCTCCACCACTGAATAAATGAAAAGGGCTTCCCCGTTTTGGCGGGGAGGCCCTTTTTATTTATTCCATGCATGCAGAACGCGGGCAGCGCATGCGCGTCCGGAACGGGCGCGGGGGTTTTGCGGGACTTCGGCGAGCGCAACTCGGCGCCGCAACACCGGGTTGCGCTTGCAAGCGCAACCCTCTCCGATTCTTCCGGCTAGCTCTTGCGCCGCAGGCGGTTTTTCCTAACGACAACCTTAGCGGCTCAGGCTGTGTGCGAATGCCGAGCCTGCCCCTCGCTCCTCGCTCCATCAGGGGCCAATGATATAGTGGCGGGAATGTATACATTGAAGGAAACTGCATGAAAAACGACGTAACTGCTCGCCCGCAAGCAACCCAGGCACCTGCCAGACTCAGCAAAGGGGACTTCGTCACCGCACTGCGCAAGCTGCTGCAAGAAGCAGGAAAGACCGGCAAGGCCAGCGTGGACGTACGCGCTGCGACCCTGCACACCGACGTTGGCGTTTATCCCGCGCGCGGCCACTCGATGCCGACCTGTTGCACGGTGATGTACGAGGAGATGCAGCCGGGTGACGAGATACTGCTGACGCCAACCGGCGGCAAAGGACCTATGCTGCTGGTACGGTATAAATTCCCGCGCTGAAAATCGCAGTCTTACGCTACTGGCGGCGATTCAGAACCCTAATCGGTTCCGCCCGCTTCCGCCCCCCCGGGCGGATGCTGACTTAGACCTGGTATGCGTCCTTTGAAATTGTGGCGCCGTATGAATAGCCGCAAAGCAAACGACGCATCAGCTCTCCGAAATTCTGCGGACCTTGGTATAGCTGACCGTCAGGATCGGTAAATACATAATAGGTCCCGTCAGTACCGACTGACAAGATCATGTGCTCATGGTGGGCTGATGCAAATGCGACAACCTCGCCAATGTGTTCTGCCCAAGCTTGAAACAGACCGCAACGAAGATGCTCGTAAAAGCGCACGTCGCTCGATGCCATTTCTGTTCCTGAACCACATGTGCCTACAGTCAACCCTCCGAACTCATCAACTATTTGATTGGCGATGGCATAGGCAGACGCTGGCGTCTTGCCTGGCGGGGCTAGACTCTTCGGTCCGTTCCAGCCGGCCTCTCGAAAGGCGGGCTCTATTAGCTTCGGTATCTCCAGCATGCTCAGTTTAAAAAGGTTGTCGATTGAATCCGCAGCCGACAGCTGCCGTTGCGGGTTGATTGCATGCATTTTGCCAGAGAATCCCGGCACGTTCGCAAAGGAACATGCACATTCGACAATTTTTCCACTATGCATTTCTGGTCATTGCGGAGTATCAAACATCCTAGCGTTACGGAAAATGTATGCGGGCGTTGCCGCCGCTTGTAGCCATGGCCTTGAGCCAGCGCAAGGATGCGCCGCACCATCTTAAAATTAAGAAATATCCCCCCTTAAATACCCGATCGCCCGCCGATATTTCTCTATCCTCTCCAGATCCTTTGGCCTCGGCTCCCCTATCCTCGACAAGTCGCTGTTTTCCGCCAGGTCAGCCAGCTTGACGGCCTTGCCGAGCGGGTCCAGGGCCGCGCGGGCGATGAAAGCCTCGTACGACTCGCCCTCGACCTTGGTCACGGCGCGCACGCCGTCGATGACGTCCTGGGAAAATCCTGCGCGCGCCAGGTCGTCGAAGGTGACTTTGCCGTCGCTGTCTTCCACCACGTCATGCAGCACGGCGACGATCTGCTCGGCGCCGGGGGCGACGCGCAGCATGACGCGCAAGGGGTGGAGTATATAGGGCGCGCCCCCCTTGTCCGTCTGGCCCGCATGCGTGGCGGCGGCGATTTGAATGGCGCGCTCCAGCGTGCCGCCTCTTGCGTGTTCACTCATGTTCACTCCTTGTTCACTCTTTGTTCACGCCACTTTGATTGATGTGTCCGCAGCACGCCAGCCGCGGCGCTGCAGATGGCAGACGCTGCCGCACAGCAGGGCGGGCAGCAATAAATTGACGACCGGTATCAACATCAGCAAACACAGCAGCAGTCCCAGCGCAAAGATCGCCGGGCGCTGTGCGCGGCGCAGCGCCGCTTGCTGTTCCACGCTGAGCACCTCTTCGGCCGCCGCGCCGTAGATCGCCTGGACGTTCCAGGCAAGCAAGTACGAAATCAGCACGCACATGGCCCATACGGGGATCAGCAGGGAGAGCGGCAGCAACAGGCGCCGCCACCAGGCAGGGCGCGCGGCGGACAGCTCCAGGCCGGTTGGCGCCTGCCAGCCGGCATAGCGGCGCGCCGCCACCGTCCTTGCGCGTTCCAGCAGGAGCCAGCGCAGCGGCAAGCGCGCCGTGCCGATGGCGCCGACGATAAAGACCATGACATAGAACAAGGTGGCCAGCGCCAGCAACGCCAGGGCGATCTGGCCGATCGACAACAGGGCTTGGGCGGCGCTGCCCAGGCTGCCGGCGATATTGCCCATCTGCGAGAGCGTGGCAGGCCCGTTGGCCAGGGGCCCGACGCCATCCATCACGCCCAGGCCCAGCAAGCCGGTGACGGACACCTGCGCCAGCACGGCGCTCAGCTCGACAAAGAATCGGCCGAAATAGCCGTACAATCCCAGCCACAGCGCGACGACCGCCATGCACCACAGCGCGGAACGCCACCACAGCCCGGCATGGCGCGCATCGCGCAATCCCAGGCCCACGCATGTCAAGGCTTCGCGCTAGGCAAATAAGCAGGTGTGCAATGTCGGTATCACGCTGGCGCGCACTCCGCGATGAAGGGGCGGACACGTCGATCCGGATATTGCCGATTGTACATGGATCAGGCAGGCGCACGCGCCACGCAGGACAAGGCAGGCGCAGCCGCGTCAACCGTCAATGATGGCTAGCGAAATGCAAATACACTCGCAGCCCGCCCCGCACTCTCGCAGGAAGAGGCATGGCAGACCTGGTTTCTCCCGGACGACTTGGCGTCATACAATGCCAGGTCAGCGAGTTCGATGAGCTCGACTGGCTGGTTTTCCAGATGCGACGGTATAAAAGCCGCCACGCCGACACTGACCGTCACCACGCCCGGGGGACTGCCCCGATGGTCGATGCCCAGCGATTGCACGGCATGGCGTATGCTTTCCGCCACCACCAATGCGCCCGGTAAATCCGTACCGGGCAACAAAATGACCATTTCCTCGCCACCGTAGCGCGCCGCAAGGTCGCCGGGCCGGCGCATGCTGTAGGCCACCACTTTGCCGATCTTTCTCAGGCACTCGTCGCCGGCCACATGGCCATACAGGTCGTTGTATTGCTTGAAGAAGTCGACATCGATCAACACCAGCCCAAGCGGGTTGCCTTCACGCTGAGCACGACTGAATTCGGCGAGCAGCGTCTGGTCGAAGTGGCGCCGGTTTGCCAGCCCCGTCAATCCATCCTGGCTGGCAAGCCGGGCCAGGGTTTCATTGATCAATTCCAGTTCGTTGCGCGCCTCGACCAGTCCCGCCTCGCTTTTTACCCGCAACCCGATTTGCCGCACCATGCGGTAACCGATGAATGCAATCAGCAGCACCATTACCCCGCCCACGGCGTTCTGCAGCACCGTATCGAGACGCCACGCAGCGAGGACTTCATCCTGTGACAAGGCGGCAGAGACCACCAGCGGGTATTCGCTGATTCGTCGATAGCTGTTGATGCGCGTCACGCCATCGACGCGCGACCTGAACACGGCGGTGCCAACGGGACTTTTGGGCAAATAATCATGAAATAAGGGAAACTGCGAAAGATCGCGCCCCAGCATGCTTTCATCAAACGGCCTTCGCAATAAAAGAATGCCATTGCCATTTGCAATAAAAATGGCGCCTTTTTCTCCTATTGAAAAGCGTTCGTAAAACTGCCTGAAATAACGCATATTGATGGTCGCCAGCGCCACGCCGCCGAAGCTGCCGTCAGGTAAATTGATACGCCGCGATACCGTTACTATCCAGTCCCCCGTCGATTTGCTGCGCACGGGCGGGCCGACATAAGGGCCGCGATCGCCATGCGTTCGATGGTAGTTGAAATATTCCCGATCGGAATTGTTCAGATGGTTCAACAGCGTCTTCTGGGAGTTCACCAGCCAGCTGCCATCGCTGGCATAGACGAAGATGCCATGCAGCTGCGGCAGCTCGGCTACGCGGGCGGCCAGCAATTTATGCATACGCGCCAGTTCAGGTTCGGAGGTACCGTCAACCTCCATCCGCTCCACCAGGCCGACCAGTACCGTATCGGCCGCCTTGATCGTGTCATAAGCGTGCTGGGCGACAGCCTGCGCCAGGTTGGCGCTTTCACGGGCCGCTTCATGCAATTGCACTTCCCGCGCGCGCAAGGTCATCCATAACTGCAGCGCCAGCAGCGACAGGCACACCAGCACGACAAATGAGATAGCCAGCGGCAACAAGGAGAAACCCCGGAAGCGCCCCCTCGGCAATCGCGGCGACAGGCTAGGCGACCTGATCATGGCTACGCTCCCATTTTGATATTCAGCAAAGTGTGCACGAAATAGGCAGCAACATAGTCACACATCGTCACGAAAGATGCAAAAAAGTTACGGCATCACTTGCCGGGCAAGGCGCTCTCTCCGCCACGGCATCGGCGGCCCCGTTCCTATTCACAATGGTTTGCGCTGGCGCAATCACGGATGGAACGGATGCGAAACAATGCCAGTTCCCCCAGCGTTGCGTATAGCGGAGTCGGCCATGCTCGAAGTACAGCCCGGGGACAAGCGCGGTTTTTTCATCCTGCCGCAGGCTCCGCAAGGTGCGGGATATTACGTCTATGGCACCCCGGGCAGGGGCGCGGGTCAATATGCGCACCCGAACATGATGATGGCGCTCCTGTATGTGGAGCGCGAATGGCAAGCGGTCGATGACCGGCAATTTGGCATTGGCAACATCAGTCTGGCTAACGGAACCGCCTATGGCCAGCACTCAGCCCGCAAATCCGGCCTGGAGGTGGACATTCGCCCGCTGCGCAACGACGGCCTTCAACTCCCTGTTGATTGGTATGACAGAGACTACGATCAAGCCGAGACGGCCAAGCTCATCGCACTTTTTCGTGCCCATGCCAGCGCGCGCAGGGTGCTGTTTAACGATACCCACATTCCATTCGTGACGCCATGCAAAAATCACGACCATCACATCCATCTGGAACTGAGAACCTGATATGAAAACACTATGGCCTATGGCACTGAGCGCCCTCACCCTGTTTTCAACGGTCTATGCAGGTGGCAACAGCGACTGAGGCGCAGACAAACAGTTCAAGGGTACTTATCTGATCTATTCGAATACCTTGGGCGAGCAACAGCCGCCCACACCGCATGACCGCAAGATTGCTTTCATGGTCACGGGGGCCGTTGCCAAGGACATGTTTGACTCCATGGCTACGGATTCGAAAGAACGCTGCAGTTTGGAGAAAGGCTATCGGCAGCGCGATAAGGAAAATGTTTCCTGTGTCCGGGATCATGACGGCTATCGGTGCCACTTCGGCTTTAACTTGCGCAATGGCAAAAGCATAGGTGGATCGATTTGCTAGCGCCCCTGCAGCCTGGCAGCCATTAAACAGCCAGGCCCCCGCGCCCCCTACCTTCGGCTCAACGGCACATACTCGCCCGGCAAGTGCGCCACTTCCAGCGCATCGGCGAACGCCAATAAAAACTTCGCCGGGCCATGCTCGGACACCAGCAGGGAGGCGCCCTTGTGGCGCAGCAGTTTCAGCACTTCCTGCTGGTGCGCCTGGTATTCCTGCGAATGGCCATAAAACGTTTGATACATCTCAAGGGTTTCCATGGCCTTGGCGGCCAGGATGAATTCGGGTTTGTCCATGATGTCTCCTCGTTGTTACTGCTGCCAAAACCACGAAAAAAATCTGCAGAACGTGCTGGCGCGAGCCCGTCGCACTGCCTTGCGGCAACCACATCCGTATTTCCATCATACGCCTCAAGCCGGCCGTTGCGCCGTCCTGCCGTGCATCTTTTTCTATCGCTCCCATCCGGCGCCATCGCTGCGGTGCGCGCGCTGGCGCCAGGTGCCCGCGCATGGCATCATGCGCGTTGCCCCCCCCTCATAACGACATATGGACCAATATCACTTCCTCGTAGGCGAATTCAAGAAAAATACCCCCTTCATTGCCGCTGCGGCCAGCGCGCAGCTGTTTGCCTGGTTCGCGCACATCGGCGAACCCGTCGAGCGCTACGGCAACAAGCGTGGCAAAATCGTCAAGTTCTCACAGCGAAATTACGAGAAGATGCTGTTCGCGCCAGAGACCAACAGCATCGGACTGCTTTCGCCGCGTCTCGTACCGCCCGACGAAGCTTACGAGGCCGTCAACTGCGACGCGCAGGCCATGTATTCATCGGACTCGGAGCTGGTTCTGTCCATACGCGCCAGCAAGCTTGCGCTGGCGCCGCTGTTCGACGGTGCGCGGGCCATACCCGGCCTGTTTGAGCATTGCGAATATGTGTACTGCTACGCTGAAACGCAGGGCTATGGCACCGGCTACGCACTCGGCTACCGGCAGCTTGATGCGGCCCATCCGATGACCTTTGGCACTCCTTGCCCGGCAAATAACTGGGCCGCCATCAAGCGGCGCGGGCTGCAAGATGCGCACCTGCGCGATGCATATGCCATCAACGGTTTCACGCAAGCCAAACTGGATGCGCTGCCGCCCGAGCGCCGGCAAGCGCTGCGCGCTGCGATGCAAGCCCATGGCCGCTGTGAAGAACATGCCGGCTGGATCTTCTGGCACCTGCAGCCCGGGGAACTGGAAGCGGCCCGCGCCGCACTGAACGCACACGCCATGCTGGGCGCCTACATCAACAACTGAAGCTCATGACCACACATTTATCGCTGCACTGCTATCTGCAAGACGAGGCCGCCGAACGTCCACTGCCCTGCTCCGACGTGACGATACAGGCCGACCCGGCCACCTTGCGCGCCATCGCCCATTTTCTGCTGGCCAGCGCGGACGCCTTTGATCTGGCGCAAGACCGGGCCGGCATGCACGCGCACCTGCAGGATGCATGGGCCGGCTGGCAGGACGACTTCCCCGACCTCGTCGTGGTGGCCGCCTAGCTTGGCGCCCCGCTCGCTGCGCGTCGGGTAACATACGCCACCGTTGCCACACAGAGAACCTTGATGCCTCATTCCCGAACCGCCCTGGCGTCGCTGCGCGCCGCCGTGCTGGCCGCCGCGCTGGCCAGCCTGTCCGCCTGCGCCAGCCCGCCCGCGCACGAAACGCTGTTCCTCGCTACCACCCTGACCGCCGCGCATTCCTTTACCAAGGGCATCGAAGGGCCGGCCGTCGATGCCGACGGCAATATCTACGCCGTCAACTTTGCGCGCCAGCAAACCATCGGCAAGGTCAGCCCCGGCGGCGTTGCCGAGGTCTACCTGACCCTGCCCGGCGCCAGCATCGCCAACGGCATCCGCTTCGGCAGCCGTGGCCAGATGTATCTGGCCGACTACATGGAGCACACGATCTACCTGGTCGACCCGGCCACGCGCGCGCTCACCATCCACGCGCGCGAGCCGCGCATGACGCAGCCGAACGACATCGCCATCACGGCCGACGACGTGCTGTATGCGAGCGACCCGAACTGGAAGGAAAACACGGGCCGCGTGTGGCGCATCGCGCAAGATGGCACGGTGACCCTGGCGCTCGACACCATGGGCACGGCCAACGGCATCGAAGTGAGCCCCGACGGCAAGATTCTGTACGTGAATGAAAGCGTGCAGCGCAATATCTGGATGTACGACATCGCCGCGGACGGCAGCCTGGGCGGCAAGCGCCTGCTGATCAAGTTCGACGACTTCGGCATGGATGGCATGCGCGTGGACGTCGACGGCAACCTGTACGTGACGCGCTACGGCAAGGGCACGGTGGTGAAATTGTCGCCGCAGGGACGCATCTTGCGCGAGATCAGCGTGCCCGGCGCCAAACCCAGTAACATCACCTTTGGCGGCCCCGATGGCCGCACTGCCTACGTGACGGAAGTGGTGCAGGGGCGCCTGCTGCAGTTCCGCGTCGACCGCCCGGGCCTGGAATGGCAGCGGGCGCAGCGGCACAAGGCAAATGCGGCGCATGCGGCAGCGGCTGCAATGCCGCCACCGGCCGCAGCGGACAGCGTCAGCGCGGAATGATGCGCTCGGCCGTCAATTTCTCGAACAGATGAATGAAGGCATCGTGCGTATCCTGGTAGTCGAGGAAACCCGCCTTGCGGCTCTTGCCCATGTCCGTCATCACTTCCATCGGCCGGCCCAGGTCGGCATCCGTATGCCACCACGAGGCCAGGCGGCCGACATCAAGCTCCGCCAGCCCATGCTGCTCGGCAATCGCACGCCACCGGGCGGGCGCGTCGTGCATGCGGCCGCCCAGCGGCGCCATGGTTTCCGGCAAGGCCGCCGCTTCGATGCCGAAATACGCGGCCAGGCGCGGCCACAGCCACTTCCAGCGGAACACGTCGCCATTGACGATATTAAAATCTTCGTTGCGCGCGCAAGGGCTGTCCGCCGCCCACGCCAGGTGGCGCGCGACCTGGCCCGCGTCCGTCATGTCGGACAAGCCGTGCCACTGCGCGGGCGAACCGGGGAAGACGAAGGGCGCGCCGCTGGCCTTGCATAAATGCGCGTACACGGCCAGGGTCAGGCCCATGTTCATGGCATTGCCCAGCGCATAGCCGATGATGGTGTGCGGCCGGTGCACGCTCCACGTAAAGCCGTACTCCGCGGCCGCTTCAAACAGGCGGTCTTCCTGTTCATAGTAAAAATTCTCCACGGGCTGGCGGCCCTGCTCTTCGCGGAACGGCGTGACGGGCACTGCTCCCTTGCCATACGCGTCGAACGGTCCCAGGTAGTGCTTGAGACCCGTCACCAGGGCCGCATGGCGCAGGTGGCCGTTCGGCCCCAGCGCGGCCAGCACATTGGCCACCATGGCGCCGTTGACGCGGATGTTTTCCTGCTCATTTTCCTGGCGCGCCCAGGCCGTGAAGAAGACGTGGCTGGCGTCGACACCCGCCAGCGCGGCGGCGACGGCCGCGCCGTCCGTCGCATCGAACCGCAGGGCCGTGCAGCCGGCGGGAACGGGCGTGCGGCCGCGCGAGACGCCCGTCACCTGCCAGCCTTCGCCGAGCAGATGCGTGGCCAGCTTGCTGCCGATGACGCCGCTGGCGCCGATGATGAGGGCGTGTTTGTGCATGAGTGAGTAGCTCCGAAAGAAAAAACCATCATATCCGCGACGCAAATTCTTATCCGCGATACTATTTCACCTCATTCATGAATAAAATTCGCGGATCATGTTTTCATCGGAACATCTGAAGGGCCTCACGCCCTTTCTCGCCACGGCCGACGCGGGCAGTTTTACGAAGGCGGCCGAGCGCCTGCACCTGAGCAGCTCGGCCGTCAGCAAGAGCGTGGCGCGGCTGGAGGAACGGCTGGGCGTGCTGCTGTTCCAGCGCAGCACGCGCCGCCTGACACTGAGCGACGCGGGCCGCGCCTACTACGCCACCTGCAAGCGCGTGCTGCAGGAACTGGCGGATGCGGAAGACGTGCTGGCCGACCATGCGGCGGAACTGGCGGGCCAGGTGCGCATCGGCGTGCCCGCCGCGTACGGCCGGCTTCGCGTGATGCCGGCGCTGATCGATCTGTGCGAAAAATATCCGCGCCTGCAGCCGGCCATCGCCTTCAGCGACCGCTTCGTCGACCTGTTCGAGGAGCGCATCGATATCGCCGTGCGCATCGGCGCGCCATCGCACTGGCCCGCCGCGCTGGGGCAGATGCACCTGGGCGATGAACAGCTGATCCTGTGCGCGGCGCCCGCCTACCTGGCGCGGCGCGGCGCGCCGGCATCCATCGCGGACCTCGACGGCCACGCCTGCATCGCCTACGGGCGCGGCGATGGCTCGCCCATGCCGTGGCTGTTCCCGGACGATGAACATGGCGGGCAGATGGAATACCGCCCGGCGTCGCCGCGCATGACGGCGGGCGACGCGGAAGCGCGCACGGCCGCCGTGCTGGCCGGCCTGGGCGTGGCCCAGCTGGCCACCTGGCTGGTGCAGGAACACCTGGCCACCGGCGCCATCGTGGCAGTGCTGCCGGCACTGGCCACGCCGGGCCTGCCCCTGTACCTGGCGTGGCCGCTGGCGCGCCAGCTGACGCCGAAAACAGGCACCCTGCTGCAGGAATTGCGGCAGCGGCTGACAATCAGCTGAAAATATCCGTTGACCCTGACGCAACGTCATGGTCGATGCTGTGTGTACGCACCAGGAAAGGAGCAAACGATGCTGTTGAAAATCGGTGAACTGGCCAAGATGACAGGCTTGAGCATCCGCACCCTGCACCACTACGACAGCATCGGCCTGCTCTCGCCTTCGGCGCGCACGCAAGCTGGCTACCGCCTGTACCAGCACGGCGACATGGACCGGCTGCACCGGATCATGGCGCTGCGCAAGTTCGGGTTGTCGCTGGCCGATATCGCCAACGCACTCGCCGGCCCGGACCTGCCCTTGAGCGCCATCGTGGCGCAGCAAATCGCCATGCTGGAACGCCAGATCGCGCAGGCTTCCACCCTGCGCGAACGCCTGCGCACCTTGCAGGCGCAACTGGCGCAGGGGCAGGCACCGGAACTGGCCGAGTGGCTCACCACAATGGAGTTGATGACCATGTACGACAAATACTTTACCGAGGAAGAACTGCAACGGATGCCGCTGCTGACAGATAGCGCCGTGGAACAGGAATGGAAGGCACTGGTGACGCGCGTGCGCGCTGCCAGGGACGCGGGCGCCAGCCCGGACGATGCGCAGGCGCAGGCGCTGGCCACGGAATGGATGGTCAAGCTGGTGCGCGACACGGGCGCCCACCCGGGCCTGTTCGCGCGCCTGAACAGCATGCACGAGCAGGAACCATCGATGCAGGCTACCACCAGCATCGATGCGGAACTGATGCAGTTCATCCTCGCCGCCTTCAACGCCTCGCGCATTGCGCTGTACCGGCCTTTCCTCGATGAGCAGGAATATGCGTATTTACTCGCCAACTACGGCAGGCGCTCGGGCGAGTGGCCGGCCCTGATCGCCGCCGTGCGCGCCGCCATCGATGCGCGCACGCCGCCCACGGACCCGGCCGTGCTGCAGCTGGCGCGGCAGTGGCTGGACCTGTTCCGCTCGTATGCGGGCACGGACCCGGCCACGCAGCTGAAGTTCCGCCAGGCGCACCAGCAGGAACCGCGCTTGATGGAAGGCAGCTTCGTCGACGCCGCCATGGTGCAATACCTGGGCGCGGCGATGGCCGTGGTGGCGCAGGAGCGTCCGGCCAAATAAGTTGACGTGTGGCATCTCGTGGGCGGGGCCATGTAGAATCGGCCTTCGCCCACGAAAGGAACTACCGATGCGCCGCTTTCTGTTTGCTTGCCTGACCCTGCCCGCCTGCCATATCGCCATGGCTGGCGATACGCCCGTGCAAGGCGTGTGGCAGGGCACCCTGGGCAAGGCGAATATCGTCGCCTGCTTCAACCAGCCCAGCCCCACGCAAGGGGCTGACCGCAGCGGCAATTACTACTACACGCGCTACAAGACACCGATCATGCTGTCCATGGCGAACGGCAAGAGCGAGTGGAGCGAGTCCGACGCCAAGGGCGACACGACGGGCACGTGGCGCCTCGACGCGCCGCAGGGCGGCAAGCTCACCGGCACCTGGACGGAGCCCAGAAGCGGCAAGACCCTGCCGCTGGCCTTGACCCTGCTGCAAGCGGCGGGCGACCGCGAACACCCGTCCTGCGCCAGCGACGCCTACAACCTGGCGCTGGAAGACTTTCCCGGCACCAAGGTCAGCAAACCCATTACCTTCGAAGGCAAGCAATACCGCAACCTGCAAGTGGGCGACACCATCACCGTGGAACTGATGGCGTCCGGCGACGGCATTGCAAAAATCAATGCGCAGCTGCGCGCCGTGCTGGCCAAGAACAAGAAGGACCTGGCCGATTTCTATGCCACGCGCCGCGAATACCTGGGCCGCAACGGTTTCACGACGGAAGACGAAGTGTATGCGGAACCGACCTACTGGTCGCCGCGCTGGGTGACGGTCAAATTCTACCGCTGGGCGGCCGGCTATGGCGCCAGCGGCATTTCCATCCGCTTCCGCACCTGGGACGTGAAAACGGGCCAGGAAACGGACGTGTGGAACTGGTTTGGCGCCAGCGCCAGCGATGGCGACGACAAGGCCGAATTGCCGGACCGCCTGCGCCAGGCCCTCTTCAAGGATGTGGCAATCGACGCCGAATGCAAGGGCACGGATTACGACGGCCGCGGCCGCTTCCACCTGTCATTGAAGCCCGAAGGCGTGTCGTTCTGGGAAGACGCGAACGGCAGCGGCTGCGAAAACGATTTTTTAATGCCCTACAGCAAGGTCGGCCCCTTCCTCACCGTCAAGGGCCGCGCCGCGCTCAGCGATTTATTGCCGAAGAATTAAGCAGCGCCTCTGCCGCCATCTCCGCCGAGGCGGCCGCCAGGGTCCAGCCCAGGTGGCCGTGGCCCGTGTTGTAGTACACGCCCGGCGCCTTGCCCGGCCCCACTTTCGGCAGCATGGCCGGCAGCATGGGGCGCAGGCCCGCCCACGGGATCACTTTGCGCGTATTGACTTCAGGAAAGCACTGCTGCACCCACTGCAATAAGGGGCGGATGCGGTCGGCGCGGATGTCGTCATTGACGCCGTTGAATTCCGCCGTGCCCGCCACTCTTAACCGGTCCTCGCCCAGGCGGCTGCTGACCAGCTTGGTCGCATCGTCGAGCAGGCTGACGGACGGCGCCGCCGCGCGGCTGGCGTCGTCATCGAGCTGCACGGTAATCGAATAGCCTTTCACGGGATACACGTTGACATGGTCGCCCAGCATGGCCGCCATGGCGCGGCTGGCCGTGCCCGCGCAGATGACGACGGCGTCGAACACGCTGCTGTCCTCGCCCACGCTGACGCGCACCTGGCCGTGCTCGCGCGCCAGCGCCGTCACCTGCGCGCCGTAGCGGCAGACCACGCCCAGGCGGGCGCAGGCATCGGCCAGGCCGCTGGTGAATTTGTGGATGTCGCCCGTGGAATCGCTGTCCGTGTAGTAGCCGCCGTAAAAGTTGCCGTGCAGGGCCGGTTCGATGGCGCGCATTTCGGCCGGCGTGACGGCGCGCCGCTCCAGCCCTGCCTGCGCCAGCAGGCGCGACACGCCGGCCGCCCGCTCGAAGCCGCGCCGGTCCCGGTACACGTGCAGGATGCCGGCGCGGCGATGGTCGAAAGCTATGTTTTCTGCTTCCGCCCATGCAAACAGATGTGCGCGCGCGGCAATCGCCATGCGCGCCGTGGCGATGGTGTTGCGCTCGTAATCCGGCATGGCGGCGAGAAACTCCGCAAACCAGCTCAGCTTGTGCCAGCTGGGCCAGGGATGCAGCAGCAGCGGCGCGTCGCGCCGCGCCATCCATTTCAGCGCGTTCAAAATCGTCGCCCTGTGGTTCCACACTTCCGCGTGCGAGGCCGACAATTGCCCGCCGTTCGCATACGACGTTTCCATGGCCGCATAGCGGTGGCGCTCGATCAAGGTGACATCGATGCCCCGTTTCGCCAGCGCATACGCCGTGGTGACGCCCGTGATGCCGCCGCCGATGACGGCCACCGTGCGGCTCATGGCGTCCCTACCTTCTGCACGACGGTATCGCCCGCCTGCAGCACGCGGCCATCCTCGGCCAGCACGTCCATGCGGCGCACGGGCAAGGCTGAGCCGCGCTGCAGCAGGGTGGAATGCGCCTCGCCTTGCTCAAACAGTTGCGCCTCGCTCCACTGGCGCAAGCCGACGACGACGGGAAACAGGGCCAGCCCCTTGGGCGTGAGCACATATTCCTGGTAGGCCGTGCCGTCCGAGGCGGGCGCAATGGTAAAAATGCCCTTCTCCACCAGCGTGTGCAGGCGGTCTGCCAGGATGTTCTTCGCCACGCCCAGGCTTTTCTGGAATTCTCCGAACCGGCGCATGCCGTCGAAGGCGTCGCGCACGATCAAGAGCGACCAGCGCTCGCCGATCGCGTCGAGCGCGCGCGCCACGGGACAGGGGTCGGTTTTCAGGCTCTTGCGCTTGGCCACGGGGTCTCTCCTTGATTGAGTGGTTGCATTTTAAAACTTCCCGGCGTAGACTCCAACTAGTTTTAATTTGAAACCACTTAAAGCCATTCTTATGCGCGATACGAACCCTCCCCTCACGACCACACTTTCCCCCTCCCTCGTCTGGCTGTTTGCCTGTGCGGCCGGTCTCAGCGTGGCCAATGTGTATTACGCCCAGCCTTTGCTCGCCACGCTGGCGCAGGAATTCGGCATGACGGAGGCGGCCAGCGGCATGGTCATCACGGCCACGCAGCTCGGCTGCGCGCTGGCCCTGCTCTTGCTCGTGCCCCTGGGCGACATGCTGAACCGGCGCCGCCTGACCCTGTTCCAGCTGGGCTTGCTGGCCCTCACCCTGGCGGCGCTGGGCTGCGCCCGTTCCACGGCAG
Source organism: Janthinobacterium sp. GW821-FHT03A03 (assembly GCF_059421435.1). NCBI lineage: Bacteria > Pseudomonadati > Pseudomonadota > Betaproteobacteria > Burkholderiales > Oxalobacteraceae > Janthinobacterium > Janthinobacterium sp. GW821-FHT03A03. The sequence continues at coordinate 29,032 of NZ_JBWKUZ010000008.1, read as the reverse complement.
CGTTGCTGGGCGGCATGCTGTTGGTGGGCTTGCTGGGCACGGCCATGACGCAGGGCTTGATCGCCTATGCGGCCAGCGCGGCGGCCAGCCACGAGCGGGGCAGGGTCGTCGGCATGGCGCAGGGCGGCGTGGTGATCGGCTTGCTGCTGGCGCGCACCCTGTCCGGCGTGGTGGCCGATATCGCCGACTGGCGCGCCGTGTATTTTGTCTCGGCCGCCATCGCCTGCGCCCTGCTGTTGCTGCTGTGGCGCAAGCTGCCGCCGGCGCAGCCAGGCAAGCAACAACTGGCTTACGGCGCCCTGCTCGCTTCCATGGTGGATATGTTGATGCACAACAAGGTGCTGCGCGTGCGCGGCATGCTGGCCCTGCTGATGTTTGCCGTGTTCAATATTTTCTGGAGCGCCCTCGTGCTGCCCCTGACGGCGCAGGGCTACAGCCATGCGGCCATTGGCGCCTTCGGCCTGGTCGGCGTGATCGGCGCGCTGGGCGCGGCGCGGGCCGGAGCATTGGCCGACAAGGGCCGCGCCCAGTGGACGACGGGCGCGGCCCTGCTGTTGCTGCTGGCCGCGTGGCTGCCGCTCAGCTTTGCGGGCGCGGCCCTGTGGCCCCTGGTCGTCGGCATCATCGCGCTGGACCTGGCGGGCCAGGCCGTCCACGTGACGAACCAGAGCCTGATCTTCAAGGACGACAGCGACGCGCACAGCCGCCTGGTGGCGTGCTACATGCTGTTTTATGCGGTGGGAAGCGGAGTCGGTGCGATTGCCGCCACCGGCGTGTATGCGCTGGCGGGCTGGCATGGGGTATGCGCGCTGGGCGCGGCGGTCAGCTTGCTCGCCCTGCTGTTCTGGCGGCTGACCTTGCCTGCTGAAAGAGCTTAATTCAGCATGGCCGCGGCGGAGCCGTGGCGATAGGTTTTCAGCGCATCGGGCTGGATCTGGATCAGCGAACCGCTGACTTTAATCAAATGCAAGTCCGTCAGCTGGTGCAGCACGCGCGACAGGGTGGCGGGCGCCAGGTTCAGGAACGATGCCAATAAACTTTTCTTCAGGTCCAGCTTGACCTCGTTGGAACGCTGCTGGTCCGATGCCTGCAGCAGATACTCGACGACGCGCTGGGTGGCGTTCTGCACGGAGCAGCGCTCCACGTTGCGGATGAAACCCATCAGGTGGTGCGACAGGCTGTTCATCATCTGGCGCGCGATGCGGGGCGACTGGTCCAGCAGGCGCAGCAGCGCGTGCGGCGGGATGCGCAGCAGCAGGCAGTGCTCGAGCGCTTCGGCGCAGAAGGGATACGGTTCATCGAGGAAAATCATGGCTTCGCCGAAGCTCTGGCCGGGACGGATCAGTTCCAGGACCTTGTCGGTCCCTTCCATGGAAAACACGCTCAGCTTGACGAGGCCGAAGACCACCACATAGGCGCCTTCCGCCACTTCGCCCTTGCGGAACAGCACTTTGCCTTTTTCCACTTCGACGCGCACGACATCCTGGCGCAATTGCTCTAATTGCGAAGGGGAAATATGGCGGAACAGAGCCTGGCTCGACAGCAAGCCATCGACGTTGACCTTATGCATGACACTCTCTTATTAGATTAGCGAATGACTAAGAGTGTAATGGGCCGGCACGGTCAAGGCCATACGTCAAAGGAACTAGGGTTGTCTAGGCCGTAACGCCATGCAGATCAAACAATCGCGCATTCCCTGCCCACTATTTGCGCTTTGTTTGATTTTTAGAGTGCCTAGCAGAACCGTAGCGAGCGGCAGCGAGTTGCGACAGAGAAGCGGAACTGTGCTTGAGCACAGTGAGCATCGGAGGTCGCAAATCGCGACGCGCAGTAGCTTATACAGGTACTCTTATTTACTTAACTCACGCTCGACCGCATATACGGCAATCTGCACGCGGCTGCTCAGCTTGAGCTTTTTGAGGATGTTCTGCACGTGGATTTTCACCGTGCTTTCGGCCACGTCCAGCTGGCGCGCGATTTCCTTGTTGCTCAGCCCTTGCGCCAGGCAGGCCATGGCTTCGCGCTCGCGCGGCGTCAATTTGTCATAATCGGCCTGGGGCGCGTTCTGGCCCGCGCGGAACTGCGACACCAGCTTGGCCGTCATGGCGTCGGCAATCACGGATTCGCCGGCCGCGGCGCGGCCGATGGCCTGGCCCAGCTGCTCGGCTTCGATATTTTTCAACAGGTAGCCACGGGCGCCCGCGCGCAGGGCCGCGCCCAGGTCGGCCGCGTTTTCCGACACGGTCAGCATCAGCACGACCATCTGCGGCCAATCCTGCAGGATCAGCTGCAGCGCCTCGACGCCGGACACGCCGGGCATGTTCAAGTCCATCAGCACCACGTCGGGCTGCAATTCGGCCACCAGCCTGACGCCGTCGAGCCCGTTCGCTGCCTCGCCCACCACCTGGAACTGAGGATTGCGCTGCAGCAGCAGCTTGACGCCGCTGCGCAGCAAGGTGTGGTCGTCGACCAGCAGGATTTTGATTGGAGCGTTCACTATGTTTGTTTCTTCTGCCTGATAGGGGTGAATCATCTGTTACGCGGCCTGGCGCCGGGCTGCCGGCAGGGCCAGCGAAATCGTCGTGCCGCCGCCGGGCGTGCTGTCGATGGCAAATTGCGCCCCGAGACGCTCGGCCCGTTCCTGCATGATACGCAAGCCGATCTGCAATTCCGTTTTCTTGTCGCGCAGGTTGGCCGCGAAGCCTTCGCCGTCGTCGCGCACCTGCAGCGTGAAATCGCGCCCGTTCTCCACGCGCAGCGCCACATTGCTCGCTTGCGCATGCTTGCGGATATTCGACAGCGCTTCCTGCACGATGAACAGGATCTGCAATTGTTGCTCGGGCGCCAGCGGCGCGCCGTTGCCGCTCATGTCCAGGCTGCCGACGACGCCCGTCTGCAGCTCGAACTTGGCCAGCACTTCGGACAATTTGCTTTCCAGGTCGCTGCCATGCCAGCGCGTGCGGAAGTTAACCAGCAACTCGCGCACGTCCTGGTAGCTTTGTTCGACACCCATGCGCATCAGCGGCAACACTTCGGCCGCTTCGTCGAGCTGGCCCCGGCGCACGGAATCGTCGAGCATCTGCACTTGCAGGCTGATGAAGTTCAAGCTTTGCGCGATGCTGTCATGCAAGCCTTCGGCCAGCAGGCTGCGTTCGCGCGCCACGGCGAACTCCTTTTCGCGCGCGATCAGGCGCTGGTTTTCGATGGCGATGCCCAGGCTCTGGCCCAGCGTCTCCAGCCAGCCCTGCTGCTGCGCATGCACCGCTTGCGGCCGCGCAAAGTGCAGCGAAAAACTGCCCACCACCTGGTCGCGCGCGAGGATGGGAAAAACGGCGATGGCGATAAAACCTTCGTCCTGGCAACGGTAGCGCTGCAAGGCGTCGACCTGGCGGAAATCGCGGATCTGGATCACGCCTTGCGCCACGGCGGCACCGCACAGGCAATCGTTGTTACGGATGCAATGCTCCTCTTCCACCATGGCGTCGGAAATACCCTCGTGCACAATGATATGCACGGTATCTTGTTGCGGATCAAGGATGCGCACGGTGCCGCCTTCGGCCTGCGCGAACTGCATCACGTGGCGCAAAAAGCCGCGGCACAGGGCATCGATGGCGTGCTGTCCCGCCAGCAGGGTGGAGATGTCGTGCAGGGTGGCCAGCTGGCGTTCCTGCGCGGCGCTCAGGCCCGATGCGGCTTGCGCCAGGCGGCGCTGGCGCCAGCGCGAGGCTGGAAGTTGTTTGCGGGAAGGTTGACTGCGCGGCGCATGCATGTGGAACTCGAATCTGAAAAGTGGTGCGCCCGGCAAACGCTGCGGCCTGCCGGGCTGGTAAAGGTTACAAATGGATCTCGGTGCCCAGCAGCTTGACGAACTGCGCCAGCCAGGCCGGATGGGCGGGCCAGGCGGGCGCCGTGACGAACTGGCCATCCGTGACGGCGTCCGTGACGGCGATGTCGGCGTACGCGCCGCCCGCCAGGTTGACTTCCGGCGCGCAGGCGGGATAGGCGGAAATGCGCTTGCCGCGGATGACGTCGGCGGCGGCCAGCAATTGCGCGCCGTGGCAGACGGCGGCGACGGGCTTGCCCGCCTCGGCGAAATGGCGCACGGCGGCGATGACTTTCTCATTCAGGCGCAGGTATTCGGGCGCGCGGCCGCCGGCGATCATCACGGCGTCGTAATGGGCCGGATCGATCTCGTCAAAGCTGGCGTTGAGGGTGAACAGATGGCCCGGTTTTTCCGTGTAGGTCTGGTCGCCCTCGAAGTCGTGGATGGCCGTCTTGATCGTCTCGCCGGCCTTCTTGCCGGGGCAGACGGCATGCACGGTATGGCCCAGCATCAGCAGGGCCTGGAACGGCACCATCGTTTCATAATCTTCTGCAAAATCGCCGGTCAAAAACAGAATTTTCTTCGCTGCCATTTGGTTCTCCTATGAAAGATCGTCACCGTATCGCCATCGGCACCCTGCGCCGCAAGGCGTATCTTAGCGCGACTTGGCAGCCATACTGGATATTTATCAAACTTTTGCCACTCAATGCAGGCATTTCGAGGCTGAGACAGAATTATTTCAAGGCTCGCAGGTCAAATCCAGACGACCCTCTTTGAAAGCCTGGCCATGAGTACCTCCATGAGCACTCCCCTCGGCGGCACGCTGATCCGCGTCTTCGACCATTTCGCCGATGCCGAGCGGGCCCGCGGCGCCCTGCTGGCCGACGGTTTCGCCCCCCATGCGGTGCAGCTGGACGCGGGCGACGACGAAGCCGGTCCCGTACAGGGCAATTTTACCGTCGGCAATCGCGACACCCTCACGGGCCGCCTCGAGCGGGCCATCAACACCGTGTTTGGCGGTGACAACCATATGTACGGCCGTAACTATGGCACCACGGCATTTCGCGGCATGTTCCGCCTCATCGTCGCCGTCGGCACGGCGCAGGAACGGGAGCGGGTGCACGCCATCGTGCAGGCATGCAATGGCTGCGACATCGAACAGCGCACGGCCAGCCACGCGGGCGGGCGGCGCGCCGATGCGGGGGCCCATGCGCTGGCAGGCTGACGCCCTCCCCCGCGCGACGAAATTATGGCAAGATCGACGTTCCTTCATTCCACAGTGGAACTTGCCATGATTTATGAAATTGCCCATATCCAGATCAAATCGGCCACGCACGCAGCCTTCGAAGCGGCCGTGGCGCAAGCCGTGCCCCTGTTCCAGCGCGCGCGCGGCTGCGAGTCGATGCGCCTGGAGCGCTCGATCGAAAACGGCGACGCCTACCGCCTCGTGGTGGGCTGGACCACCCTGGAAGACCATACCGTGCATTTCCGCGGCAGCGAGGACTTCCAGGCCTGGCGCGGCCTCGTCGGCGAATTTTTCGCCGCCCCGCCGCAGGTCGAGCATATGAACACCGTGCTGACGGGTTTTTAAGCCGTCAGCGCCAGCCCTGCCGCCGTCAAGCCGCGGGGTGGTGGAACACTTGCCGCAAATACGCGAGGAAAGTTTCATCCTTGCACAGGGTCTTGCCCGGCGAATCCGACAATTTCGCCACGGACTGGCCGTTGCAGCGCACCAGCTTCATGACGATGTTGAGCGGCGTCAAACCGACGTCGTTGGTCAGATTGGTGCCGATGCCGAAACCCGTCATGATGCGGTCGGCAAAGTGCTGGTACAGGGCAAACGCCTTGTCCAGGTCCAGGCCGTCCGAAAACACGAGGCGCTTGGTATTGGCGTCGATGCGCAGGGCCGCATAGTGGGCCAGCGCCTTCTCGCCCCACTCGACGGGGTCGCCCGAATCGTGGCGCAAGCCGTCGAACAGCTTGGCGAAATACAGGTCGAAGTCGGCCAGGAAGGCATCCATGCCGACCACGTCCGTCAGGGCGATGCCCAGGTCGCCCCGGTATTCCTGCACCCAGTCTTCCAGTGCCGCCTTCTGGAAGTCGCGCAGGCGCACGCCGAACGACTGGAATGACTGCATGTATTCATGCGCCATGGTGCCGATCGGCACGATGCCGAGCTTTTTCGCCAGGTAGACATTCGACGTGCCCTTGAAATACTCGGGCACCTCGCGCGCCAGCCGCTGTACCACCTCGTCATGCCAGGCGCCGGAAAAACGCCGGCGCACGCCGAAGTCGGAAAATTCAAACGGATGCTTGCGCCTCGGCAACTTGCCGAATTCCTTCACGGCTTCCACTTTCAAGCCCAGGCGGTGGCGCCCTTCGCGCATGGCCGCATCGAGGTCGAAACGGCGGAAATACAGCTCGTTGATGATGTACAGCACGAAAATCTCGAAGCCCATCACGTGTACCTGCGGCCCGGCCGCATGCACGAGCAGGGTGTCGCCGTCCGTGCTGACGTCGATGAATTTGCGCTGGAAGCGGAACACCGTCAAAAAGTCGACGAAATCGCTCTTCATGAAGCGCAGGGTGCGCAGATAGGCCAGCTCGTCGTCGGCGAACGACATCGCGCACAGGTGGTCGAGCTGCTCTTCCAGCTCGCCCTTCAGTTCCGCCAGGGGGAAGACGGGCGTATTGCGGCAGACAAATTCGTATTCGGTGTGGGTATTCGGGTGACCGTGCAGCAAAGCTTGCCACATTGTAAATTTATACAGATCGGTTTCCAGCAAACTGCGCACTATCGGGGTCATGTGTGTTTTCTCCAACTTCCTGAAGGCAGAATAGTACGCCACCGCAAGCATTTCAGCAGGGCATGATCGACAGCGGCTCAGGCCGGCACGTTGGCCAGCAATTCGGGCACGACGTCGGCGGAAGTTGCCAGCCGCACGCCGCGCTCTTGCATTCCGGCAATAAAGTCGCGCTGCTGCCGTTCAAAACCCGTGACGGGACTCATGCAGTCCGTCAGCAGCACCAGGCGCGACAGGGCCGGCTTGCCCTGCTGGGCTTCCATGTAGTCGGCGATATGTTCCGTGCTCGCTTTCACGCAATGGCTGCCCGCCTCGCCGCAGATGTAGAGTTGCTGCGCCGGCAGCAGGGAGTCGAGGAAAGCGCGGTTGAGCTGGGTGGCCGCATCCTGCGCGTCCGGCACTTCGGCCATGACGGCCGAGTAATGCTCGGTCCACGGATTGGAACCCTTGCTCAGCTTGGCCACCACTTGCAGGTGGGCCACTTCCCACGCGTTGTAGGCGGCGCGCACGGCCGCGTGCACATTCTGGCCCCAGCTGCCGATTTCGCAGTGCACGGGCCACACCATCAGCCGGTAGCGCCCGGCCTGCTCCAGGGCGTCAAGGTAGGCCAGCGCGCGCGGCAAGGCGCCGGCGGCGGGCCGGAACAGGCCGTCGCGCACCTGCTGCGCGCCGATCTGCGTGAACGGCGCGACGGCACCGCCGTCGCCCGTGCGCCAGAAGGCGGGGTGGGCGATGTCGAAGCGGTGGTGGGCGTCGAGGGTGATGCTGATCTGCGTCAAGCCCGCTCCCCCTTCGCGGATCAGCTGCGCCACGCGCAGCATGTCGGCATGGGCGCCGGGCACGGCCAGGGCCGGCGCCGCATCGGGCGGCAGCCAGGCGGCGGGCAAGTCGCAAAAATCGTTTTGCGGGTCGATGACAAGCAGGTGCAGCTGGCGTTTCATGGCGATCCTCGTGCATGGCGGGTAGTGCATGATAATGGCAACATCACCATCACGCCAATCCGGGAGCCGCCATGCACCGTGCCAATCGCAATAATTTGCGTCCGAGCAAATTACTCAACAGCAAATGGACGGCCGTCACGCCAGCCAACAAGGAAAAACACTTCCTGGTCATCGGGCTATGCGCAACGGCCACGCCCGATGAGCCCGTCACGCACGTGAAGCTGGAAGCCGTGCATTCGGGCCGCGTGCAGATCCTGCCGTGGCGCGCGCTGCAGGATGCGGCGCAGTGGCATCAGGGATGGAAGACGTAGCGGCGCCGACGCCGCTCGACCAGCTTGACGGCCGCCTCGCCCGCCTCGGCGACGGCGTCCGCTTCCGTCGCAAACTGGTGATCGGCCGACACCCGGCGCTTCTTCACGAGGTTCGCCCTGTGCATGGGGTTGGCGGTAGGGGCATAGATGGCGACGTAGGCGCCCCACAGCTTGCAGCCCCGCAAGGGTTCCGCCGTGTAATTTACCTCATAAAAATCAACATACTTTATCGGCACGATGTACGCTCCAAAAATGACATGGCCGGACAGCTTGTCTCTACGGACTGACACGGTAACAGGGTAAAAATCATGTGCGCGCTTGATCGGATACCTGATTCAGTTCTCTACTTATTATTGCGCGGCACAGGAGAAAAGGAATGAACGATTACATCATCTTCATGCATGACGACACGGAAACACCGATGGAAGTCGCCACGCCCGTCTGGGACGACTACTTTGCCATGCTGCGGGCCAGCGGCCGCTTCCTCGGCGGCAGCTCCATCGGCCCCGGCGTCTGCGTCCACCGCTCCGGCCAAACCAGGCCGGTGACGCCGCACTTGTCAGGCTATCTGCGTGTGCAAGCTGAAAGTATAAACGATGCAAAAAAATTGTTAATCGGAAACCCCGTACTGAACGCAGGGGGCACGGTAGAAATCCGCGAACTGCCGCGCGACTGACGCGGCAGGGCCGGCCAATAGCGACAGGCAGTCGAACGATTATCTATAAATAATAGATACAGCAGCATCTGTAAAACGGGGGCGCCATGCGGAAACGAGACCAGGAATCAGCCTGGTCAAATATCTCGGAGTCTTGCCTCACTTAAAATTGCACTACGACAGAAAGTTTTGTCGCAGTCCGGGTCCGCTCGACAGACCGTTTTGCTTTCTCGAAATCCACATTACCTTCATATAGCTTGCTCATGACCTTGATTTTTGCGTGAATAGATGAATCAAAAATTCTCTTCACATCGGTCGAAAAGTCCAGCGATAGCTCATGCCTGCTTAGCCTGTTCGTTGCAACCCTGCACATTCCCAGCATATCCGTGAATAGTGAATCTTTTTGCAGCCCATACTGGCAAATTATAGTGTCGGCCTTTTCAAAGTCGGGTTCGCCACCAGACGCGGATGTATTCATTTCCATGATGCTTTTGCTGACATTTTCCGTCAGCCCCGACGTTTTTGATGAAAATTCAGCGCTACCGCTTGCCAATGGCGCGCGTGCACCCACCCCCGCCTCCATTCCCAGCTCAGCATCACTTCCAAGCGAGACATTATCAATATTGCTGACGGAAACATTCTTCGCACCCAAGGCAATACAAAGCTGCACAAAAAGACCGTATTTCCGATTCATCAGATCCTCAGAAAAACCGTCCACAGGAACGAACTGGTCAGTATAGCCCGGCCTAACAACGATACTTCCTGGACGAATCGCCGAAGGATCGACAAGCGCCGTAACTTCATCAATTTTCGCCGGAGAAAGAGGTAGCGCAATTACTTTTGTGTCCAATCCCGGATCGGAAAATTCTTCCCTGTCACGCCTTGAAATCTGATTCAAATCTTCGAGGAAAATTTCATCCACAAATATGATTTTTCTGACATATTTATCCATTGATTTTATTCCAGATTTTTGAAAGAAATAAAGTAAAAAGCAGCACCGGCCTGGGCAAATTCAAAATCCGTTGAAGTTTTTCAACGTCTGCGACACTACCGCGACTCAAATCACGTCCCATTTGCCCAAGAATTCCGTTTACTACCGTCGCAACATGATGGCGCAAGTCACCATGCACATTAAATATCATTAATACCGGTGATATTCGACCATCAATGTCGAGCGTGCTTGGCCTGATTGAAATCAAACCGGATCCAGCAAAACTCATCCTGATATCCAGCGTCTCACTTTTAAAAAAATAAAACGCCTCCAACATCGCAGCTTCGTCTATATTTTTTCGAATGAGAGCTAATTTCGGATCCGCCATCTCCAATTTATCATAACGAGCACCCTGTGCACTGATCCTCCAGTACTCAACCTCACCACTATTATCCAGCGCCTGAGCAAAAAAATATGCGCAATTAGGCAAGTCAAGCGATGGCATCTTTGACGACACTTTCAATCAGGCGTTGGAAATTTTCTGTATCCGTCAGATTAGCCGCGTACACATAACCCGCCACGTCATCGATCGTTTCATACAATTTTCGGAAATCATCATCATTTTGCAGAATATTATTAATCTCAGCCGGATTGATATTTTTCCAGCCAGACTCATCAACATGGGATGCAATAATATTAATCCTTTTTCTGCTCTTCCCGGAGGCTCTTAAAGCACGAACAGTTTCAAAAAGATCCTTACGCACTTCGGCCATATAAGATGAATCCGTTCTTGACAGGTTCAACAAATAAAAAACATGTTCATGCGATTTAATCAGTTCCAACCAGTCTCCGCGACGATCCTGCGTGCCCGGCATGTCTACGATTTCATTAATTTTATAGTCCGTGCCTGCGATCTTGATAAATGGTATAAATTTGTGAACAGTCTTGGCAGTAGTAGCCTCCTTCCGCTGGAAGTCCGTTGCTTTCCCCAACAAACGGTTTATGAAGGTAGTTTTCCCGGCATTCGGACGCCCCCATATGGCAAACTTCCCTATGGATACGGACGCGACCGGAACTACTTTATCTTGTGGATTATTGTATTTTTTATAAATCGCAATACCCACTCCTGCAACAAGGCCTACAGCAATAAATGGCAGCATTCAACTTTCCTATACTCGAATATATTCACAACTTAACATGGCGCCCAACCGACGCGGACAGCGCGATGCCGCCGCTGCGAATGGATAAACAGTTACATGCGTAAAATTGGTAGCATATCATGTTGCCTTGTGGAAATATAAAAATGTTGCCGCTTAAAAGACCAACCCGTCCCGGAATTTCTCCAGATGGGAGAATAAACGGGGAGTGAATGCAAACCACCAAATGGGGAATGATTGGCCGGGTTCCAACCGCTCCATGCCGAAGGCACGCTTGAGCTTGCTTCAGTCATCGTGCGCGCAGGCTACTTTCCGGCCTCGGCTGCCGCATGCATGGACCAGACGACGCTGAGGATTTTCCAGTCGCCGTCGCGCTTGACCATTTGCCACGCTTCCACGCCATAGTTCGACAATTTATTGCCGACGAGGAATTCGTAGTCGAAATTGACCCACGCCACGTGGCGGTCCTGGGTGATCTTGACGTTGTAGAATTTTTCTTCCGTGCGCTGCGGTTCGCGCTTGATGAAGCTGGCGAAAGCGGCATAGCCGCCCGCTCCGACGCCGTCGAAGTGGACGTCCGTCGTGCCGCGCATCTTCTTGATGAAATCGTCGTCGGCCGGCGAGGCGAACAGGATGTTGCTGTGCAGCATCAGCGACGACAGCAGCCTGACGTCCTTGGCAATCAGGGCAGCCTGGAAGTCGGCGACGACTTGCTCGATGGCGCGAAGATCCTCGGGCGTGGCGGCGTGGCGGCCCACGTGGGCCGGCGCAGGCGGTGCAGCGGGCGCTGACTGCGCCAGCGCCATGCCTGCCGAAAACAGGGAACTGCCGAACAGTACTGCGCTGGCCAACTTGTGCATGGGGGACTTTCATGGCGAACGGCTCGCCGGCCCGGCACGGGGCGTGCCGCCGGCAAGCTTATGTCAACCATGACAGATTGGCAATCCTTCTTTGGAACTAGAACGGGGCCAGACTCAGGCGGCCAGCGCTGCGATCGAGGCGCGGCCCCTGGCGATGGCGCCGGCGACGGCGTCCTCGCCCATGGCCACGCCTTCGGCTTGCACGAACTCGATGTCGGTGATGCCGATGAAGCCCAGCGCCGTGCGCAGATAGGTGCTCAGGTAGTCATACGCGGCGCCGGGGCCTTCGCTGTAGACGCCGCCGCTGGCCGTGAAAATATACGCTTTCTTGCCCGTGGCCAGGCCGACGGGACCGGTGGCCGTGTACTGGAAAGTGCGGCCGGCGCGCGCCACATGGTCGATCCACGCCTTCAGGGTCGATGGCACGGAAAAGTTGTACATGGGGGCGGCCAGCACCAGCACGTCGGCGGCCAGCAATTCATCGACGAGGGTGTCGGACACTTGCACGGCGGCCGCCGCCTGCGCGCTGCGCTGCTCCGCCGGCGTGAAGAACGCGCCCATCACTTCTTCCGTCAGGTGCGGCACGGGCTGCGCCGCCAGGTCGCGCACGACGATGGTGTCGCCCTGCGCGGCCAGTTTGGCGACGAATTCGCCCGACAATTGGCGCGACAGGGAACCGCTGCTGCGCACGCTGCTATTGATGTGTAGTACGTTTGCCATGATGCACTCCTTCAAGGACGATAGATGGGGGTGCGGCGTTTGCTGCACTTGCATACATCATAGTTCGGGTCTACCATCGATAAAACCGTATAAATATCAATGGTTAGCATCGAATTTCTAGATAGGGAGTATTCATGAGAGAACCGGGCCAGCCTTCGCTCGACCAGTTGCGCGTCTTCGTCGCCGTCATCGACGCGGGCGGCTTCGCCCACGCGGCGCGCCAGCTGCACCGCACGCAGTCGGTGATCAGCTACACCATCGCCAACCTGGAAGAACAGCTGAACGTGGTGCTGCTCGACCGCGGCAAGCGCAAGCCCACCCTGACGGACGCGGGCCGAGCCCTGCTGGCCGATGCGCGCGCCGTGGCCCTGAAGGTCGACGGCATGCGCGCGCGGGCCAAGGCGCTGGCCGGCGGCCTGGAGGCGGAAGTGTCGGTGGTGGTCGACGTGATGTTCCCCACCTGCGTGCTGGTGCGCGTGCTCGAGGCGTTCCAGGCGCAGTTCCCCACCGTCGCCCTGCGCCTGCGCATCGAGGCCATGGGCGCCGTGGCGCAGCTGGTGATGGATGGCAGCTGCCACATCGGCCTGGGCGGCTGGATGACGGCCACGGCCAGCGTCTTCGAGCGCCTGGCCGTCGGCCACGTGCGCCTGATTCCCGTGGCCGCGCCCAGCCACGCGCTGGCGCAGCTGGCAGGGCCGATTCCCTCGGCCCTGGCGCGCGAACACGTGCAGCTGGTGCTCAGCGACCGCAGCGCCCTGACGGAAGGCCAGGATTTCGGCGTGCTGGGCTTGCGCAACTGGCGCCTGGGCGACCTGGGATCAAAACACGCGCTGCTGCGCGCGGGCCTGGGCTGGGGCAACATGCCCGAAGCGATGGTGCGCGACGACCTGGAAGCGGGCCGCCTGGTGCACCTGCCGCTGGCCGTCGACAACGGCGAAAATTACCCGATTTACCTGATCCAGCGGGCCGACACGCCGCCCGGCCAGGCGGGCAAGTGGCTGACGGAGCGCTTTGCGGAACAGTTGCCGATGCTGGAACAAGTCTTTTAGATGCGCGCGCGGCCGGGTATCATGCGCGCATACATTGATCAGTATCAAAAGGAAACACCATGGCCGGCATCGACGACTTCGTCAACAAGCAAAAACCAGGCGCGCGCTTCGTCATCACGGCGCAGATGCTGCGCATGACGCCGCAGCAGTTCGACTCGCTGGCGCAGGAATGGATGGAAGACGGCGGCCCCGGCTTCGACGTGGCCGGCATCCCGCACCGGGTGGTCGTCGACGGGCAGTTTTATATTGCGCGGCTCACCGTGGCACGCCACGGCGAGCCGGCATAAGGCCTAATCGACGCCCAGCACGTGCAGGCGGCGGCGCAGGCGCGCCACTTCTTCCGACAGATCCACCACCAGGCCGGCCAGTTCCGCGTTGGCGTCGAACACGGATTCGATTTCGTGCAGGCGGCGCGCGCGCACCAGGTCCATGCTGGTGAAGCGCCAGGCCGTCAGCTGCCCTGCCGGCGGGCCACTTTGCAGCAGCACGCCCGTCAGCACATGCTGCACCACCCAGTCCGGCTCCACGGCGCAGGCGCGCGCCAGTTCTTCCAGGCTCAGGGCACGGTCTTCGAGCAGTTCGCCAATTACCTTGTTTGTCATGATTTACCCTCCCAGCTTCTGGCGCGGATTGAAAGCCATCTCGCGCGCCATGGTTGCATACAGTTCGCGCGCCTTGTCGTCGTTCGCCGGCGGCAGCACCACTTCCAGCAGCAGATACAGGTCGCCCGGCTGGGCGGCGGGAATGCCGCGCCCCTTCAGGCGCAGCTTGCGCCCCGTCTGCGAATTGGGCGGCACCGTGACGGCCACGGTGCCCGACGGCGTGGGCACGGCGATTTCGCCGCCCAGCGCCGCTTCCCAAGGCGTCACGGGCACCGTCTCGAAGACGTCGCGCCCTTCCACCTTGTAGCGCGCGTCGGGCTGGAAGCGGATTTCCAGATACAGGTCGCCGGCGGGCGCGCCGCCGCTGCCCGGCTGGCCCTGGCCCTTCATGCGCAGCTGCTGGCCTTCCGTGACGCCTTTCGGTATCGTCACTTCCAGGGTGCGCTCGCGCGTCACCACGTGGCCCTGGGCGTCCGCTTCGGGCACGCGCATGACGATGTGGCGCCTGGCGCCGTGGTAGCTGTCCTGCAGGTCGATATTGATGGCGGCGTGGCTGTCCTCGCCCTGCATCTGGAAACTGCCGCCGGCGCGGCGGCGCCCGCCCACATGGGCAAACAGGTCGGCGAAGAAGTCGCTGTCGTCGGCGCCCGACGATTCGTAGCCCGCGCCCCAGTCCGGCGGCGGCCGGAAAGGCTCTCCCCTGGCATGGCCCTGCGCGCTGCGGCCCAGCTCATCGTAGGCGGCGCGCTTTTCCGCGTCGCCCAGCACGCCGTAGGCCTCGTTGAGGGCCTTGGTGCGCTTGTCGGCGTCCGGCTCCTTGCTCACGTCGGGATGGTATTTGCGCACCAGCTTGCGGTACGCCTTCTTGATCTCGGCCTCGGTCGCCGTCTTCTCGACGCCAAGCTCCTTGTAGTAGTCCTTGTATTCCACCGTGCCTGCTCCCCATGGTTGAACTGCCTGTGGGAAGAGTACACGAATTGGCTGCGGCATAGCGTGCGCACAATACAACAGCGCCCGCGAAGCACGGCTTGCGCGGGCGCTGGGCAGGAAGGCTACAACGCCTAGCGCACGCGGCGCACCGAGGAAATGCGGCGGTCCAGGCCGCCGTGCAGGCGGCCGTAGCTGCCCGGCCCCATGACCACGCAGCGGCCGCGGAAATTGGCGTCGACGCAGAATTCCCAGCGGCCGTAATTGACCACCACCGATTCGGCGCGGTCGTTGAAGCCATAGCGGCTCAGGTCATGCACTTCGCGGTCCAGGCGCACGGGCCGGCCGCGCATGCCCGCATCGGGAAACAGCAGCACGGCGCCATTCATGTCGGGACGGTGGCCGCCGCCGTGGCCGGGATAGCCGGGATGAGGACGCTCCGGGCGCGGCGGGTAGGGACGGTGGTCGCCGCCATGGCCCGGGCGGCCCACTTCGCGCACGGAGGAAACGGCGTCGTTCATGCCCGGCATGCTGTCGTAGCGGCCAGGCTGCAGCACGCGGCAATTGCCACGGTAGTTGGCGTCCTTGCACACTTCCCAGGTCCCCGAGCGCACGATGATGCTCGATGTCTTGTCGTTAAAACCCATGCGCGACAGGTCGCCCGTGTCGGAATGCAGGGTCACGGGACGGCCACGGAAGCCGGCATCCTGGAACAGGGTGATTTCGCCCGCCGACGCGGCCAGGGGGGCAAGGAAAGTGGCGGCGCACAACAGCGCAGGGCGGAAAGATCGAACCATGACAACTCCAATACTGAGACATTTTCGCCAGTGTAGACCAGGCGGCAGGCGGCGAGTGTAACAAAGGGCAAGCAAATGTCAGCACACGGCCGGGAATGTAAAAACCGCCTGGCGGGATCAACCCGGCAGGCGGCCTGTCAGCACGGCGGAGGAGTATCAGCGCACGCGGCGCAGCGAGGAAATCTGGTTTTCCATGCTGTTCAGGCGCCCGTACTCGCCCGGCCCGATCACTTCGCAGCGGCCATGGAAGTTCGAATCGCTGCACACTTCCCACTGGCCCTCATTGACGATGATGGACGAGGCGCGGTCGTTGAAGTTGTAGCGCACCAGGTCTTCCGCATTGCGGTCCAGCGCCAGCGGCTCGCCGCGCATGCCCGCTTCGGGGAACAGCAGGACGGCGCCGCGCTGCTGGTACTGCGGCTGCTGGTATTGCGGATACTGCGGCTGCTCATACTGCGGCCGCTGGTACTGATTATCGTACTGCTGCTGGCGGCGCGCTTCGCGCTCGTCGACCATGCGCGCCGACGAGACGCGCCCATCGAGGCCGCGTCCCAGGTCGTCGTGGCGGCCAGGGCCGAAGATGCGGCAGATGCCGTTGTAGTTTGAATCGCTGCACAGCTGCCAGTAGCCGTTATAGACGACGATACTGGTGGTGCGGTCGTTGAAACCGATATTGACGAAATCATCCGTGTCGCGGTTCAGGCGCGCCGAGCCGCCATTCTGGCCCGCGCCCGAATACACTTCCAGGGTGCCGCCACGGCCATAGCCGCCATGGCCCCGGTCGGGATCGCGCCCAGGGCGCCCCGGATTGTAGCCATCGCCGCGGCCCGACTCGCGCACCGAACTGATGGCGTCGTTCATGCCCGGCATCGAGCGGTATTCGCCCGGCCCCAGGGTGCGGCAATTGCCGCGGAAGCCGGCATCGGTACATACATCCCACGTGCCCGAACGCACCAGGATGCTCGACACCTTGTCATTGAAGCCAAAGCGGGACAGATCGTCCGTCGTCTCGCGCAGGTTCACCGCGCGGCCACGGAAATCGACGTCTTCGAACAAGGTGATTTCGCCCGCATGGGCCGCATGCGCCCCCAGCGAGAGCAGCAAGGTCGCCGCGCATGCCAGCGCGTGTTTGAGAGGGCCCGTCATGATTAACTCCATTCTTCATTCTTTGATGATGATTTGCCTGGCCAAAACGCCAGGGTGCCATTGTAACAAGCGCCAGCCCGCACAAAACGCTCAGTACAGGCGGCGCAGCGAGGAAATGCGCTTGTCGAGCGCCGTGTTCAGTGTTTCATACCTGCCCGGCCCCATGCGCTCGCAGCTGCCGTTGAACTGCGAGTCCGAGCACACTTCCCAGGTACCTTCATTGATGGCGAGCGATTCGGCCTGGTCGTTGAAATTCAGGAGCACCAGGTCGCTGACGTCGCGGTTCACCTGCAGCCCTCGGCCCTTCAGGAAGGCGCGGCCGTACAGCACCACCAGTCCCTCGTCATTTCTCGGACGGTTCTCCTCGCGCGGATCGACCAGGCGGGCCGACGACACGCGCCCGTTCAGGCCGCCCAGGTCATCGTGGCTGCCCGGCCCGAACACGCGGCAGCTGCCATGGTAGTTGGAATCGCTGCACAGCTGCCAGTAGCCATATTCGACGCGCGCGCTGCTGGCGCGGTCATTGAAGCCGATGTCGACCAGGTCGTCGCGGTCCGCGTTCACGCCGGCCGACGCGCCGCGCTGGCCGGCGTCGGCGAACAGCTCCAGCGCCGCGCGGCGTCCGCCGCTGCCGCTGCTGCCGCCGCCGCCAAGTTCGCGCACCGACGAGATTTTATCGTTCATGCCCGGCATCGAGCGGTAGTCGCCCCGTTCCAGCGTCTTGCAATCGCCCTTGAAATCGGCATGCGTACACACTTCCCAGCTGCCCGAATCGACCTGGATGCTCGAGACGGTGTCATTGAAATTGACGCGCGACAGGTCGTCCGTCGTATCGCGCAAGACCACCACCCGGCCCTTGAAATTGTCATCGGTGTACAGGCGGATCTCGCCGGCCTGCGCCGCGAGGTGGACAAACAGCGAACTGGCGCACAGCAGGGCGAGGGCGAAGGGGCGATGCATGGGGCGGTCTCCGTGGCGGCAAGGATAAGTGATCGACATGACAACTGCTGTCAGTGTAGCCATCCGCAGCAGAAACGGTGTAACAAAGTATGTGAAAAGCACAATAAATTGTTACCAAAAGCAATGACAGGCTCCCGCAGGAGCCTGTCATTGCCATGTGCCTCGCTATGCGGCTCGCGTCAGCGCACTTCGCGCACCGAAGAGATGCGGTTGCTCATGCGCTCCAGGCTCGCATATTCTCCCGGTTCCAGGGTGCGGCAGCGGCCGCGGAAGCCCACGTCCTCGCACACTTCCCAGTAGCCCGAACGCACGCGCACGCTCTGCACCGTGTCATTGAAGTCGCGCTCGCGCAAATCGGCCGAACTGTTGCGCACGGTCAAGCTGCGGCCGGCGAAATCGTCGCGCGTATAAAAAGTCAGCTCGCCGCCCAGCGCGCGCCCCGGCAGACGGCCGCGCTCGCGGTCATGGTCGCGGCGGCCGTCCCAGTCGCGGTCGTGGTCGCGGTCGCGCTCCCAGTCGCGGTCACGCCCCCGGTCCCAGCCGCCGCGCACTTCGCGCAGCGACGTGATCTTGTTGGCGCGCCCGTCGAGCGAGGGATACTCGCCCGCATCGAGCAGGAAGCAGGCGCCGCGGAAATCGGCTTCCTCGCACGCTTCCCAGCGGCCAGAGCGCACGCGGATGCTTTGCGTCGTGTCGTTGAAGCGCAGGGTTTCCAGGTCGGCGACGGCGTCGCGCACGGTCTGCGAGCGGCCGTGGTAATCGTCGCGCGAATACAGGGTCAGTTCGCCGGCGCCGGCCAGTTCGGCCGTCATGGCGGCGCCCAGCAACAGGGCGCACCTCAGGGTGTGTTTCAGCATGGTCTTGCTCCATAGTCAATGTATTGCGGTTTGACTATTTGGTCATTTTGCCAAATAGAGCGCGCAGTCTATCCGCGACTGGCCTTCTTAGCTGTAACAAATGATTACCGAGGCGGGCGCCGGGGGCGGCGCGCGGACAAGCACGGCGAATGCCGGTAGAATCTTGTCTTTAGTCAAGCTTGCCGCCCATGCCACACACGACCTCGTTCACCCTGCCCGCCGTCCGCAATGAAGTTTCCTCGCTCTGGAAGCTGGCCTGGCCCATCCTGATCGGCCAGCTGGCCACCGTCGGCATGGGCGCGGCCGACGTGGCCATGACGGGCCATACCAATCCCGAGGAGCTGGCGGCCGTCTCGCTGGGCGCGGCCATCTGGTCCATCGTGCTCGTCACCGTGAGCGGCATCATGATGGCGATCAATACCCTCGTGGCGCATGAAATCGGCGCGGCGCGCCACGACCGGGTGCCGCACATCGTGCGCCAGGCGCTGTGGAAGGCGCTGCTGGTCGGCCTGGTGGCTTGCCTGCTGACGAACATGGCGGCGCTGGTGTTCGACCACCTGATGCTCGAAGCGGCGGTTGCCGCCAAGGCCAAGCTGTTCGTGCACATCATCAGCTGCGCGCTGCCGCCGTTCGCCGCCTACCGCGCGCTGTACGGCTACAGCACCAGCATCAACCAGACCAAGCCCGTGATGGTCATCGCCCTGGCCGCCCTGGCGCTGAATATTTTCGTCAACTACCTGCTGATCTACGGCCACTGGGGCATGCCGAAGCTGGGCGGCGTGGGCTGCGCCGTGGCCACCACCTGCTGCGTGTGGATGATGCTGCTGGCCATGCTGGCGTGGATCAGGATCGCGCCCGCCTACCACGCCACGTATCCGTTTACGCATTGGGAGTGGCCGCAGATGGCGTCCATCGGCCCCATGCTGCGCCTGGGCCTGCCCATCGGCGTGACGTATTTTGCCGAAGTGAGCGCCTTTGGCGTCATCAGCCTGCTGGTGGCGCGCTTCGGCGTAATCCAGGTGTCGGCGCACCAGATCGCCCTCAATTTCTCGTCCGTCGTCTTCATGGTGCCGCTCACCTTCGGCATTGCGCTCGTCACGCGCGTGGGCCATGCCGTGGGCGAAGCCAATCTGCACAAGGCGCGCTTCATTTCGTGGGTGGGCGTGGCCATGTCGCTGACGGCGGCCATCGTCTCTGCCACCCTGATCACCGTGTTCCGCCACCAGATCGCGCAAGCCTACACGTCGGACCCGCAGGTGCAGGAACTGTGCGCGCAGCTGCTGCTGTTCGCCGCCCTGTTCCAGCTGTCCGACGCGACGCAGGTGGCCACGTCCTGCGCCATCCGCGGCTACAAGGTGACGCGCCAGCCGATGCTGATCCAGCTGCTGGCGTTCTGGGGCTTCTCGCTGCCCATCGGCTATGTGCTGGGCCTGGCGCCGGCCGGTTTCATCTGGTCGCCGGCCGAGCCGATGGCCGCCGCCGGCTTCTGGATCGGCCTGGTGACGGGCCTGACGGTGGCCGCCGTGCTGCTGACCTGGTATCTGAACCGCCTGTCGCTGCAGCGCCTGCGCGCAGCCTGATAAACCAGCAAGGAAGCCTCATGCCGCAACCACGCCCCTTCAGGCAAGTCGACGTCTTCAGCACGGTTCCCTTCTCGGGCAATCCGCTGGCCGTGGTGCTGGACGCCGACGGCCTCGATGACGCGCAGATGCACGCCATCGCGCGCTGGACGGGCCTGTCGGAAACCACCTTCGTGCTGGCGCCGCGCGACCCGGCCGCCGATTACCGCGTGCGGATTTTTTCGCCCGAGATGGAATTCCCGTTCGCCGGCCACCCGACCCTGGGCACGGCGCACGCCCTGCTCGATGCGGGCATGCAGCCCAGGGGCGCGCGCATCGTGCAGGAGTGCGGCGTCGGCCTGGTGCAGATAGAACGGGGCGCCGGCGGCGTGCTGGCGTTCCAGGCGCCGTCCTGCGCCACGCGCGCGCTCGACCCGGCGCTGCTGCCGCTGCTGCAAACAGCGCTGGGCGGAGAACTGGCCGCTGGCGCCACCATCGCCGACATGGGCATCCGCTGGCTGTGCGTGCCGCTGGCCAGCGCCGCCGCCTGCCTGGCCGTGCGCGCCGACATCGCCGCGCTGACGCCCTTGCTGGCCGCCGCCGGCGCCGACGGCCTGGCGCTGTACGGCGCGCACGGCGCAGGCGGGCCGGCCGACTACGAAGTGCGCGCGCTGCTCAGCGAACACGGCGCGCTGGTCGAAGACCCCGTCACGGGCAGCGCCAACGCCTGCATCGCGCACCTGCTGGCGGGTGCCGACTACACGGTCCGCCAGGGCACGTGCCTGCAGCGCGACGGCCGCGTATCCGTCACTTTCCGCGCTGGCCAGGCCTGGATAGGCGGCGCCTGCCTGACGGTGATCGCAGGTACGATATTGGCCTGAACGGGGCAAAGCGCCATGGAATGGGCGGCTGCTAGACATTTTTGACGAAGGAAATACGGCCAGGAAGCGCTTATTCCGTGGCCGGGGCTATCGCATAAACAGGCACGCTCTGGTATCGTCTTACGCTTAGGCAACGCTCAAGCTTGCCTTCCCTGGCAGTGCCATTCATTCCTTCAACTACCGAGACATCCATGCGTTTTATTCTTTGTTTCCTGGCCGCGATGGCCAGCGTTCCCGCATCGGCTGAAAAGCTGACCCTGGAACGCATCCACGCCGATCCGGCGCTGGCCGGCCCCGGCGTGCGCAACCTGAAGGTCTCGCCCGACGGCGAGCGCGTGACCTTCCTGCGCGGCCGCGCCGACAACCAGTTCCAGCTCGACCTGTGGGAATTCAAGCTGAAGGACAAGAGCACGCACCGCCTGGTCGACTCGAAGGCGCTGGTGCCGAATGAAACGATTTCGCCCGAAGAGCAGGCGCGCCGCGAACGCGAGCGCACGGCCAGCCTGAACGGCATTCTCAGCTACAGCTGGTCGCCGGACGGCAAGCAGCTGCTGGTGCCGCTGGCCGGCAATCTGTACCTGGTCGACGCGGCCCATCCGGACAAGGCGCGCCTGGTCGCCAAGGGCAATGTGCTGGACCCGAAAATCTCGCCGAAAGGCCGCTACGTGTCGTTTGTGCGCGATCAAAACATCTATGTGATCGACCTCAAGACGGACAAGGAACGCCAGCTGACGAGCGACGGCAAGGGCACGATACGCAACGGCGAAGCCGAATTCGTGGCGCAGGAAGAAATGGGACAGCGCACCGGCTACTACTGGGCGCCCGACGATTCGGCCATCGCGTATAAACGCTATGACGAAGCGCCCGTGCCCGTCGTGCGGCGCTTCGAAATCTTCGCCGACCGCACCGACGTCGTCGAGCAGCGCTACCCTGCCGCCGGCGACCCGAACGTGCTGGTGCAGCTGCTGATCGTCTCGCCGGAAACGGGCGCGCAGCGCCAGGTGGCCCTGGGCACCAACCCCGATATCTACCTGGTGCGCGCCGACTGGAGCGCGGACAGCAAGTCGCTCGTCTACCAGCGCCAGTCGCGCGACCAGAAGACGCTGGACCTGGTCGCCGTCGACGCGGCCACCCTGGCGCAGCGCACCCTGCTGACGGAAACGTCGACAACCTGGGTCAGCATCCATGACGACCTGCGCTTCCTGGCCAACGGCACTTTCCTCTGGTCGTCCGAGCGCACGGGCCGCAACCATCTGTACCTGTACGACATGGGCGGCAAGCTGCTGCACCCTGTCACTTCCGGCGAGTGGGGCATCGACAGCGTGCTGGCCGTGAACCAGAAGTCGGGCAAGGTCTATGTATCGTCGAACCGCGACGCCGTGATCGACAAGCAGACCTACGCCCTGGCCCTCGACGGCAGCACGGCCGACAAGCCGCAGCGCGTGACGAAAGCCGACGGCTGGCACGACACGACGTTCTCGCGCAATGGCGAAGTCTTCGTCGACACGTATTCCGACCCGGCCACGCCGCCGCAAGTGAGCATCCGCCGCCCGGACGGCGCCATGGTGGGCTGGCTGGAAGAAAACGCGCTCAACGCCAGCCACCCGTATTTCAAGTACAAGGCCGACCACCTGCCGACCGAATACGGCACCCTGAAGGCCAACGATGGCCAGACGCTGTACTACTCCATCGTCAAGCCGTCGAACTTCGACGCGGGCAAGCGCTATCCCGTCTACCTGTCGACGTATGGCGGTCCGCACTCGCAGCACGTGGCGCGCCGCTGGGGCAACAACTTCGACCAGTACATGGCGCAGCAGGGCTTTGTCGTCTTCCGCCTCGATAACCGCGGTTCCTCGCGCCGCGAGCGCGCGTTCACGGACGCCATCTACCACAACCTGGGCGCCGCCGAAGTGGCCGACCAGCTGGTCGGCATCGACTGGCTGGGCAAGCAAAGTTTCGTCGATGCGAAACGCATCGGCGTGTTCGGCTGGAGCTACGGCGGCTTCATGACCCTGCGTTTGCTGTCGGCCGCATCGGACAAGATCGCCATGGGCGTGTCGGTGGCGCCCGTGACCGACTGGTCGCTGTACGACACCCACTACACGGAGCAATTCCTCGGCATGCCGAAGGAAAACGTGGACGGCTACAAGGCCAGCACCGTGTTCGCCCACCTCGACGGCTTGAAGTCGCCGCTGCTGCTGGTGCACGGCATGGCCGACGACAACGTCTTGTTCAGCAACAGCACGCGATTGATCGACGCGCTGGTGAACCGCGGCGTGCAGTTCGACCTGATGACCTACCCGGGCGCCAAGCACGGCATCTCGTCGCGCGCGGGCCAGCGCCACGTATACAAGAAAATCGAGCTGTTCTTCAAGCAGAACCTGATGAAGCCAGCACAGTAAGCTTGCGCTGCATCAAATAAAAAACCGCCGCCTGTCTTGCGACAGGCGGCGGTTTTTTTATACTGGAGCAGAAATTATGGCTTGCGGGTCACAGTTTCGACTGCATCTTTCACATCACCAACCTTCTTCTGCACTTTGCCTTCGACCTGGTTGGCCAGGCCCTTGGCTTGCTGTTCTTCGCTGCCGACGACTTTGCCAGCGGCTTCCTGGATTTTACCGCCGACTTCCTTCAGTTTACCTTCGACTTGATCTTTGTTCATGATGGATCCTCACTGTAGTTGGTACATCTGTTGTCCAGCCCGCAAGGGCCGGTACTGCGGCTCACACGCTGCTTGTTGCGTGTCGATGTGTCCATAGTACGCAGTGGGGTTCAAAGGCTCTGTACGGTTCCTAACACAGTGCCAACATCGTCGATCAGGCCGCCAAATCCTTGCGCCAGACGGTGGCCAGCCATGGCTGCTGCTCGCGCGGCAAGCCCGGCGGTCGGTAGTACTGCTCGACCAGGGTAAAGCCGGCCGCCTGCACGTAGGCGGCCCAGCTCGCTTCGTCATGGTAGCTGCCGTAGCGCGCGCCGTTCCAGCCTTCCTGGTTCTGCCCACGCGGGTTCGAACTGAACAGCACGCCGCCCGGCTTCAGGCACGCGTACAAAGCGCGCAGCACGCCGGGCAAGGCGGCGCTGGGCACGTGGAACAGCACGGCATTGGCGAACACGCCGTCGAAGTGCGCAGCGGGCAGGTCGAGGTCGACGAAATCCTGCTGCCACACGGTGCAGCCGCTGTAGGCGCGCGCCATCTCGACGAAGCGGGGACAGCCATCGACGCCCATCGCGTGATGGCCCAGGGCCGTGAACGCCTTCAGGTCGCGGCCGGGGCCGCAACCGAGGTCGAGGATGGACAGCGGCGCGGGCCTGCCGATGGCGTTCAGCAGCGCGCCGATGTTCTGGCTGACGTCATGGTCGCGCGTGCCCTCGAAAAACTGCTCGGCGCTGGCGTCATAATGGGCCAGGGTGCGGCCCGTGATGGCGTGGATGGGGTCTTGCTGGTCTTGCGAGGTCGGCTTCATGGCGCTCCAATCAGTAATCACGCCATTTTACGGTGCCGGCGCGCTGGGCGTGCGGCACCGTAAATGACTACCAGACGCGCACGCGCTGCTCGGGCGCCAGGTACAGCTGCTGGCCCGGCTGGACGTCGAAGGCCGGATACCAGGCGTCGAGGTTGCGCACGGTGGCGGCGCGGTATTGCGCCGGCGCATGGCCGTCCGTGAGGATTTGCTGGCGCGCCGCCGCTTCGCGCGCCTTGCTGCGCCAGCTGACGCCGTAGCCGATGAAGAACGCGCGCTGCGCTTCCGGCTGCGCCGGCTTGCCTTCTTGCGATAGCGCAAACGCGTCGTACGCGGCCGCCACGCCGGCCAGGTCGGCCAGGTTTTCGCTCAAGGTCAGCTGGCCATTCACGGCCAGGTCGGGGAACGGTTTATAGCCGGAAAATTGCGCTACCAGCTGCCGGGAGGCGGCCTGGAAGTGCGCCAGGTCTGCCGGCGTCCACCAGTCGCGCAGCTTGCCCTGGGCGTCGAACTGCGCGCCCTGGTCGTCGAAGCTGTGGCTGATCTCGTGGCCGATGGTGGCGCCGATGCCGCCATAGTTGGCCGCATCGGACGCCTTCGCATCGAAGAACGGCGGCTGCAGGATGGCGGCCGGGAAGTTCAGCGCATTTTGCAGCGGCAGGTTGACGGCGTTGACCAGCTGCGCCGGCATGGCCCAGGCCTTGCGGTCGGGAGACTGGCTCAGCTTGGCCAGCTCCTGCCGGTAATGAAACTGTTCCGCCCGCTGCACATTGCCCAGCGCGTCACCGCGCACGACACGCAAGCCCGCATAGTCATCCCAGCGTTCCGGGTAGCCCACGCCCACGTACAGGGTCTTGAGTTTTTCCTGCGCCTGCGCCTTGGTGGCCGGCGCCATCCAGTCCAGCTTGTCGATGCGGCGCGAGAAGGCGGCGACGATATTCGTCACCATGTCTTGCACGCGGGCTTTCGATTCCGGTGAGAAATAGCGCTCCACATACAGTTTACCGACGGCGTCGCTCAAGGCCGCGTTCGTCGCCGCCAGCGCGCGCTTGCTGCGCGGCGACTGCTGCGGCGTGCCGCTCAGGGCGCTGCCATAGAAGGCGAAGCGCTGGTCGGCGGCCGCCTTCGGGAGAATCGTGCTGAAATGGTTGATCGCGTGGAAGGCGAGGAAATCCTTCCAGGTGGCCAGCGGCACGCTCGCCACCAGCGCGGCGCTGCCCGTCATCGCCGTCGGGTGCCAGACGATGAAATCCGCCTGCGCGCCCAGGCCGGCCGCCTGGAAGAAGGCTTGCCAGTCGAGGCCCGGCGCCTTGCTGGCGAAATCCCCGGCGCGCCACGCATTATTGCCCTTGGCGACATCGGCCGAATCCTCGCGGCTGGCATGACTGGCGGCAATCTGCTGTTCCAGCGCAAACACGCGCGCGGCCCGGCCTGCCGCATCGCCGTAGCCGGCCAGCTTGAACATGGCGGCGATGTGCGCCTGGTAGCTGGCGCGCAAGCCCTGCATGCGCGCGCTGTCCGTCGCATAATAAGCGCGGTCGGGCATGCCCAGGCCGCCTTGCAGCAGATAGGCGACATTGCGCGTGGGGTCGTTCAAGTCTTGCGCCACCCACAGGCCGAACAGGTTTTCCGTATAAAAATTGGTCGCGTTGAGGGGATCGACATCGGCGCGCAGGCTCTCGCCCAGCGCCCGCGCCAGCCCCGCCTGGTCGCGGATGCCATTGATCTTTGTCAACATCGGTCGCAGCGGCGCCCAGCCTTTCGCTTCGATAGCCGATTCATCCATCCAGCTGCGGTAAAAATCGCCGACCTGGCGCGCTTCGCTGCCCTGCCCCGCGGCCGCCGGCAAGGCTTCGATCAGGGCCGTGATGCGCTTGTTGCTTGCCTCGGCCAGCATGGCGAACGACCCCCAGCTGCTACGGTCGGCGGGAATGGCCGTGGCGCGCATCCAGTCGCCATTCACGTAGGAATAGAAATCATCGCCGGGCAACACCGGCGCGGCGCTGGCGGCAGCCGGGGCGGCCGCCGCGTCCTGGCCGTGGGCCAGGGCCGGCAGGGCGACCAGCGTGGCGCCGGCCAGGGTCAGGGCGATGGCGGCCTGGACTGGCGTCCGGCGCCAGGAAAAGCGAAAACCGTGCATGGGCGGTCCTTTCGTTGAATTGCTGGGATGAGTGGCTAAAATCATAGCCTGTTTCAGGCCAAAAAACCGCCCGCGAACTTTTTTGCATGCGCATAAAAAATCGGCATATAGTTTGACGATCCCGACACCGTGCCGCGCGACTGCCAAGGAGAATCGCCATGCAACTTGAAGCGCTGTTCCAGCAACCCCATGCCCTGCCCACCGCCCCGAAGGTCGTCGACGAACTGGTCCGCAGTTTCGACAATCCCGCCATTTCCACCGAAGACATCGCCCGCCAGCTGGGCGCGGACCCGGCGCTGAGCGCCAAGCTGCTGCGGCTGGCCAACTCGGCCTACTACCACGTCTCGCACAGCATCGGCACGGTGGAAGACGCCGTGCTGATGCTGGGCTTTGTTACCGTGCGCACGCTCGTCATCAGTTCGGGCCTGGTCAACGGCTACAAGGCCGTGCCCGGCCTGAACCTGCCGCAGTTCTGGCGCTACAGCCTGCACAGCGCCGTATCGGCCCGCTGGATCGCCAGGCAGACGGGCGACAACCAGGACCTGGCGTTTACCATCGGCATGATGCATGCGATCGGCCAACTGGTGATCCATGCCGCCATGCCCGAGCAAGCCATGCAGCTCGACAAGATCGCCCCGCCGCTCGATGCGCGCCGCCTGGACGCGGAGCGGGTCTCGCTGGGCTACAGCTACGCGGACGTGGGCGCGGAACTGGCGCGCCGCTGGAAATTCCCGCCCACGTTTGCCGCCACCATCGCCGCCTTTCCCGATCCGCTCATCAAGGCGCCCCTGAACCGCCTGGCCGCCATCGTCCACCTGGGCGCCTGGCGCGCGCGCGTCGACGAAAACGCCCTGAGCAATGAAGAAATCATCGCCTGCTACCCCAGCGACGTGGCTGAATCGCTGGGCCTGCCGCCCTCCGTGCTGGTGGACAAGATGCCGCCGCCGGCCGAACTGAGCGCGGGGCTGGAAGAATTGGTGAAATAAGCGCGCCGCCGCCGACACCCGCCAAGCCCCGCATCCACGGGGTCTGGCGCGCTGTTTCGGCGCATTTTTCGGCAGGCAGGCGCGCGCGGTTGAAATTATTTGCATTTATTTTCAAAAAACCCCTCAAGTTCCCGCCGTGGCCGCCGTTAACCTAGACAAGCAGTAATACATTCACTAGTTACGGGTGTGATCATGACCTCCAACGACGTTCTCTCGATGTACGAAAATATTGCAGGAATGACCAATAAAATGGTCGTGGCGGCGCGTACGAGCGACTGGGATGGCCTGGACACCCTGGAAAACCAGTGCGCCAGCGCGGCCAGCACGGCCACGACGGGCAAGGTACCCGCCCTTGCCGGCGCTGCGCGCCTGCGCAAGATCGACCTGCTCAAGCAAATCCTGGCGAATGACCGCGACATCCGCGCCGTCACGGAACCGTGGATGACGCAACTGGCCAGCGTGATGCCCGCCGCGCGCGCCCGCATGTAAACAAGTTTGCATCGCAGAAAAGACAAAAGCACCCGAGGGTGCTTTTTTTACGCCTGCCGCCCTGGCCGGCCGCGCAGCGCGCGCCAGTGTTGGCAGGGAGAAAGAATTTGGAAGGCGAACCCCAGGTATCTCCTGGCGTCGCCTCGCTGCCGGTTGCATCCGGCGTCCGCGAGCACATCGTCGGCATCGCAGACCGCTTCCAGGCCCAGGCGTTTATGCAACGCTACACCTGTTTGCCGCGCCACGCTATCGTTGGTGGCTGCGCCAGGCTGGGACTGTTTTGTCGTAGAGCAAGTCCACTGAATTAATCATATCACCATCTTTGAAAAACAGGCAACGCGATTGACACGCGTTTCCATGTATTTTTTCAATATCTTTTTATATATCAAATTTCAGCGGAGCGTTAACGGGAGAACGGCTCCGGCTCCGCTTCCGGCGCCGGCTCTTGCTCCCCTTCCACCGTTTCCGTCAGCACCGGCACGTCGGTCTTGCGGCGGAACGGCTTGCGCAGCAAGACCCAGTACTTCGATGGCGCCGCCGGTGCCGCAGCCTGCCTGCGCTTGCGCACGGCATACGCGATGACGGCCGTCAGCAGCAGGAAGAGCGCGGTGCCGATGCCCAGCCATAGCAAGCCATTGCCGCCCGCCTTCTTTTCCGGCGGCGGCGCGTGCAGGGGCCTGGGCTTGGCGTGCGGCAGCGCAGGCGCGGCCTCGGCCGGCGCGGCGGCGGCGGGTGTCACGGCGGCGGCAGGCAGCGCCAGCGCCTGCTGCAGGGCGCCGATCTTGCCCTCGAGTTCGCCCAGCTTGACGTTGAGGGCCGCGTTTTTCTCGTCCAGCGCCACGCAGGCAGCCGCCTGCGCGTCGGCTTGCGGCGCGCAGGCGGCCACGGGCGCGGATGGATGGCGCAACGGCGGCGGACGCACGGCCGCGCGCGCGGCCGGGGCGGCCTTTTGCGCGGCGGGCGGCGGCACAAACAC